>JAHDBG010000104.1 GCA_020630515.1 Gammaproteobacteria bacterium
TATGCTCAACACCCTCTTCACCCCCTGGCCCAGCTACACCAAAGAAGAAGCCGAAGCCATACAACAAGTGCTACTCTCCAACCAGGTCAACTATTGGACCGGCAACGAAGGCCGCGCCTTTGAAAAAGAATTTGCTGCCTGGGCCGGAGCACAACATGCTATCGCTCTGGCGAATGGTACCGTCGCTCTGGAAATCGCCCTCCAGGCGCTCGACATCGGCCCAGGCGATGAAGTCATCGTCAGCCCACGCACCTTCCTCGCCAGCGTCTCCAGCATCATCCGAGTCGGCGCCAGGCCCATCTTTGCCGACGTCGACCTCAACAGCCAGAACATCACTGACGAGACCATCGCCACCGTACTGACTCCCAAAACACGCGCGATCCTCTGCGTCCACTTGGCTGGATGGCCCTGCGACATGGACTTGATCCTGGCCCTTGCCGCAGAGCACCAGCTACGTGTGATAGAAGACTGTGCCCAGGCACACGGTGCCCGCTATAAAGGACAAAGCGTCGGCGCAATAGGTGATGTTGGCTGTTGGTCCTTCTGCCAGGACAAGATCATGACTACTGGTGGTGAAGGCGGTATGGTCACCACCAACGACGAAGCTTTATGGCGCAAGATGTGGGCCTGCAAAGACCATGGCAAAAGCTATGCGGCGGTCTACGAACGCGAACATCCACCCGGCTTTCGCTGGTTACACGAAGACTTCGGCACTAACGCCCGCATGACCGAAATGCAGGCCGCTATCGGTCGTATCCAACTGCAACGCATGCCTGAATGGACCCACCGCCGCAATGCGCATGCTGCTGCCATCACCCAAGCCTTAGCACCCTATGCCGGATCCGATAGCTGTATCCGCCTGACGCCATTCCACTGCCATCGCAATTGCCCATCTGGTGCAGATACACCATCCTGCACACTAGACTGTGTACACGCCTGTTACAAATATTATTGTTTCGTGCGCCCGGACAATCTGGCCCCTGGCTGGAATCGGGACCGCATCATCGCTGAGATCAATACTGCAGGTGTGCCCTGTTATCCCGGCAGTTGTTCTGAGGTCTATCTGGAAAAAGCATTCGACGGTACTGGCTATCGACCGGCGCAACGGCTGCCCAGTGCTAAAATACTCGGTGAAACCAGCCTGATGCTTCTGGTTCACCCTACCCTGACATCCGCTGAGATCAATAAAACAACCACTGCCATCACCTCTGTACTGCAACAGGCCTCAGCTATCACAATAGCTGCCTGATCGATGCCCTCCAGACGCCCTTCCCTGCACTGTCCACACACGCTGAAACAACACACCCGCTCCTTTGTTCTGACTCTTCCTCGTACCGCCAAACGCAGCATTGCGCTATGCGTAGATATCAGCCTTTGCATACTGACTGCTTGGCTGGCATTTTGTTTTCGGTTAGAGGAATTGGCCAGCTTTACAGATGCAGTGTTGTCTGCCGCTCTCATTTCCGTTGCACTAGCTCTGCCCTTATTCACGCTTTCTGGCCTGTATCGCGCTATCTTTCGCTATGCTGGTTGGTCTGCGATGCTGGCTATCAGCCGGGCGATGGCTCTATACAGTCTGCTATACGCGACCTTGCTGATCGGCACAGACATCACGGATGCACCCGGTGCGGTCGGCCTGATCCAACCATTGCTGCTCTTTTTTGCGATTGGCGGTTCACGCCTGCTGGCATACCACTGGCTGTGCGGCACAATTTCATATCAGGCGAAGACCAGCACTCCCAAAGGCCTGATCTACGGGGCTGGAGATTCCGGACAACAACTGGCAGCTACACTGCGCAATAACACTGCCATGCGTATAGTCGGCTTTATTGATGATGATCGGCACCTGCATGGACGCAGATTAAACAACCTCCCGGTATATCCACCCGCAAGACTCGGACACTTGGTGATATCTGAGAGAGTAGCCCACGTGTTGCTAGCTATTCCCTCTGCAAGTCGACGTAGACGACACGCCATTCTGGAGCAGATACGGCATCACCCTGTGGCAGTGCGCACCCTGCCTGGTATCGTTGATCTGGCGAAGGGAGTCGTTACAGTATCCGACCTGCGTGAACTGGAGATCGACGATCTGCTCAATCGCGAATCAGTTGCTCCCGATCATGCCCTTCTCAGCAAGAATATCACTGCTAAGGTTGTTCTGGTCACTGGTGCTGGTGGTTCTATCGGTAGTGAACTATGCTGTCAGATTCTGCAACAACAACCTGCCTGCCTGTTGCTGGTCGAAATCAGCGAATATGCCTTGTATGCGATTCACAGTGAACTTGAAGGTCGGCTAGCCCAGAACGATTTGCAAAAAAGTCGCCTGATTCCTCTGCTCGGCTCTGTCGCGGATGGGGCGCGCATGCGTCGGATCATCTCAACTTGGCAGCCAGACACGATTTATCATGCTGCGGCCTATAAACATGTTCCGATCGTTGAGCATAATCTTGCTGAAGGTATCCGGAATAATGTATTTGGTACCCTCATCTCTGCACAAGTTGCACTGGAAGCCGGTGTTGCAGATTTTGTTCTGATCTCTACTGATAAGGCGGTACGTCCGACGAATGTGATGGG
>JAHDBG010000032.1:0-4031 GCA_020630515.1 Gammaproteobacteria bacterium
TCGGTGAGATCTTATCAGACGGACGAGTCGCCCCCAGACGTTTGTTATCTCACTAAGGTTTGCATTTTATTGTTTAGTAGCTAAAGCGATGGTATGGGTAGTGCCCTGTCTGATTTTGGTATGATTGCCGAATAATGTCCTGAATGTACGTTTGATGAAATGCCGCAGCCCATTCACCACCACCACGTAACATCTGCCACCTGACGCCAGGTGTTGATGGATATCGTGGAAAAAGATGTGATAATGTTCTTTGTTACTTTTTGCCGGCAGATTACTGGCGACCAGAGTGAAGGTCTGTGGCGGTATGTGTTGCAGACCATTGCTGAGTATCACGTCGGCATTCCGTATCTGGTTCCGTTTCAGGTTTGCCCTAGCATAGTCAATTGCAACAAAGTCTTTGTCTACCAGGCAACAATGTGTTGCGTGCCGCGCCATCACCATACCCAGTGGTCCATAGCCACAGCCGAGGTCCAGTGTTCGGTCAGTCGGATGAATAGGTATGTTCTCTATCAGCATGCGGGTGCCAGTGTCAATCCCTTTGGGTGAGAATAATCCCCAGGTGGTGTGAAACAGATAGTCCTGTCCGCGTAGCTGTGCAGTGAACACAATATCCTGACGCAGTTGCTCAATGTCGGGCGGCTGGTGGTCGGGGACGCACGGCCGTGTGCCCTTACTGTCTTGGCGTGGTTGGTGGTTCAATCAGGGTTTCTATGGGTGGATGTTGACAGAGTTGCCGGATCGCGTGGATCAGCACCGGGCTAGGGCGGCTGAGGTCGGGCAGGCTGAGGTGTGAGTTGCCCGGCTGGCTGGACAATCGGGGTAACACTTGCTGGCTGGCTCTGGCCTCTGCCTCAACCGCAAAGACGCCCCGCCGGATAGGGTGATATGTATTGCGTAGGCCGGCATGATGCAGGACGTCATTCAGCCAGTGATGTCCGCCGATGGTTAAAGCGGGTTTATCCCACAGGCTGAGATAAACAACTGCAGGGTCTGGTCTTCTGCAGCTATTCCGGAGTGCCTGAAGAAAGTATTGAGCAGCTTGTTCTGCGGTATCTGTCAGTCCGGTCAATGCGCCGATGGCACGCATCTGGTCGGCCAGATCAGTCAGCTGTGTCGGTTCACTGTGAAAGATACGTATGCCCTGCATTGTCAGCCAGGCAAGATCGCTGGGGCGATTGCCGGAGGTCCAGACGATCACCAGGTCCGGCGCCAGTTGCAGAATGCGTTCGCGATCTATCCCACCGAAGGTACTGAGGCGAGGAATGGATTCGGGCAGGTCAGGTGAATAGGCCGCTGCGGCAACCAGAAGATGTTCACCACCAATCGCCTGTACCAACTCGGTGGCATGTGGCGACAGTGTGATAATCCGGGGTTGTGCCCAGGTGGTGGACCAGAGCAGACTGATCAGAATACACTGAGCAATGCAGCGAATGCGATAATGCCGCTCCATAATATTATCGTCCGTCTGATCAGTGCAGCATGCGCCAGTATACTTTCACGTCCCGTGGTAGTGTGATCGGCCAGTGCGGCCTGACCAGTGGCCTGCAACAAGGCGGTATGGTTCCAGGTGTGTTCCCGTTCCAGTGTCTGCCACGTACTGATCACGGCTTCAAAATGACCGGTTACGGCGTAACCCAGTGCGGTGATTCGTGCTGGCAACCAGTTGATCCAGTCATGTAGCCGACGCAGACTCTTGATTAGTGCGGGTTTCACCGCAGTGGTATCAGATAATGACACCAAGTGATCCAGTACACGATATAACACGGCACCGATGGCACCGAACAGGATAAATCCGATGATAGGGCCGATGAGCGCCTGGTTTGCCTGGATCAGCAGGCCTTGTTTGATCTGATGGTCCGGGTCGTGGTGATGTGGATCCAGTTCTGCAAAGTAGCTGGCAATCTGATTAGTGCGTTGATGCTGTCCGGAGGCCTGTGCCTGCAGATAGGCTTCAAGGTCACGTCCGAGGTTGCGTGGCCCGAAGCTGAACAACAGGGCAGCCAGCCCGAATACCCAGACAAACAGTGTGCCCAGTGCAGGCATAATCACGAACTGACAGATGACCACCAGGAACACAAGCAGGGTCAGCAGCCAGTTCGGATTGGCCAGTTGCTGAGCAAAGCGGGTCATGGATTTTGTGGCAAGTGTCCGCTGATAACAGGTGATGAATACATCGCGCTGGCGCCAGCGGCTGACATTCCAGACAATATGTTCCAGGCATAATGCCAGAATCAGTGTGATTGCAGTAATCATGGATAATAGCTCCTCAGGTCTGCTGTGGCACCTGGTTTATCGTTGGCGTGGGGCACAAGATCTTCAGGATAAGTGATTTTACGGTTATCGGCTCGACCCGGTATCATCAGCAGGGTCTCGCCAGCCCATTCCAGAACACCGGCTTCGTCAGTCATCGGCAGGTTCGCTGCACAGGCTGCCTGTAAGTGTTGATACAGCAGGCCAAACCGACACATCTGCGGTGTGAACGCATGCCAGATATGGTTGCGGTCCAGCGTGTCGCTGATCGTACCCTGTTCAGTCACCCGTTTGAGCGTGTTGGCAACACGCTGGCCCAGCAGACCGCCTGCAGCGGTCGGGTGAGCTGTGACTTGCGTGATCAGGTGTGTCAGATCATCCGGATGCAGATAAGGCCGGGCAGCATCATGCACGAGGACCCAGTCTTCCGGGTTAGCCCGTGCTGCGAGTGTGTGCAATGCACTCAGGACTGAGTCACGTCGTTCGGCACCGCCGATAACGCATACAATGTCAGGATGGTCGGCAAATCGGGTTTGTGCCCACCTGCGATCATCCGGATTGAGTGCGACACAGGTCTGTCGGATGGTCGGGTGTGCAATCAACGGGGCCAGTGCATGGTCGATTACCTGCTGATTACCCAGCATGAGGTATTGTTTCGGGATAGCACTCTGCATCCGCTGGCCGATACCAGCCGCCGGAACCACCGCCCAGTTAGTCATGCTGCCGGATCAGTTGAAAATAGGTTTCCCCTGGCCGTACCAGGCCCAGGTCATAACGTGCACGGGTCTCCACCGCCTCTCTGTGTTGTTGCAGATAGCGGATTTCAGCCAGCAGGGCCTGATTACGTTGGTGTTGTGCCGCCAGCGTTTGATATTGTGCGGCCTTCTGTTGCTGCAAACGATACACGTCGGCTAGGCTACCGGTCCCGATCCAGAGTGGATAGTGCAGCACCAGGAGCACAATGATTAAGCCGGAGTTGAGTAGCCACAGCATTGTGTCAGGGGGTGTGCATGGCGATTCTTTGCATATCATCAGCCGATAGCCCGGTCACTCGCTGGACAAGCTGTGGATCGGTACCTGCATGCAACAGGTTAGATGCGACTTTGTGCAGGCTTTCCTGTTGTCCACGTTGCATACCTTCCTGTATACCTTCTTGTCTGCCTTCCTGTATTCCCTGAGCTCTCAGGGCTTCACCAATTGTCATGATATTTTCCCTTTGTTCCGGTTCAAGCTTTTCTGCGATCTGCTGAAATGCTCGTAGTGGATCTTCGGCCCTGGCAGTCCGTTGATAATATTGCATCAGTGTTTGCAACATCTCCAGGCCGCTGGTCTCCTGCGTAAAAATGCTGCTGGCAGGGCAATCAGTGCCGATAAGACATCCTGATCTGCGACATGCTTGAAAAAATAGCTGAGCAGGCCAGCCCGATCCTGTTGCAACAGGATGGCATCGGGTTGTTGCTGCACATCAATCAGTTGTGGCGGACCCTGCAGTGTGTGTCTGGCATATTCCGGGGTGCGAAAACGTAAATCCAGGTCGTACGGGTAGGGTGTGGTGCGACCATGATAGAACACCATGGTGTGTATCGGTGGCAACCAGGCTTCGTGTGCATGTGGCAGCAGGATACTTGCTTTGTATTGCAGCAGGCGTATAGCCATGGTGCGATCCGGTGTGCTCTGATGTTCGACCAGTGTGTACAGATAGGCTGTTTCTCCCTGTGTGTCAGGGTCGCATAATCTGACCCGATACAGAATATCGCTGTGCAGTTTCTTAAACACACTGG
>JAHDBG010000032.1:4131-16064 GCA_020630515.1 Gammaproteobacteria bacterium
TCGCATAATCTGACCCGATACAGAATATCGCTGTGCAGTTTCTTAAACACACTGGTCACACGACTGCCGGATTGCAGCTCCAGGGTATTCAGGTCAATCCTGTTCTGCCAATGCGGTTCCAGATATTGCCGGAAGAAGGCGAGTGCATTCGCGGGCTGTTGCATGATTTTCTGGAAACATTTGTCGTGCGGATTCTGAATTTCATCCATCAGTGTTGCTTGCAGGCCGCCAGCGCAGATCAGGCTCGCGTGCGGCGCGTACGTCATCCAGACGCTTCACCGGTAGTGTATGAGGCGCTGTTCTGACCCGCTCCGGCTCAGTTTCAACTTCTTTCTGCACGGCGATCATGGCAGCAACAAACGTATCCAGAGTATCTTTGTCTTCTGTTTCTGTCGGCTCAATCAGGAAACATTCCGGTACCAGCAACGGGAAATAGGTGGTTGGTGCGTGTACACCATAGTCCAGCAGGCGTTTGGCAAAGTCCATCGCACTGACTTTGTGAGTGGTTGCCTGTTTTTTCAGGGTCAGGATAAACTCATGTGTGGCACGACGCATTGGGTAGGCTGGTTCAAAGCCCGCCTCACGTAATTTTATCGCCAAGTAGTTCGCATTCAGGGTGGCATATTCAGCCACACGCTGCATACCCTCGCGTCCGAGCAGACGTGCATAGATATAGGCCCGCAGCAATACGCCGGCATTCCCGGCAAACGCATGCAGTTTTCCGATACTTTGCGGACAGTCGGTCTGCCAGGTGTAGCGTTTGTCTGCCGTTTGTGTGACCATCGGTACCGGCAGGTAGGGCTGCAGGCGTGCACTGACGCCAACCGGCCCGGCACCCGGGCCGCCACCGCCATGTGGTGTGGAGAAGGTCTTGTGCAGGTTCATATGGATCACATCAAAGCCCATATCGCCTGGTCGAGCCTTGCCTAGGATCGCGTTCAGATTTGCACCGTCGTAATACAACAGGCCGCCGGCGGTATGTACTAGGCGGGCAATTTCCTGAATCTTACGTTCAAACACCCCGAGTGTTGATGGATTGGTCAGCATGATGCCGGCGGTCTGTGGCCCGAGGGCTTGCTGCAGTGCGGTCAGATCGACATCACCATCGGCAAGTGTCGGGATTTCACGTACCTTATAGCCACACATGACCGCAGTGGCCGGGTTTGTGCCGTGTGCGGCATTCGGCACGATGATTTCACAACGGGCGTGATCGCCACGGGCGGCATGATAGGCCCGGATCATCGCGACACCAGTAAATTCACCTTGTGCGCCGGCGGCAGGGACGAGTGACACGGCTTGCATCCCGGTCACTTTTCTCAGTATGGCCTGCAGTTCGTACAGGCAGCGCAGATAGCCCTGACTGTGCGAATCTGGCGCATACGGATGACGGTTCAGCAGTCCGGGCAGCATGGCTAAGCTGTTACATGCCCGAGGGTTATATTTCATGGTACAGGAGCCGAGCGGATAAAATTCTGTGTCAATCGAAAAATTTTTGCGCGACAACCGGGTGTAATGACGGACTGCCTGTAGCTCAGAGACTTCAGGCAGGGCAGCAGGTTGAGATCGTCTGAATGCAGTCGGTATCGTACTCAGGTCACAGGTTGTGTTCGGTGCTTGGGCAAAGGCGCGACGGCCCGGACGGGATTGTTCCTGGATCAGCATAACAGGGTCAGGTATTTATAGAAGATGGAGTGGAATAGTGCAGGTAACGGGTGTGGTATTGATCTATCGTCTGGTGTAATACGGCCAGTGTGTCGGTATTCTGTATGATATCGTCGGCAGTCGCCAGATAGTCAGTCCGGTTGCTCTGACTGGCGACGATCTGTGCAGCTGCTGTTGCAGAAATCTGATCACGTTGCTGAATGCGTGCGATCTGGGTTGCGACCGGAGCATCTATCAGCAACACCCGATCTGCCGGATAGCCAGCCTGGGTGGTTGGCCAGAGTGGGATTACCAGCACGATATACGGGCCGGTGGCCTCGGCACGTTGTTGCAGCATTGCGTGGCGGATTGCCGGGTGTAATATTGATTCCAGCTGCGTACGTGCTGTGGCATCCTGAAAAATACGGGTGCGTAACCTTGCGCGGGCCAGACTACCGTCTGGCTGTAGCAGGTCGCGACCCAGAGTCGCGACGATCCGGGCCAGCGCCGGACTACCCGGACGCACCAGCTCCCGGCTGATCACATCGGCATCTGTCACTGCGACGCCCAGTGTCCTGAAATAGTCACTGGCGGCAGATTTGCCGCTGCCGATGCCACCGGTCAGTACTACAGTGTACATGATCAGGACAGCGTCGTGAGATACCAGTAGTTGATCTCAGCACCATAGAATAGTGCCAGGCACCCTGCGGCGGCAAGGTGCGGGCCGAATGGCATCGGTGTCTGACGATCTTGGTGGCGCAGCAGGATCAGGCCAGCGCCGAGCAGGGTACCGCTGAGTGAGGCGAACAGCAGGATCTGGGGTAATAATTCCCAGCCGAGCCAGGCACCGAATGCGGCATATAGTTTAAAGTCGCCGTAGCCGAGACCATATTTTCCGGTCATCAGGTGGAACAGATGAAACACCAGCCACAGGCTGACATAACCGGCGACAGCACCAATGACGGCTGACTCAAGTGTGGTGAAGGTCTGATTCAGATTAGCGAGCAGGCCGAGCCAGAGCAAAGGCAGGGTCAGTTGATCCGGCAGCAGCCGGGTATCCTGATCAATCAGGCTGAGTGTCAGCAGACACCAGACGAACAGGCAGGCATAACCTGCCGTGATGCTCAGGCCGAAATGGCTGACCACCAGCCAGGTTGCCAGTGCAGTCGCTGTTTCGGTCAGTGGATAGCGAGGGCTGATGCGTGCTGCGCAATAAGCACACTGCCCACGCAGCCACAACCAACTCAGTACGGGGATATTGTGCCACGGACGCAGGTTGTGCCGGCAGTGCATACAATGTGATTCGGGTCGGATCAGATAATCCAGTCCGAACCAGAGTCTGCGGGTGCCAGCTGTGTGTTCAGGATCATGGGTTGCAGCACAGATTTTTTGTGGTAACCGGATCACCACCACATTCAGAAAGCTGCCGATAATCAGACCCAGCAATATGGCAAGGCCACCAGATATCCAGGGCAGCGTATCCACGCTCATTTCAGACGAACATTGCTGAAGTACCAGGCAATCGCATTGGGTAGTTGTTGTGTACCTTCAATCAGATGGAAGACATCAGGTACCGAGGGAAAGGTCAGCCTGAAGATATGGGTTGTTCTGGCCTTTACCACGGTCTCATTCGGGAGTATGGCGATATCACTGACCTGAAGCAAATGATATTTTTTAGTCTTCCCGATATTCGTAATATAAAAAGCCAGATCATGTCCCGGCGGATAAATCCCGATTTTTCTGTCGCTGTCTCTGGCTGTGTAGCTGAATGTCATTGTGGTCGAAGATCTGGTGCGATCCGCTTGTGTCAGCGTCAGCAGCGGTTGCGTATCCGAAACCTGGTTAATGGTATAAACCCGGGCATCAGCCCATAGCGGTACGAGCACCCATATCAGACCGGCGAGTAAAGTAATAAAACGGTTCTGTACTAACATAGCTGATTCTGTTGTCTGCAGTGATCAGGTGAGGGTAATGCGGGCAAAGCGGCGCTTACCCACCTGGCAGACTAGTGTAACGCCTGCCTGTAAGATGAGCTGATGATCAGTAATTTTACTGCCATCCAGCCGTACTGCGCCTTGTCTGACCATGCGGATGCCTGCGGATGTGCTGGCGACCAGACTGGCTTGTTTCAGCAGGTGCGCGATACCGATCTCGCCTGCCTCGGTCGTCAGTGTAACTTCCGGCATCTCATCGGGTAGTGTACCCTGCCGGAAGCGTGCGATGAAGTCAGCCTTAGCTTGTTGCGCCTCGGTGGTGCTGTGAAAGCGGGTGACCAGTTCTTCGCCGAGCATGAATTTGACATCGCGCGGATTCATGCCAGCCTCAACCCGGGTACGTAGTTGGTCAATCTCAGTCATGTCGCGCGTGCTGAGTAGCTCAAAATAGCGCCACATCAAATCATCCGAGATCGACATCAGTTTGCCGAACATATCCGTTGCTGGTTCGGTGATGCCGATGTAATTATTCAGAGATTTTGACATCTTACGTACACCATCTAATCCTTCCAGCAAGGGCAGGGTGATGATCACCTGTGGTTCCTGTCCGACCTGCTCCTGCAACTGACGTCCGACCAGCAGGTTGAATTTCTGATCTGTACCCCCCAATTCTATGTCTGTCTGCATGGCGACGGAATCCCAGCCTTGTACCAGTGGATACAGGAACTCATGTATTGCAATCGCCTGACCGTTTTGGTAGCGCTGACCGAAATCATCCCGCTCTAACATTCTTGCAACTGTGTGGCGTGCAGCCAGTCGGATCAGGCCGTCGGCACCAAGTTCGCGCATCCAGGTCGAATTGAACAGGATCTGCGTTCTGGCTGGATCCAGGATCTTACACACCTGCGCCTGATAGGTTTCGGCATTGTGGGCGATTTCATCGGCGGTTAGTGGTGGTCGGGTCTGATTTTTGCCGGTCGGGTCGCCAATCATCCCGGTAAAATCGCCGATCAGAAACTGAATGTCGTGTCCGAGGGTTTGAAGCTGGTACAATTTGTTGAGCAGTACCGTGTGGCCCAGATGCAGATCGGGGGCGGTCGGATCAAATCCGGCCTTAATGCGCAGCGGGCGATTTTGTTGCAGTTTGCGAATCAGATCGGTTTCCGGCAGTATTTCGTGCGTGCCGCGTCGGATTAGTTCAAGTGTGGCTTGCATAAAAAGAGGTAAATATTTGTTTGATAAGATAAAATATTTTTGGACGATGCTGATATTGTTATCTGTGGGCGCTTGGGCAGAAGGTGGGTCAGCAGATCCTGAACTGGTTACTGACGGCTGGCATTCACATGTGATCTCATCCGGCGATTCGTTATCTCATATCTTCCAGCAATATAATGTGTCAGCGGCGACCTTAGCTGCATTACTCAGGAATCCGGCCATAGCACAACATCTGGCACGTATTCGGCCCGGGCAGATTGTGCATCTCCTGAAGGATCAGCAGCAGGATCTGATCCAGCTGATTCTGGTGCGCAGCACGCGTGAAAGCCTGCGCATTCAGGCGCAGCAGCCGTCCGGCTTTACAGTGGTAGTGGATAAAAAGCCGGTCACCACCAGAATTGCCAGCGCCGTCGGGGTGATTCAGTCTTCGTTATTTCTGGACGGCCAGCGGGCCGGACTGAGTGATGCGAAGATCATGGAACTGGCGGATCTGTTTCGCTGGGACATTGATTTTGCGCTGGATCTGCGCTCGGGCGACCAGTTCCGGCTGGTGTATGAAGAACAGGTTCTGGAAGGTCGTAAATGGCGTGATGGTCCGATCCTGGCTGCTGAGTTTATCCATCGCGGTGAGCGCTATCATGCGTTTCGTTATCAGGACAGTCAAGGGGATATTGCGTATTACAATGCGCAGGGGTATAACAAAAAACGCAGCTTTATCCGTTCGCCGATTCCGTTAGCCCGGGTCAGTTCCGGTTTCAGTAAACGGCGCTGGCACCCGGTGCTGCAACGCTGGCGTTCGCACAAGGGAGTCGATTATGCCGCACCGACCGGCACCCCGATTAAAGCGACCGGGAAGGGCAAGGTCAGGTTCGTCGGCTGGAAAAAAGGCTATGGGCGTACCGTGATTGTGCAGCACGGCAGGGAATACCAGACACTGTATGCGCATTTATCCCGCTTTGTTGCAAAACTGCAGGTGGGCCAGCGGGTCGCGCAAAGCGAGGTGATCGGTTATGTCGGTCAGAGCGGTCTGGCAACGGGTCCACACCTGCATTATGAATTCCGGGTGAATGGTGCGCATCGTAATCCACTGACGATTAAACTACCGCGTGCGTTACGTCTGAAGACACAACAACTGGCAGCCTTTCGGCGTCAGATTACCCCGTTATCCGATCAGCTGGCGCATCTGGAACCTGCTGTTGTCGTGGCAAAGCAGACATCCTATCAGGCAGATTATTGATGGCACTGGCAATCTTTGATTTAGACAGTACCCTGATCGAAGGCGACTCAGATTTTTTGTGGGGTCAGTATCTGGTCGAACTGGGCGTGGTGGATGCAACTGAGTATGCTGCAAAAAATGCACAGTTTTTTGCTGATTACAAGGCAGGCACGCTGGATATCGCAGCCTTCCAGCGTTTTGCGTTGCGCCCACTGGCACAACATACCTCAGGTGATCTGATTCGCTGGCGCGCTGATTTTGTGGCGGACAGGATTCGGCCCCTGATCCGGCCTAAAGCACTGGAGGTGGTGCTGCAACATCATCGGACTGGGGATGTGTTACTGATTATTACGGCAACAAACAACTTTGTCACGCGACCGATTGCGGATTGTTTTGGCATTGTGCATCTGATCGGGACTGAGCCGGAACGTATCGGGGATCAGTTTACCGGTCACGTCAATGGTATCCCCAGCTTCCACACAGGGAAGGTAGCCCGGTTACGGGACTGGTTACAGGTGCATCAGCTGTCGTTGGCTGATAGCGTTTTTTACAGCGATTCGCATAATGATCTGCCATTGTTGCAGACAGTGGACCATCCGGTTGCGGTGAATCCGGATGAGACGTTGCAGGCGCAGGCGAGCGCACAAGGCTGGCCGATCCGGAACTGGCGTCATACCGTGGCTACCGGTTGAGCACACACTGGATCCTGTGGAGTGCCAGTCTGGGGCTGGCCCTGATCAGCCTGACCGTGTCTTTGCTGGTGGGCAGTGCTGAGATCACACCGGCTGAGGTGTGGCGGCACGTATTGTCGGATGACGGCAGCCTGTCTGACCGTATCATTGATGAACTGCGCCTGCCGCGCACCCTGTCAGCATTTGCAGTTGGCGGTGTACTGGCGTTAGCTGGTGCGCTGATGCAGGTCTTATTGCGCAACCCGCTGGCCGATCCGTATGTGCTGGGGGTATCGGGTGGTGCTGCGTGTGCGGTGATGCTGGGTATGTTGCTGAGCCTGTCCGGCCTGTGGTTGACACCACTGGCGTTTGGTGGTGCTCTGCTCAGCATTGTGGTTGTATTCGCGCTGGGGCAGGGTGCCTATGCGCACACGACGGATCGGTTGTTACTGACCGGTATTGTCGTTGCGGCCGGCTGGTCCGCACTGATCAGTCTGATACTGAGTCTCGGGCCACCGATGCGGTTGCCCGGGATGTTATTCTGGCTGATGGGCGATCTGAGCGATGCGTTATCGCCGCTGGTGGTACTGGCGATACTCGGCGTCGGCCTGCTGGCTGCCCTGTGGCTGGCACCGCAGCTGAATCTCGCCGTGTATGGTCTGCAACAGGCGGCTTTACTCGGGGTGAATCCGCAGCGGCTGCAGCACCAGATATATTTTCTGGCATCCCTGCTGACCGCAGCGGCGGTCAGCATTGCCGGAGCAATCGGATTTATCGGCCTGATCGTACCGCATATGGTACGGCTGGCGGGTGGGCGGGATCACCGCATTCTGTTGCCGGTCGCGGTGTTGCTGGGCGGGAGTCTGCTGGTGCTGGCAGATACGCTGGCACGTACCGTGATCAGCCCGATGCAGTTGCCGGTTGGTGTGCTGACCGCGATGCTGGGTGTGCCGGTATTTTTGTGGCTGCTGCACCGCAGAATATAGTGTGATCGGTAAAGGAGGGTTTATGCAGACAGAATTGTTTGATAAAGAAAAAATATCAGAGACACAGCAGGAAATAGCGGAAACTCAGATTATAGAAAAACAGAAGATATCTGATTACGATACGCGTGAATATCCTGTTGAGGTATTAGTCAATAAGTTCACCGAAGGCCTGGAGGAAGATGAGGCAGAGATTTATATTCCTGATTATCAGCGTGAGATGGTTTGGCACGATAATCAGAAAAGTCGTTTTATTGAATCTATCCTGCTTAATTTACCTATTCCGTATTTATTTTTTGCTGATGATAAAGATGGTCGAAGTGAGGTGGTTGATGGTTCTCAAAGATTAAGAACTCTGGTAGAGTACTGCCAAGGTGGGTTTGCTCTAAAATCATTAAAATTATTAAATGAACTGAATGACTTTTGCTTTTCTGACCTTCCCAGGTCGCGACAGCGTCGCTTTAATAAAAAAACGATTCGTATTATTGAGTTGACCAGAGACATGGATGAAGAAGCACGTAGACAGATGTTTGATCGGATTAACTCAGGCGGTACGAATTTAAAACCGATGGAACAACGCATCGGATCTAAAGAAGGATCTTTTAGCAGATTTATACAAAACCTAGCAGTGAATAAAGACTTCAGAAGACTGTGTCCCCTTTCCGATGCTAAATTAAAGCGACGTGAAGATCAGGAGCTTATATTGCGTTTCTTCGCATATTCTGATCGCTATGAAGAATTTGATCACAGAGTCGACGACTTTTTGAATCAATATTTGGATGATATGAATGAAACAGGGTTTGACGAAAAAGAGTATGAAGACCGCTTCCTGAGTATGTTAAGGTTTATTGATGCGTATTATCCGCTGGGCTTCCGGAAATCACAGAATGATAAGTCTGTGCCGCGTATTCGATTTGAAGCAATCTCTGTTGGTAGCTGTTTGGCATTGCAGAGTAACCCAGTGTTAAAAGCTGAACCTGTGGAACAGTGGATAAGCAGTAAGGAATTTATATATTTAACTCGTTCTCATGGGAGCAACTCACGAGTCAAGGTGATTAACCGGATTCAATTTGTGCGGGATATGCTATTGGGGAAAGATGTCAAGTACGCGAGTAGTGTCGAAAACACTTTTTCCGGACAGCTTGCTTTTGATTGAGATATGATTTTGAATCATTTCATTGAAGAAACGTATCAATTATACGAAGATAGAAAACAAGAAGTGGACCAGCATTTAAGATTTGTCGAAGTCTTAATCAAGTCTAAAGCAAACAGGCTAGCGGTATATAATAATGAATGTCAGGAAGTCGTGGATGATGCTGTAATAGATCGTGACCTGGTGAAAACAGTTCTGGCAACCGGGTATCTGCTCATTTACAATTTAATAGAGTCAGTGACAGTGAGTGCCTTAGGTGCCGTACATAAGCAGATTAAGGAAGATGGATTGTCTTGTTCTGAACTTAACCAGAAATTGCAGAAAGTATATTTTAAGAATTTTAAGGATACTATTGGATATGAAAATCATCCCAAATATAAAGCGTTTAAACTTGACAAGGCAATTGTATGTTCTAGTCAGTATAATAATGTATTGATTCTTAGTAACGTTGATGCGGGAAAAATAAAAGATAAGGCTGTTGAATATGATATACAGTTAGTTTATACAGGAGATGACTGGAAAGAAGTTAGTGCGGCTTTTCTTGAAGTGAAAAGACAAAGAAACAGGTTGGCCCATGGAGATGCTTCTTTCAGAGACTGTGGTCAGAGCACCCCTATTGATGCCTTAATAAATTATAATGATCAGGCATGCAAGTACTTAAAAGTAGTGATTCAATGCATTGACGATTACTTATTGAATCGAAAATATAGGATTCAGTCTAAATGCTGAATAAAGCTCTGGCCGATAACCTTGCCAAGTTGTACGGGGACGGCGTTGCCAATCATTTTTCCTATCGAACGAAATGTCGGTATATTTTTATCGGAAAAGAAAATATAATCTTCCGGGAAGGTTTGTAATAAGGCAGCCTCTCGTAAAGAAATAGCCCGGTCCTGTTCAGGGTGGCCAAACCGGCCATTACCATAACCGTAGCATTGTGTTGTCATGGTTGGGCTGGGTTCATTCCAGGACATCCGTGCATAGACACCACTATATGTTTTTCCACTTTTTTTTTTATGGCATGGGGAAACCAGAGAATCGGGCCAATCGTGCCAAGTTCCGCCAGGTTTTGAATGGCGGATACGAGCCAGATTTAATACGGATAACTTAGCAGATTGATGTAGTAAATCGTCAGGTGATCGTTCTCCGGCAGCTATCCGAGGCAGGTTATAAATAGTTTGTTTGACAGTTTTGTAGTTTTTTCTGGTGTGGGTAGGTGGAATGAGTTGAATTTTTCCTATACGGGAAGCCAGAACGACATGGCGTTTACGAATTTGGGGTATGCCATAGTCCGGGCAAAAAACATTATCGGCCCAGACCTCGTACTTTGATAATTTCAAAGTTACTATAAAATCTTTATATACCTGATGTTTGGTAATATCAGGTACATTTTCCATAGTGATCATTTCCGGTTCAATCTTTTTTACAAGGTTGGCGAAGGCGTAAAGTAAAGGCCAACGTCTGTCTTCATGGGAATTGCGTCCCTGAGAATACGTAGAGAAGGGTTGGCAGGGGGCACAACCAGCCAGAAGTCTCAGATGTTTTTCAGGATATAATTTTTGTATCGTTTGTTTTGATAACTTAGCGACATCCTGATTGAAAAACCTGGCATTTAAGTTGTTCTTTTCATAAGCATAGCGGCAGGATGCTTCGGTGTCAAAACCAGCCACAACGTTAATATTGGATTTAATTAAGCCATGAGTCAGACCACCTGCTCCACAAAACAGATCAATGGCTGATATGGTTGACATATTGTTCTCTGCTTACCGAAAGAGGCGGCATGAGCCTGCATTAGCCCATGCCGATATATTGTTAAGATGTCCTACAGATTGGCCTGATTGATGGTGGTGGTTTTGCCAGTGATATCCAGATAGCTGGGCAGGATCACATCAATCACAATTGCACCCTCGGTGGATGAGGTGACATCCACGCCGATCACTCCATCGGTATCACTGGCTGCGGTAGCAAAGGCCGCTGTGCCACCCGGAGCGAGCTGATTGTCCGGGTTCACGATCGCCAGGATGGTGGTATCGTCTAAGGTCGCCGGGTTCTGGGTACCACCCCGGGCGGCGATGGTCATGCGTTTCGCCAGTTCGGCGCGGATCACCCGTACTGTGTTACTGAAATGTTCATTCACCTGCGACATACGTGCTTCACGTGTATAGTTGTCGTAGGCAGGAATGGCGATGCCGGCCAGGATAGCGATGATGGCAACCACGATCATCAATTCAACCAGCGTGAAACCCTGATGTCTTTGCATAGCTTACCTCCATGTACTGTTGAAGAAAAATCTGAGTCCGGCCTCGAATATACCACTTCAGGTCGTCAGAAAGCGAGAGATTTCTGATGCGCTGGTCTGCGTACGCCGCACCGGCGGCCTTTTATCCCTTAGCTAGGTGCTGGACACCCTGGTTCTGGCGTCTTGCATTATTGTTGCTGGCTGCCGGACTGTATCTGAGCTTCTTCGTCGCGCCGACTGATTATAAACAGGGTGAAGGCTATCGCATTATCTTTGTGCATGTCCCGGCCGCCTGGATGTCGATGCTGATCTATCTGGTGATGGCAGGCTGGAGCCTGATCGGGCTTATCTTTAACACACGCCTGTCGGCGATGATGACCCAGGCACTGGCACCGACCGGGGCCATGTTCACCTTTGTCGCCTTATGGACCGGAGCATTCTGGGGCAAGCCGATGTGGGGAACCTGGTGGGAATGGGATGCGCGGATTACGTCCGAACTGATACTGCTATTTCTGTATCTGGGCTATCTGGCACTGCGCAATGCAATACCGGAGCCCCGGCGCGCAGATCGGGCCAGCAGTCTGCTGGTGCTGGTGGGGGTGGTGAATATCCCGATCATCTATTTTTCGGTCGAATGGTGGCACACATTGCATCAGGGCTCCAGCATCAGACTGAATGCGCAAACCGGCATGGATGAAACCATGCTGGTCACCCTGCTGGTGATGGTGCTCGGTTTCTGGACCTACAGTATCGCAATGGCACTAACCCGGGTACAGCGGATTATGTTGCAACGTGAACGGACTGCGCATTGGGTGCGGTCTGTGATACGCTAGTGCTTCGTCATAACTTAATTTTAGGATATACAGACTTGAGTTTGTATCGCG
>JAHDBG010000033.1:0-11867 GCA_020630515.1 Gammaproteobacteria bacterium
GCGTGGTATTGATAGAACGCTACCCCACACTGGGCGGCGTCTGCCTGAATGTCGGATGTATACCGTCCAAGGCACTGCTGCATACCGCCGAAGTGATCAACGAAGCAGCCGAACTGCAAGTGATGGGTGTGAAATACCCGGCACCGGAGATTGATCTGGATGCGATGCGAACCGGCAAAGAACAGGTGGTCGGCAAGCTGACCGGCGGACTGGCAGCATTGGCGAAACAACGCCAGGTACAGGTGGTGCAGGGAGAAGGGCGTTTTGAGACAGACCACCTGCTTCAGGTCACAGCACAGGATGGCCAGCAGACCCGGATACAGTTCGAGCACTGCATCATCGCAGCCGGGTCGCGACCGGTACAGATCCCGGGCTTTCCGAACGACGATCCGCGCCTGATTGATTCGACCGGCGCACTGGAACTGGCCGACATCCCGCAACGGATGCTGATCCTGGGTGGCGGTATCATCGGGCTGGAGATGGCGACCGTCTATGCCACACTCGGCAGCCAGATCGACATCGTTGAACTACAGCCTGGCCTGATGCCGGGGTGTGATCGCGATCTGGTGAAACCATTGCAGCAACGGCTGCAGAAACAGGTAAACCACATCTGGCTGAACACCAGAGTGGACGCGATCAGTGCGCAGGACGAAGGGCTGCAGGTCACCTTCGCCGGTGAACAGGCGCCAGAACCGCAGATATATGACCGGGTACTGGTCTCCGTCGGGCGTATCCCGAATGGCAGGCAGATCAACGCAGAGGCCGCGGGCGTGCAGGTTGACGAGCGAGGCTATATTGCGGTGGATCAGAAAATGCGCACGAATGTGCCGCATATCTATGCGATAGGCGATATCGTTGGCAACCCGATGCTGGCGCACAAGGCAGTGCACGAAGGGCATGTCGCTGCAGAAGTGATCGCCGGACAACCGGCGTTATTTGATCCGCTGACGATTCCGTCTGTCGCCTACACCGATCCGGAGGTCGCCTGGATGGGACTGACTGAGACCGCTGCGAAGGAACAGGGCATTGCGATTGAAAAAGGCGTCTTTCCGTGGGCGGCGTCTGGTCGTGCTCTGGGCATACATCGTGCAGAAGGCCTGACCAAGCTGATCTTTGATCCTGAGACAAAACGCATTCTGGGTGCCGGCATCGTCGGGCGTAATGCCGGCGAGCTGATCGGAGAGACGGTGCTGGCACTGGAGATGGGTGCAGATGCCGAAGATATCGGCCTGACTATTCATCCGCATCCGACCCTGAATGAGTCAATCGGTATGGCGGCTGAAATGGCTGAGGGCACGATCACAGATCTGATGCCGCCGCGTCGCCGCTAAGCTGGATAACGCCCCGGTGAGAGGGTGGGTCAACCACCCCCGTAGCTACTTTCAGGGTGATACCGCGTCATTCCGTGCGAAGTTGCGGAATCCGTAGCCCGGGGTCACATGGGATAG
The DNA here is from genome assembly GCA_020630515.1 of Gammaproteobacteria bacterium. Lineage (GTDB taxonomy): Bacteria > Pseudomonadota > Gammaproteobacteria > Chromatiales > Chromatiaceae > JAHDBG01. The sequence goes on from JAHDBG010000033.1 coordinate 1,449, forward strand.
ATGGAGGGCAGATCAGGTAGATTCTGCGACGACAGCTGCGCTGTGCGCGATTTCTCGAAGTTCATGTCTCCGTTCTGACGTCAGTAAACTGTTACCATCGTTATATTCGCCATTTTAATGGTTTGATGAGATGCTGTTCCTTGACATCAAGGATATTACCCGGTCTTTAATTTATTATTACTCATGGTTTGTCTGTTAAGTATGCTACTCCCCAGGATTTAGACCAGAAAAGAAGGATAGTGAGCTGAATGTATGTTCCATGTAAATGTCAAGATGAAATTTACATGAAATATTTTGAAAAGCCAGTATTTTTGGCGAGTTTCCAATTGATTCAGGCTCTTACTTGGATTCCGGGTTGATGGCTTGCAAACCCTGAGCCCCGTTTGAAAAAACGGGGCGCTTTTCAACTCAGTGTCAGCATGGCCCGAATCTGTTCTCTGAGGTATGCCATACTCCCGTCTGTGGGGGCTCGGCTACAGCAATCCGGACGTATCTGTGACAGAATCGCCCCTGTCTTCGTCCTGTTCATGATATATTTCAGGGGGCCTTATGCTGTCACACGATCAGAACTTCAAAAATCTGTTCATTGATTACCCGTTGCAGGCGTTGCGCTTTTTTGCGCCGTCTGAGGCCCGGCATATTGATTTAGCCCATTATTGTCTGCATCTGGCTGAGATGTTTAAGACCGACCGGATCGTACCTGTGGTGGTGTTTCTACGCCGTGGTCGTTATGCCACAGAACTGCAGCTCGGTAGTGAGCACAGGACGTATCTCAATTTTGCGTATATTGCCTGTGATCTGTCGCGTTTGCCTTATCAGAAATATCTGCACGAAGATAATATTGCCGCCTGCGTTAACCTGCCGAATATGGACTATACTGGCGTCAGCCGGCTTGAGGTCTATGCGCATGCAACGCGACAGTTGCGCAGACTGGAGCCGAATCAGAGAAAGCTGGCAAAATATCTTGATTTTATTGACATCTATGGTGCCCTGACAGAGGCAGAACGGCGTGAATATGCCCAACATTATCCGGAGGAGGCAACCTATATGAGTGCATTTGCTGAAAGATTCCGTCAGGAAGGAATCCAGGAAGGACTTCAGGAGGGCCGTCAGGCCGGTATCACCGAAGTGCTGTCTGGTTTGTTGCAGACCAGGTTTGGTACATCGGCGTTAAGTGATGACATACGTCGCCGGCTAGCCCGGGCAGATATTGCAACATTACAATGCTGGTCACAACGTGTGCTGACAGCGAACAGCCTGCGTGAGGTTCTGCGCTGAAATCAGTCATTAGTTTGAATCGTACCTCAGGTTGCAACTATTCCGGCCCGGTGGCTATTTATGATCATCTCTGACAGGCTATGAAACCCGCGTTGCAATTGCGTCCCAGCCAGCATCTGGCCCTGACTCCTCAGCTACAGCAGGCGATCCGGTTGTTGCAGCTATCCACCGTTGAGCTGCAGCAGGAAGTCCAGTCTGTACTGGACGAGAATGTGATGCTGGAGGTAGTGGAGCAGCGTGCTGATCCGGCACCGCCTGCAGCGGTGCCGGAGGCTCTGTCGCAGGTGCCAGGTGAGGCGCAGGAGGCCGCGCCGAATCAGTCGGCGCTGGCTGAGGTACTGCCGACTGAGTCGCGTTATCCGGCCTCGGCCCCGGCCGACGCCGATTATGATCCTCTCACTCAATACAGCTCCGCCCCTTCTCTGCAGGCGCATCTGCACTGGCAGATGGCGCTCACGTCATTTTCACCCACTGACCAACTGATTGCTGATATCCTGATTGATAGTATTGATGCAGCTGGCTATCTGCAGATTCATGTTGCTGAGGTGGTTGCGGCCTTGCCGGGTCAGGTCAGTCAGGACGATGTGGTCGCTGTGCTGCATCGGATCCAGCATTTCGATCCACCCGGAGTGGCTGCGCGTGATGTGCAGGAATGTTTGTTGTTGCAGGCCCATCAGCTTATCGCAGCCGGCGAGCTGAAGTCACAGGTGATCGCATTGTTGACTGAGCACTTTGCGTTGCTGGCGGCGCGGGATGAGAAACAACTGGCCCGGGCGCTGAATCTGACTGCGGCTGCCCTGCAGCCGGTGTTGCAACAGATCCGGTCATTGCATCCGCATCCCGGGGATCAGGTGGGTGAGGCCGCGACGGACTGTGTGGTGCCGGATGTGCTGGTCAGCCAGCAGCCAACCGGCTGGCGAGTGGAGCTGAATCCGGATACAGTTCCGAAGCTGGGTATCAATGCTGACTATGCGGCCTTGGTCAGGCGAGCGGATCAGCAGGCAGATAATGTGTTGCTGAAGGACCATCTGCAGACTGCGCGCACCTTTATCCGCAATCTGCAGACGCGGCATGATACGGTGTTGCAGGTGGCGCAATGTATCGTGCAGGAGCAGCAGGCCTTTTTTGCACAGGGCGTCACAGCGATGAAGCCGCTGGTGTTGCAGGAGGTGGCGGATCATCTGGGTCTGCATGAATCAACCGTATCCCGGGTCACGTCACAGAAGTTTATGCAGACGCCACGTGGCACCTTTGCGTTTAAATATTTTTTTTCCAGCCGGGTGAAGACCACAGATGGCGGTAGCGTCTCATCCACTGCTGTCTGTGCGCGGATTCGGCAGCTGGTGCAGGCTGAACCGTCACACAAGCCGTTGTCAGATAATGCCCTGTCGGAGGCATTGAGGACACAGGGGATTGCGATTGCGAGGCGTACCGTGACCAAATATCGGGAGTCCTTGCGCATTCCACCCTCTGGCGAGCGGCGCCGATAACCCATGAGTCCATATAGTCTGAGATGTCTCAGATAATCTTCAGGAGCTGACTATGCAGGTAAACATTTCGGGACATCATGTTGAAGTGACCGAATCCATGCGGGCCTATGTGTCGGACAAGCTTACCCGGCTGGAGCGTCATTTTGACCATGTCACGCAGGTGCAGGTGATTCTGACTGTGGAAAAGATGGCACGAAAGGCGGAAGCTCAGTTGCATGTGGCAGGTACCGATGTGTATGCGGACGCAGTGAATGAAAATATGTATGCAGCGATTGATGCCCTGGCCGACAAGCTGGATCGGCAGGTGATCAGACAAAAAGAAAAGTTACAGGATCATCGCGCACCAGGTCATCGTGAGCGTGCTCTGGAAGGCGACGAGACGACGGCATAATCGGGTGAGTTGAGTCGATGGAGCAACTGTTAGCCGCCTCAGCTATTGGTCTGGACTGTGCCTCGCAGAGCAAAAAGCGGGTACTGGAACATGCTGCAGACCTGCTCAGTGCATCAGATGCCGCCCAGGCAGAACATATCTTTGCGCGGCTGCTGGCGCGTGAACGACTGGGCAGTACCGGTTTAGCCGACGGTGTGGCATTGCCGCATGCGCGTCTGCCGGATCTGGTGCACAGTCGCGGCAGCTTTATCCGGCTACGCCAGGCGATTGATTTTGACAGTGAGGATGGCCAGCCTGTTGATCTGGTCTTTGTTTTGCTGGTTCCGGACACAGCACATCAGGATCATCTGCGTCTGTTAGCGCAGCTGGCAGCATTATTTCGTGATGCTGCGGTGTGTCGTCAGTTACGTTGTCTGTCGGGTGTGCAGCAGGTACAGCAGTTGTTTGCTCAGGTGATGCCAGATGCCGCATAGAGTCCGCGTTGCGAATCTGTATCAGGCGTTGCAGACGAAGTTGCAGCTGACGTTGTGCGCTGGTGAAGCCGGCCTGCAGCGCACCTTGCTGGATGATACCCTGGACGCTGAGCGTGATACCATCGTTGGTCCTCTGACCTATATCCATCCGAATCGTATTCAGGTGATTGGTCGTTCGGAGCAGGCTTATCTGCAGCGGGCGACGAGGGAGGCGCGTTCCCGGGCACTGGAGGATTTGTTTCGTTCCTGTACCCGCGCGGTCGTGTTAGTCGATGGTGTCGCAGCTGATGATGATCTGTGTTACTGGGCGGAGCACAGTGGTCTGGCCTTATTCCGCACGCCGTTATCTGATCGGGTGGTGCTGGATAATCTGCAACATTTTGCAGCGCTCAATCTATCTGACAAGATCACACTGCATGGCGTGTTTCTGGAGGTGCTGGGGATGGGCGTGCTGCTGACCGGCGATGCCGGGATCGGCAAGAGTGAACTGGCGCTGGAACTGATCACGCGCGGCAGCCGCCTGATTGCGGATGATGCACCACAGTTCAGCCGGATTGCACCTGAGATTATCAGTGGTACCTGTCCGTCTTTGTTGCTGGGGATGCTGGAAGTGCGTGGACTCGGCGCGTTAGATATCCGGGCAATGTTTGGTGATAATGCGATCAAGGCGTATAAATATCTGCGTCTGATCGTCTGTTTACAGATCGGGCAGGAACCGTCGCCGCAACGTCTGGTGACGCAACAGGCGACGCGCGAGGTGCTCGGTACCCGGATTCCGTGTGTCACCCTGTTGATGGCACCCGGGCGCAACCTGGCGATTCTGGTGGAGGCTGCTGTGCGCAGTCATTTACTGAAGCTGAAGGGAATTGATATGACTGAGCAGTTCGTGCAGCGTCAGCAGGCAGCGTTGCAGCCGGCTGCGGTCGACGAGATCTGATGGTGGTGGCGTTGTTGCTGGTGACGCATCCGGGGATTGGCCCGGCAGTCTGCCGGGCGGCTGACTATATTCTGGGTCAGAGTGCAGTTTCGGTGCCATGCATAGAGGTAGCCGGAGAGCAGGTGGCTGATCAGGCAATACGCCAGTGGATCGGCAACGTAACGGAGAGTGGCCTGATCCTGACCGATCTGTATGGCGCGACGCCGCATAATGTGGCCTGTCGTGCCGTGACGGCTGTTGATTCGGTGCAGGTGCTGGCTGGTCTGAATCTGCCGATGTTGCTGCGTATTCTGAATTATGTGCACGAAGCCGCCGACGCGGCAGCCTTGTACGACATCGCGCGGGCTGGTGCCCGACGCGGTATTCAATAGGTACTCCGATGCTGGCGCAGAACATCATCATCACGAATTCACTGGGTCTGCATGCCCGAGCCTCGGCAAAGTGGGTGAATACGGCCAGCCGGTTCGCGGCCGACGTGGTACTGGAAAAGGCCGGTCAGGCCGTGAATGGCAAGAGTATCATGGGTGTTATGATGCTGGCAGCCGGGTGTGGTACCCGGCTGCAGCTGCAGGTGGACGGGCCGGATGAATGCCAGGCATTGCAGGCCTTGGTCGCATTAGTTGAGGCGCGGTTTGGTGAAGACCAGTAGCCGATGGTTGAGCAGGTAACCTGCTATGCCGGAATCCTTTATCCCGTTGACCTGGCACCCGTGGGTCGCGCTGGGCGTGCTCGGCGTTATGTTTGTGTCGTTTGTGCGCGAAACCTATCCGATCGCGGTCACTGCATTGTCCGGAGCGGCTTGTTTATTACTGATGGGTATCTTGCCGTACGAGGCTGCGTTAGGCGTGTTATCGAATCCGGGGCCCTGGACGATTGCCGCATTATTTATGCTCGCCAGTGCATTGGTACGCACCGGTACCTTATCTGGCCTGAGCACTCAGGTTAATCGCTATGTCGGGCGTTATCCGGTCTGGACGTTGCTCGGGCTGGTGCTGTTTGTGGTGGTCGCTTCTGCCTTTCTGAACAATACCCCGGTCGTGGTGGTGATGATCCCGATTGTGGTGCAGATGGCGCAGGTGCTGCAGGTATCCGCTTCGAAGTTGCTGATACCGTTATCTTACGTTGCGATTCTCGGTGGCATCTGTACTCTGATCGGGACTTCAACCAACCTGTTGGTCGATAGTGTTGCGCATGCAGCGGGTTTAGCACCCTTCAGCCTGTTTGAGGTGACGCCACTGGCGGTGATTCTGGTCGTATTTGGCCTGCTGTATCTGCGCATAGCTGCCCCTCGGTTATTACCGGATCGTGACAGTATGACGCAATTGTTGTCAGGTCAGTCGGCCGGGATGCGTTATTTTACTGAAGTCCTGATCCCATCCGGGAGTGCGTTGATCGGGCGGCCACCATTACAGGTAGCGCTGTTCCGGCGCGATAATGGGTATGTGGTGGATGTGATCCGGCATGATAATTCGTTGCGGCGGCACCTCAGTGGGGTAACCCTGGCTGCCGGCGACCGGGTGGTGCTGAAGACGGCGATGGTGGAGTTGCTGAGCTTCAGTGAAAATAAAGACGTGGCGCTTGCCAGCGCGGTTTCACCACGTGCAGCACGGACTGTGGAGGCGTTGATTACCCCGGGTTGCCGGATGATCGGGCGCAGATTGCGCCAGCTGCGGCTGCGGCGGCACTATGGCATCTTTCCGCTGGCGTTACATCGTAAAAATCGTAATCTGCATCAACAGCTGGATGATATTGCGATCCGGGTCGGCGATACGTTGTTACTGGAGGGTACCGAATCTGATTTGCAACGCCTAGCGCGCGAGCAGCGACTGATTGACTTATCTACTCCGGCAGTGCGACCCTATCGCCGTCGTCATGCACCGATTGTACTGGGCGCATTGGGTGTGATGGTACTGTTGGCCGGACTGAATGTTGCACCGTTGTTTGTGATCGCCTGTATCATGGTCGCCGTGGTGTTACTCACCCGCTGTATTGATGCTGCAGAAGCGTTTGCGGCGATTGATAAAGAACTGCTGATATTGATTTTTTCGATGTTGGCAATTGGAGCAGCATTGCAGCAGGCCGGTACAATAGACTTGGTTGTTCAGGCACTGGTACCCTGGCTGGCTGGCCTGCCGCCCTTTATGATCATCTGGTCTGTCTATCTGCTCACATCGATACTGACAGAACTGGTATCAAACAGTACCGTCGCGGTCGTGGTGACGCCGCTGGCGATAGCGCTGGGGACTGCATTGGGCCTGGATCCCAGGCCACTGGTGGTTGCAGTGATGGTGGCAGCCTCGGCCAGTTTTGCGACACCCATTGGCTATCAGACGAACACTCTGGTGTATGGCCCGGGGGGCTATCAGTTCACGGATTTTGCCCGGATTGGCATACCGCTGAATCTTGCGATGGGATTGCTGAGCAGTGCGCTGATCCCGTTATTCTGGCCACTATCCTCCGGCAGCTGACTGATAGTCGCGCTGCCGGTTCGGGACATGGCGGAGTTATCTGCAATCAATGACCTGCAGGGCATTACCTGAGAGAGGCGCCTTGCTGATTAAAAGGAAAACATATTATGGCTCTGATCACATTACGTCAGTTATTGGACCATGCAGCCGAACATCATTACGGTGTGCCGGCGTTCAATGTGAACAATCTGGAACAGACCCGGGCGATTATGGAAGCCGCTGCCGCGACCAGCTCGCCGGTGATTATCCAGGCCTCAGCTGGTGCACGTAGCTATGCGGGTGCACCTTTTCTGCGCCATCTGATACTGGCTGCTGTGGAAGAATATCCGCAGATACCGGTCTGTATGCATCAGGATCATGGCGTGTCGCCTGCGGTGTGCCAGCGTTCCATCCAGCTTGGTTTTACTTCGGTGATGATGGATGGTTCACTGGGTGAAGATGGCAAGACGCCGACGGATTATGCCTACAATGTCGATGTGACTCGGCGTGTGGTTGAGCTGGCACATGCGTGTGGTGTCTCAGTAGAAGGGGAGCTGGGTTGTCTCGGATCGCTGGAAACGGGGATGGCAGGTGAGGAAGATGGCATCGGTGCAGAAGGTGTGCTGGGGCAGGATCAGCTACTCACCGATCCGGAAGAGGCGGCTGATTTTGTCCGCCAGACGCAGGTGGATGCCTTGGCGATAGCGATAGGTACCTCGCATGGTGCGTACAAGTTTACCCGCCCGCCGACTGGTGAAATTCTGGCGATAGACCGGATAAAGCAGATACATGCGCGCATTCCGAATACGCATCTGGTGATGCACGGTTCCTCCTCGGTGCCGCAGGACTGGCTTGCGATCATCAATAAATATGGCGGTGAGATGGGCGAAACCTATGGCGTGCCATTGGCTGAGATCCGGGAAGGCATCCGGCATGGGGTGCGTAAGGTGAATATTGATACCGACCTGCGGATGGCTGCAACCGGCTCAATTCGTCAGCATCTGCATGATCATCCGGCTAATTTTGATCCACGCAAATACCTGCAGGCAAGCAAAGAGGCAATGCAGCAGATTTGTGTGGAACGCTTTGAGGCGTTTGGTACTGCCGGGCAGGCGGATCGGATCACCGCCCTGAGTCTGGAGGCGATGACCGGGCGTTATCAGACTGGTGCGCTGGATCCGCGTATTCAATAGCATCAGAGCGCAGCGTTACCCGGGGAGCCACACCGGGTGACGCTGAGTTGGCGCCATTGTTGGGAAATGGTGCTCAGGTACGACCTGTAAAAGAATCCTGGTCTTGGGTTTGTTTGTTTTTTTGTGGACGTTAAGATTACTGAAACATGCTAGAATTTAATTAACTGTGATTTTTTGCATAAAATTGCTATTTTTCACCGTTTTAATGAGTCTGGTCATGCTGTTAGCATTCTCAACAAAAAACTTTCGATCTATCCGGGAAGAGGCCTGCCTGAGCCTTGTGGCGGGTTCCGGTAAAGAACATGACGCAACTCATGTATTCCGACCCACTTTGCCACCAGGCATTAAACCGATGCGGTTATTGCGTTCGGCAGCCTTATATGGCCCGAATGCAGGCGGTAAGTCGAATCTGATCAAGGCATTACGTACCATGCAACGAATTGTGTTGCATTCTAATAAAGATATGGACAATCTGCCGGTTGTACCATTCAGGTTCAGCGAACAAACTGCTGATGCGCCTTCTATGTTTGAGGTGGTGATTCTGGTCGATGGTGTGCGTTATCAATATGGGTTCAGTGCAACTCAGAAACAGATTCATGCAGAATGGTTATTTGCCTTTCCTAAGGGACGTGCGCAGACCTGGTTCAGGCGCGAATTAAACACGGATATTGATGAATCTGAGTATACATTTGGTGCCAACCTGATCGGAAACAAAGAAATATGGAAAGATCTGACCCGATCAAATGCCTTGTTTTTATCGACGGCGGTACAATTAAATAGCCAGAAATTCTTGCCGGTATATCAATGGTTTTCTGATAAATTACATATATGTAAAGAGGGATGGAGTCGTGAATTTTCAGTTAAATGTTGTCAGGATGACAGAAAAAATAAGATATTAGATTTTTTAAAGGCAGCTGACTTTGCCATTTCTGATATTTATGCCGATGAAATTGAGTTAAAGACACTGCATCAATCAGACTCTGAAAATATAGAAATAGATTTTAGTGATGAATCTGGTGGTACCCAAAAAATGTTTTGCCTGGCCGGGCCATGGATTGATGCCCTGGACAAAGGCCGCGTACTTTTTATTGACGAATTACAGACCAATCTGCACCCGGCCTTAGTTAGATTTCTGGTTAATCTGTTTCACAGCGAGGTGAAAAATCAGCCAGATGCGCAGCTGGTTTTTTCCACACACGAAACGAATATCCTGAATCAGGATATCTTTCGGCGCGATCAGATCTGGTTTTGTGAGCGCTCTGACACACAGGGTACCCGGTTATTTCCGTTAACTGATTTCAGCCCGCGTAAAAAGACTGAAAATCTGGAGCAGGCCTATCTGTCAGGTCGGTATGGTGCCTTGCCGTACGTTCGGAATATTGCCCGGAGTTTTGAGTCATCCTGATGGCCAGACAGCCGAAAAGATCAAAGGATCTGGCCAGAAAACAGCCGGTGCGTAAACCCTGTGCGCGTATTCTGATTGTTTGTGAGGGAGAAAAAACAGAACCTTTCATATTTCAGAGATCTGATAGACCGTTATCGGTTGAGCACCGCGAATATTGACACAGCAAAACAACGGGCAGTCATGGCGTTACAGGATGCGGAACGAACCAGGGAGTGGAATCCTGCCACAGAGGTACATCAATTAGTGGAGGATTTGCAGAATATAAAGATTGCCGGAGCCACCCCTTAGTGTCGAAAATGGCGCATACCCGTCAGTAACATGCTCATGCCATGTTCGTTGGCTGCAGCGATCACTTCATGATCACGCTTTGAACCGCCAGGCTGGATGACGGCAGTAATACCTGCCGCCGCCGCGTGGTCTATGCCGTCGCGGAACGGAAAAAATGCATCCGAGGCCATCACTGCGCCGGTAACGGCTAACCCGGCCTGACTGGCCTTGTCAACGGCGATCCGGGCTGAGTTGACCCGGCTCATCTGACCCGCACCGATGCCAATAGTCGCCTGGTCCCGGGCATACACAATGGCATTTGATTTGACGAATTTCGCGACCTGCCAGGCAAACACCAGATCTTTATGTTCAGCCGCGCTGGGTGCGCGCTCGGTCGCTAGGGTTAAATCCTGATACAGGGACACGTCTTCGTCTTGTAGCAGAACGCCGCCCTGAACCTGTTTCAGGCTCCGGCGCGGGGCAGGTGTCGCAGGCCAGGTGCCGCAGACCAGTAACCGCAGATTTTTTTTACGCGCCA
>JAHDBG010000033.1:11967-16018 GCA_020630515.1 Gammaproteobacteria bacterium
GGTGTCGCAGGCCAGGTGCCGCAGACCAGTAACCGCAGATTTTTTTTACGCGCCAGGCAGGTACGGGCATCGTTTGTTACGGCAGGTGCGATGATTACCTCGACAAACTGGCGTTCGATGATGGTTTGTGCAGTCGTCGCATCCAGTGTCTGATTGAATGCAATGATACCGCCGAAGGCAGATTCCGGGTCGGTGCGGCAAGCCAGTTCATATGCGGTCAGCAGGTCTGTGGCACAGGCGACACCGCACGGGTTCGCATGTTTCACGATGACGCAGGCCGCTGTGTCGGTGAATGATCTGACACAGGCGAAAGCAGCATCCGTATCCGCGATATTGTTATACGACAGTGCCTTGCCCTGTAACTGTTGTGCGGTCGCGACACAGGCCTCAGGTTGATTGGACTGAACATAAAATGCCGCTGACTGGTGTGGATTTTCGCCATAGCGCAGGTTGGCCGCATGGTGATATTGCAGGTTCAGGGTGCGGGCATACGGTTGTGTCTGACCAGCGGCATCGCGTGCTCCCAGATAATTCGCAATGGCACCGTCGTATTGTGCCGTATGGGCAAATGTCTTCACCGCCAGGTCAAAACGAGTGTCTGAGGTGGTGCTCCCCTGATGTTGTGTCATCTCATTCAGGATCCGGGGGTAATCTGCCGGATCCACCACGACAGTCACTGCTGCATGATTTTTGGCTGCTGCACGCAACAGGGTGGGGCCACCAATATCAATCTGTTCAATCGCCAGCGGCAGATCACAGTCGGGTCTGGCAACCGTCGCCTGAAACGGGTACAGGTTGACCACAACTAGGTCTATCGGGCCGATGTCGTGGGCCTGCATCACCTGATCATCAGTCCCACGTCGTCCTAAGATGCCACCGTGGATCTTCGGGTGCAGCGTCTTGACCCGGCCGGCCATCATCTCTGGAAAGCCGGTGTAATCGCTCACTTCAGTGACCGGAATCGCGTGTTCGCGTAATAAGTCTGCAGTACCGCCGGTAGATAGAATCTCAATACCAGCAGCAGTCAGGCCTTGCGCCAGTCTGACTATGCCGGTTTTATCTGAGACACTGAGCAGGGCGCGCTGGATTGACATACGGATTCCTGGAGTCGGGTAAGCTGAGTACGCACAAATGGCACCGTGAGGGGCCGTCTGGCACTGAGTGAGGCCTGATTCAGATGCTGCATCAGGGTCACGAACTGATGTGTATCACGGGTATAGTGCTGCAACAGATAATGACTGACCGCAGCCGGTAACGACAGGCCCTGACGGGTGGCCAGCTGGTTGAGCAATTGTTCATGTTGCGGGTCAGTGAGAGGCCTGAGCCGGTAGGTGATGCCGGAACGCAGGCGGCTGCGCAGGTCAGGCAGTCGGAAGGGCCGGGTTCCAGTGGTCGCACTGACCAGTAGCTGACAATGCTGATCACGAGCCTGATTGTACAGGTGAAACAGGGTGGCTTCCCAGTCCGGCTGACCCACGAGACAATGGATATCGTCCAGTGCGACCAGATCCAGCTGAGCCAGATCCCGGAACAGGGCCGGGTGCCATTGTGTGTATTGTGCGCAGGGCAGGTAGGCCACCTGCAGGCTGTGTTGCCGGGCTGCCAGGCACTGACCCAGCAACAGGTGGGTACGACCGGCACCGGGGGTGCTGGTCAGATAAATCAGGGGTTGGTTGCGTTGTTCACGCTGTTGCTGCAATAAGGCTTGCAGGGCCTGGTTGCTGCCGAAGATATAGTTATCCAGTGTGCTGTGCTCCGGCAATGCCAGCGGTAGTGACAGCTGTTCACTCATGTGTCGGACTGTCGGATGGTCAGTCCGGCACTGACGATATGCCCGAGTGCTAATCCCATTTCCAGCAGGCCCCAGCCGGAGCGAATCGGATCAGTCCACCATACCACACCACCATGTAACAGATACACGAGTGCCAGCAGGCTGCTGTATAACAGGCTGTCTGGCCGAGTGCGTAATACTCCGCGCAGTACCAGCAGCCAGGGGCCGGTAAACAATACCAGCCAGAGTGAGATGCGAGCTGCAGGTGTGTCTGACAGGGTGATGATCCAGGCCATGCCGAATACGATCAGCCCGAGCAGGCTGCCACTGGCGCAGAGAGCGGTGAGTCTGGCTGGCATATACTTTTTCAGCATGCTTTGATTTGTAGCTGACGGGCGATACGGACCAGGCGCTGACCGAGGGCTCGACACAGTGCTGTTTCATCGGCACTCACTGGCTGATCATTGAGCGGGCCGGCAACATGCGAGGCCCCATAGGGTGAACCTCCTGTGGTGGTGGTGGACAGGCCCGGTTCGCTGTAGGGCAGTCCGGTTATCAGCATGCCGTGATGTAATAACGGCACCATCATGGATAACAGGGTGCTTTCCTGTCCGCCGTGCAGGCTGCTGCCGGAGGTAAAGACGGCGGCTGGTTTGTCAGTCAGTGCGCCGGTGAGCCAGAGCTCGCTGGTGCCTTCCCAGTAGCGTTGCAGGGCCGAGGACATCTGACCGAACCGGGTCGGGCTGCCGAGCGCCAAGGCCTGGCAGTTACGCAAGTCGTCCAGCGTCGCATACGGTGGCCCCTGTGCAGGGACGGCAGGTGCGGTGGCTTCAGCAGTGGCAGACACCGTTGGTACGGTGCGTAGTCGGGCTTCCAGCCCACCGCTTTCAACACCGATAGCGATCTGTTGTGCCAGCGCAGCAGTTGCGCCTTGTCGGCTGTAGTATAAAATGAGTGCATAAGACATGGTCAGTCTCTGGTCATCGAATAGTTTTTTTCAGGAAATGATATGCAGGCAGCGCAATTGCAGACATTGGTCGCAGATTTATTAGCCGAAGCTCGTCGGCAGGGTGCAGACGGTGCGGAAGCAGCGGTGCATCAGGAAAACGGTTTAGCAGTGACCGCCCGGTTGGGTGAGGTTGAAACGATCGAACATGTCACCGGACAAAGCCTCGGTGTGACGGTATACCAGGGGCGTTGCAAAGGCAGTGCAAGTACTCAGGATTTCAGCGCACAAGCGGTTCAGGAAACGGTTGCGGCGGCCTGCCGGATCGCACGCTATACCGCAGCTGATCCGGCAGCGGGTCTGGCAGACCCGGAACGGATGGCAACACAGGTGCCGGATCTGGATCTGCATCATCCCTGGAAGCTGGATGCGGTACAGGCCGGCGAGCTGGCCTGCGCCTGCGAAGCAGCCGCATTGGATTATGACGCGAAAGTGACGAATTCGGAAGGGGCCAGTGTACAGACAGCAACGCATTTATTTGTCTATGGTAACACGCATGGCTTTATCGGCGGGTATCCGGGTACCCAGCACAGTCTGAGTTGTACCGTACTCGCGCAGACCGGTGATGAGATGCAGCGGGATTACTGGTACGACACAGCGCGCGTACCGACCATGCTGGCTGATGTCACGGCAATCGGGCAACAGGCTGCACAACGCAGTCTGGCCCGGCTCGGTAGTCGTCGGCTACCCAGTCTGCGCTGTCCGGTGTTGTTTCAGCCGGATATGGCGACTGGTTTATTGCACAGTTTGTGCGGTGCCATCCAGGGCCCTGCGTTGTATCGTCAGGCGAGCTTTTTACTGGATGCGTTGGATCAGCAGATTTTTCCTGATTGGGTGACGATAACAGAAAATCCGCTGCTGGTGCGTGGTCTGGCGAGTGCGCCATTCGATCACGAAGGTGTGGCGACGCAGCACCGGGCGCTGGTCAGTGACGGGATATTGCGTGGCTATATCCTGGATAGTTATTCGGGACGCAAACTGAATCGACCGACGACGGGTAATGCCGGCGGCGTACGCAATCTGCGCATCGGCAGCACAGGGCAGGATTTTACAACGCTGGTGCAGCAGATGGATCGGGGCCTGATAGTGACCGAGCTGATGGGGCAGGGTACGAATCCGGTAACGGGAGATTATTCGCAGGGTGCGGCAGGCTTTTGGGTGGAGCGGGGCGAGGTGCAATATCCGGTCTCAGAGATTACGATAGCGGGTAATCTGCGCGAGATATACCGGCAGTTACAGGCGGTAGGTACGGATAATCATTATCCGGGTAGCAC
>JAHDBG010000105.1 GCA_020630515.1 Gammaproteobacteria bacterium
AATAGCGGTATGAATTTAACGCTGGATAGGTTGGCGGGGTCGTATCAGATTACGGCGTGTGAGGCTGGTCGTTATCAGATTCAGGGCCAGCTGTATCCGCCCAGTCTGCTGATTCTGCCAGATCAGATGATCACGGACTGGCCAGTGGCGAATATACTCAAATTACGCCCCGAAGACCTGTCACCTGTTGTCACACATCAACCGGATTTGGTCTTGCTAGGCAGCGGCAGGACTCAGCTGTTTCCTGAGCTGGCTGTACTGCAACCACTGCTGGATGCGCAGATTGGTTTTCAGGTCATGCACAACCGCGCCGCCTGCCAGACGTTTAATATCGTGCTGGCAGAAGGTCGCAAGGTCGTGCTGATGTTACTGGGCGACAATGAGTCTGCGACTACGCTACGCGCAGAATGACACAGACTCGCCAACTTTATAAACCGGTTTGCAGAAGTACCTGCTGCTATTTCTGGGCAGAAAAATAGCGGAAGAACTCTGTATCCGGATCCAGCACCATCAGGCTGCTGCCATCCTGAAACACCTTCCGGTATGCCTTCAGACTGCGCCAGAAGGCATAAAAGTCGCTATCCCGCTGGAATGCCTTCGCATAGGTATCCGCAGATTCGGCATCTCCTGCACCTCGGATCAGTTCAGACTGACGATACGCATCAGCCAGTATTTCGGTACGCTGCCGATCTGCATTTGCCTGGATCTTCTCCGCCTCTTCCGCACCTTGCGCCCGCAGTTCGGAGGCCACCCGCTGCCGTTCTGTCCGCATCCGCTCATAGATGGTCTCGCTGATCTTTTCTTCAAAGTCGATCCGCTTGATCCGCACGTCGATCACTTCCACACCCAGATCGCTGGCTGACTCGTTTGATGCGCGTGCCAGCTTGCGCATAATTTCAGTCCGTTCACCTGAGACCACTTCACGAATTGTGCGCTGACCGAACTCATCCCGCAGCGCTGAATTGATCCGCGCCTGTAATAAGCGGGATGTGGTACGCTGATTGCCCCGGGTGGAGCGGAAGTATTGCGCCACATCTGAGATGCGCCATTTGGCAAATGAATCCACCACGACGAATTTTTTCTCGCCGGTCAGAAACCGTTCCGGGCTCGCATCCAGGGTCTGGATCCGTTTGTCAAATTTGACCACTTCCTGGATCAGTGGCATCTTGAAATGCAGACCCGGTTCGTAGTCCGAGTCCACGATTTCACCCAAGCGCAGTAATAATGCCGTCTGTTGTTGCGGAACGACGAACAGGGACGCGCTGGTAAACACAATACCCACCGCAAGTAAAATAATCGCTATCAGGCTCTTCAGTTTCATCAGCGGGTTCCTCGTTCGCGGGTCAGTGCGCGGCGGGCATTATCCAGCCGCTGGGTCAGGGTGGGGGCCGGTGTCGTGTTATCAGCCGCATAAGGTGCCGGGACCGTATTCTGCGCCTGTGCAGGTGCGCGCATCAGTCGATCCAGTGGCAGGTAGGTCAGATTGTTCCCTTCCTTCACATCCAGCAGAACCTTGCCGGAACCCTGCAACACGTCCTGCATTGTCTCCAGATATAACCGCTCGCGCGTCACACCCGGTGCCTTCTGGTATTCAGACAATAATGCCAGGAAGCGTTCTGACTCACCCTGGGCCTCAGCGATAACCTTGGTCTTATATGCCTTTGCGTCTTCTATCAGACGCGCTGCATTACCACGTGCGCGTGGCACCACGTCATTCGCATATGTCTGAGCCTGGTTCTGCAGCCGCTCTTTGTCTTCTCGTGCCTTGATCGCATCAGCAAATGCATCCTGCACCGGTTCCGGTGGCCGCGCGCCCTGAATATTGATGTTGGTCACGATCAGACCGGTTCGATACAGATCCAGCATTGCCTGGGTGCCCTTCTGCACGTCCAGCGCAATACCGATCCGATTGTCGGTCATCACCTGATCCAGGTTGTTTTTGCCGATCACTTCGCGCAAGGACGATTCGACTACGCCCCGGATCGTGCCATTCGGATTCGCATCCTGGAACAGGTAGTCCGGTGCGTCCTGAATACGGAACTGTACTTCAACCCGAACATCTGCGATGTTTTCGTCTTTGGTCAGCATCTGTGCACTATGCAAAAATTTATTCACCTGATCGACGTTTACCGTCTCAACCGTGTCAATGAAAGGTATTTTGAAGTGCGGCCCGGGTGCAGTCACTGAGTGGTAGGCACCGAAACGTTGTACCACACCTCGTTCGGCCGGCTGGATTGTATAGAAGCTCTGATAGATCAGAAATCCAGCACCGATAATCCCTGCCAGTGCGAGTATCGGACCGCTGTTCAGCCGTTTATCGCCATTGCCACCACCGCCATTGGTCTTGTTTTGTTTTCTGCCACCGAACAGGTTGCTGACCTTGTCCTGCAACTGTCGCGCGACCTCATCCAGATCGGGCGGCCCCTGGTTACGCTGTTTTTTATCCCATGGGCCACCTGATTCGTTCCCCGGTTCGTTCCAGGCCATACCTGTTCTCCTGAGTTAAAGTAAGTCGTTATCAGTCAA
>JAHDBG010000001.1 GCA_020630515.1 Gammaproteobacteria bacterium
CGCTTTGAGCGGTTCACAAAATAAAGCCTCCGGCTTTGCCGGAGGATATTTACTCGCAGCCCAGCTGATCTCTGTTTCGGTGGGTGTGTTGCAGATTGAGTTTTTATTCCGGGACGCAACGCAATATACTGGATTAACCGATTGCCAATCTCCCCGGAAAGAAGCTATTCATATACACATTAATGCCTCATTGATCGCGCTCACCTTGTTGAAACTGGAAGACCGAAGAGAAAAGAGGCTGGATACTGAGACAGTGAACGCTATTGACGCCACCATTCACGCCTTGAGCAAAGCATGTACTGTGATTTCGATTGCGCACCATCCGTGATCCATCATCAGGGCCGATAAAATATTTGTACTGGATCAGGGACACATCGTGGAGCAGGGAACGCACCAGGAACTGTTAGCAACAGAGGGCTTATATGCTCAATTTTGGCAGACTCAGGTGACTGCCGGATAACGCCTGCAGTCAGGTGGTACACTCACTACCAGTTTTTTTATGTTGGCTACCCTTGTTTATTGCTGAGAGCGCCCATACTATCCGGGATTTATGCAGCGCGGCGGCATATCTGCTCGCTGCAGAGCAAACCTTTTTTCAGGTGGAAATTGCAGCGTGCACGATTTACATGCAACAACGATTCTGTCCGTCCGGCGTGGTGGCAGAATCGTTATCGGTGGTGATGGCCAGGTATCGCTGGGTAACACTGTCATGAAGGGCAATGCCCGCAAGGTACGCCTGTTGTACAAAGGTAAGGTGCTGGCAGGTTTTGCCGGTGCGACTGCGGATGCGTTCACCTTGTTTGAACGGTTTGAAGGCAAACTGGAAAAACATTCAGGCCATCTGACGCGGGCAGCAGTGGAACTGGCGAAGGACTGGCGTACGGATCGTATGTTACGCCGCCTGGAGGCCCTGCTGCTGGTTGCCGATAAAGATGCCTCGCTGATACTGACGGGTAATGGCGACGTGATAGAGCCGGAAGATAGCCTGATGGCGATCGGTTCCGGCGGTGCGTTTGCACAGTCAGCAGCGCGGGCGCTGCTGGATAATACCGAATTGTCCGCTCGCGATGTTGTTGAGAAAAGCTTGCATATTGCAGCCGATGTGTGTGTTTACACGAACCATAACCTAGTGATTCAAGAACTGGATTCTCATGTCTGATTTTACCCCTGAAGTCATTGTCCAGGAGCTGGACAAACATATTATCGGCCAGAAAGACGCCAAACGGGCGGTCGCGATTGCGTTACGCAATCGCTGGCGGCGTAGCCAGGTGGCAGACGAATTACGTGACGAGATCACGCCGAAAAATATCCTGATGATCGGTCCGACCGGTGTTGGCAAGACCGAGATTGCACGACGACTGGCAAAGCTGGCGCAGGCACCCTTTATTAAGGTTGAGGCAACCAAGTTTACTGAAGTTGGTTATGTCGGGCGGGAAGTTGATTCTATCATTCGCGATCTGGCAAACAGTGCAGTCAAGATGACGCGTGAGATGGAAGTGGATAAGGTGCACGATGCCGCCGCCGCCTCGGCTGAAGAACGCATCCTGGATGTGTTGCTGCCGGCACCGCGTAAGGCCCGGGACAATCGGGAAGCACCAGAATCGCATGACGAAGAAGACGAAGAAGATGTGCCGCCACCGCCCAGACGCAGCAGAAGCACACGGGAGAAATTCCGCAAAATGTTGCATGAAGGAAAGCTGGACAATAAAGAAGTGGATATTGAAACCAGCGGACTGCCGGTCGGTGTCGAGATCGTTGGGCCGCCTGGTATGGAAGAAATGACCAGCCAGCTGCAGGGACTGTTTCAGAATATGGGATCAGAGCGCAGCAAAAAGCGGAAACTGCGGGTAAAAGATGCACTCAAGCTGCTGACCGATGAAGAAGCGCATAAACGAATCAATGAAGAAGATCTGCGCCTGCGGGCGATAGAACGGGTGGAACAGCATGGTATCGTCTTTATTGACGAGATAGACAAGGTTGCCAGCAATAGTGAAGGGCGGGGTGCTGATATTTCACGTGAAGGCGTACAGCGTGACCTGCTGCCTCTGGTAGAGGGATGTACCGTTTCCACCAAATATGGCTCGGTAAAGACAGATCATATCTTGTTCATTGCCTCTGGTGCCTTCCATCTGAGCAAGCCGTCTGATCTGATCCCGGAACTGCAGGGGCGGCTCCCGATCCGGGTGGAACTGGGCGCGTTAAGCAGCGAAGACTTTGTGCGTATCCTGACTGAACCGGATGCGTCACTGACTGAACAATATACCGCCCTGCTCGCCACGGAAGAATTTACCCTAGCATTTGATGACAGTGGTATCCAGCGGATTGCGGATATTGCCTGGCATGTGAACGAAACGACTGAAAATATCGGCGCACGCCGTCTGCATACGGTGATGGAACGGTTGTTAGAAGACGTATCGTTCCATGCACCGACACAGGAAGGTCAGGAAGTGCTGGTGGATGCAGACTATGTGAATCAGCACCTCAGCGCTCTGCTGGATAATGAAGACCTGACCCGATATATCCTGTAGCCATGGCGATCTACAATAACGACGCTGAGCAGGTTGCAGCGATCAGACAATGGTGGCAGAAAAACGCAAAGTCGGTCATTATCGGTGTGACGGTCGGTGTTGGCCTGCTGGTAGGCTGGCAGGCCTGGCAGACGCATCAGCTGCAGCAGGGCATGGCGGCATCAGATCGGTTTGCTGTGCTGCAGAAAGAGGTTGCAGCCGGGCAGGTGCCTGCCATTACAGCGGGTGCTGATCAGATATTGCAGGATTATCCCGGGACTGTGTATGCAGTGTTAGCGGCACGCCAGGCGGCGCGGGCAATATACCAGCAGGGCGATAAGGCAGGTGCACAGTCCTGGCTGGAACGCGCCCTGGCGACAGCAGATGAGCCAGTACTGCAACAAGCAATCCGGGTGCAGTTGGTTGAATTGCTGATAGAGCTGCAGGCCTGGCAGACAGCGGAACAGGTATTGCAGGCAGCTGACGGCGGATCGTTTGCCGCGCAGCTTGCCGAACTGCGCGGTGATCTGGCCTATCACCAGGGCGATCTGACTGCAGCGCGGGTGGCTTACCAGCAAGCGGTCAGCCACAGCAGAGAGCAGAATCCCCTACTGACACTGAAGATCGGTGAACTAGGGCCGGAGCCACGGCAGGAATGATGATGATACGAATGATTGGCCTCATTGCGCTAGCGATCTTGCTCAGCGGGTGTGGTGCACTGCTTGACCGGATCACCGCACAAGACACGAATCCACCGGCGCCGTTGGTAACATTTGATGCGGCAAAGACAGTGGCGCCACTCTGGCGAGTGCGTATCGGCGGCAAATCAGGCGCATCCCAGCCTGAACTGATACCCGTTGTGGTGCAGGACAGCGTGTATGCTGCAGCAGCGGACGGTCAGGTGCGTGCACTGGATAGGATGACTGGCGCATCAGACTGGTCAGTCGATGTGCAGACACCAGTGACGTCAGGTGTGGGCGTCGGAGCCGGGCGTGTCGTGCTGGGGACATCGGAAGGCGAAGTGATCGTCCTGTCGGCACAGGATGGTACAGAACAATGGCGCGCCTTCGTGAGCAGCGAGGTGCGTGCACGGCCTGTCGTGGCTCAGGATCGCATCGTGATCGTGGCCGCAGACGGCAGCGTGAGTGGATTTGATCTGGATGGCACGCTGCAATGGCGTTTTACAGCACATATGCCAGTCTTGGGGCTACAGGGGATGAGTGCACCGGTAGTGCAGGGGAGCCAACTGTTGCATAGTACGACCCATGGTCAATTGTCAGCGCACGATCTGGCGACGGGCAGCCTGTTGTGGCACATCACAATTGCTGCGCCTGGTGGGCGCTCAGTGGTACAACGGCTGATTGATAGCGATACCGACCCTCTGGTACATCAGGGCCTGATCTATGCTGCGACCTATCAGGGCGGCCTGATTGCATTAGATTATGTGACCGGTGCGCTGCGCTGGCAGCAGCCATTTTCGACATATCGTAATCTGGCGGCAGACAGCAATACCTTGTATGCGGTAGGTGAAGACAGTAGTCTCTGGGCATTTGTTGCAGAGACGGGCGCATTACGCTGGCAACAGACAGAACTATTACAGCACCGGGATATATCTGACCCGGTAGTCATGGACGATGTTCTGATACTGGGAGATCTGGATGGCTATGTGCACCTGCTGTCAGTTGCTGATGGCCAACCGGTAGCGCGTCAGCGGGTCGGAAGAGCGGCCATCAGTACCGGGCTGGTGCATATGGATGATATCCTGTACGTGCAGGATGCTGCCGGTTATCTGTCTGCCTTGCGGATCTCCGATTGAAATCACAGCCGGTAATTGCCCTGGTCGGACCACCGAATGTCGGCAAATCGACCCTGTTCAACCAGTTGACACGCACCCGTGATGCGCTGGTTGCGGACCAGGCCGGACTGACCCGGGATCGCCAGTATGGTATCGGCCAGCTTGGCGGTGGTGGTTATCTGGTAACAGATACCGGCGGTCTGAGTGGGCAAAACAATGGCATTGATGGTCTGATACAACAACAAGTACAACAAGCGCTGGCAGAGGCCGATCATGTTATTTTAGTATTGGATGCGCGGGCAGAGCCGACGGCGGATGACCGGCAGATTGCGGCTGGCCTGCGTCGTACTGGAAGGCCGATCACGCTGGCACTGAACAAAAGCGAAAATTTAGACCCGACTCTGGCGGACATAGAATTTCATGCTCTTGGACTGGGACAGCCCCAACTGATAGCGGCGGCACATGGACGCGGTGTTAAGCAGTTGATCCGGCACGTCCTGCTGCAACTGCCGACCACACAGCCGGTTGTGCTTGAGGCAGAAGAGGTGATCCGTATTGCTGTGATCGGACGACCGAACGTTGGTAAATCAACCCTGATCAACCGGTTATTGGGTGAAGAACGGGTCTTGGCTTATGATCAGCCGGGGACTACGCGTGATACGATCGCGATTGCGCATACTGCACAGCAGCAGGCGTATGTGCTGCTGGATACGGCAGGTATACGACGTCGGGCGCGGATCCACGACTTGATTGAAAAATATAGTGTACTGAAGGCCCTGCAAGCGATGCAGCAGGCCCATGTAGTGCTGTTGGTGCTGGATGCACACCAGGGCATCAGCGAACAGGATATGCATCTGGCCGGACATATCTCAGATGCGGGTCGGGCACTGGTTGTGGTGATCAATAAATGGGACGGCCTGACAGCTGCCCTGCGTACGCAGATGCGGGACGAACTGGATCGGCGGCTGGGGTTCCTGAAATTTGCGACCTGGCACGAGATATCTGCCTTGCATGGCAGTGGCGTCGGGCATCTGCTCGCGTCAGCTCAGTCTGCCTATCGGTCTGCGATGCGCGAATTTAAGACGGCTGAACTGACCGACATATTGCAGACGAGTGTGGCAGAACACCAGCCACCCATGGTGCGCGGGCGACGTATCCGGCTCCGGTATGCGCACCAGGGTGGCAAAAATCCACCGCTGATCGTGATTCATGGCAATCAGACCGAAGCGGTGCCGGAGACCTATCGCCGTTTTTTATTGCACCGCTTCCGTGCCGCTTGTCAGCTGCAGGGCACCCCGCTGAATCTGGTGTTGCGCACCGGCGATAATCCGTATGCCGGGAAGCGCAATACGCTGACCGAACGGCAGCGCCGGAAACGGCGCCGTCTGATGCGCCATGTTAAAAGACATGCCTGATAAACGGAATCAGCTTCAGTAACAGCATGATCTGAGCACAGTCATTCTGCGCGCAGCTGAGCTCCAACGAATAGGTTGATGGCGTACCTCAGAGAGCAGCCCCGGGTTATGCTCACACTGAGATCGCACCTCAGTCTGTTCCGCTAATTGATGTTCTTGTATGCTGTAGTTATAATGACTGGATAGTGCGCCCGTAGCTCAGTTGGATAGAGTACCTGGCTACGAACCAGGCGGTCGGAGGTTCGAATCCTTCCGGGCGCGCCATATCACTAAAAACCCAGGCCGGTTGGCCTGGGTTTTTTTATTGGTGCCATCTACCGTATTGTAAACAGGTTCTGATGCTATCTGCAGATGATGCAATTGAGCAGTTCGTTGACAAATTGTGGCTGGAGCGAGGCCTGGCGGCGAATACCCAGGATGCGTACCAGTCCGATCTCAGACAGGCCCAGGCGTTTCTGATTACGCGGGGTACGGATTTATTACAGGCGACGACAGATCATTTGCTGAGCTATCTGGCAAGCCTGGCAGAACAGGCGCGTCAGGCAAGTACCAGCGCACGGCGCTTGTCCTGTTTGCGCCAGTTTTATCAGCTGGCAGTACGTGAGGGCTGGCTGGAACAAGATCCATCGGCATTGCTGGATGCACCGCAGCGCGCCCGGCATCTGCCGGATGCGCTGACCGAACCGGAAGTGGAGGCCCTGCTGGCGGCACCTGATCTGAATAAGCCGGAAGGGCTGCGCGACCGGTGCATGCTGGAGTTGTTGTATGCGACTGGATTGCGGGTGACAGAGCTGATTGAGCTAACCGCCAGTCAGATCAGCCTGAGCCAGGGGCTGGTGCAGATTCAGGGGAAGGGCGGGAAGGAACGGTTAGTGCCAATGGGCGAGCCGGCACTGGACTGGATTACCCGATTTCAGCGTGAGGGTCGGCAGGATCTGTTGCAGGGAAAGCAGTGTAATGCGTTTTTTCCGACCCGGCGCGGAGCAGGGATGACCCGTCAGGCATTCTGGTATCGCATTAAGTTATATTCGCAGATTGCTGATATTCCTTCAGAACGTTTGTCACCGCATACGTTGCGACATGCATTTGCGACCCATCTGGTGAATCATGGCGCCGATTTGCGTGTAGTACAACTGTTGCTCGGGCATAGTGCCCTCTCAACTACGCAGATTTATACACATGTCGCGCAGGCCCGTCTGCAGAGCCTGTACCAGGCGCATCATCCGCGCGCCTGATGCGGTCTCTAAGCGCGTCAGTCATACGGGGCTGTCAATCCGGTCCAGATCCCCGGCTGCACCGCACGCAAACGACCCGGAGCAAGCTTACTGGTCCGGACAACGGGGAGTACCTTACAAGGGCTCTTTCAGACAACCGAGATCAGCTTGATTTGTTCAACTTATATTTTATTATACTATAGCGGTGTGGCATCGTTCGTGTTCAAATGCTTTCTGTATCGTGTCATTCGGGGAACGTGAATCTTCGGAAGTGCTTGAGAGTCGCGGTCTCTTCCATTGGGAAACAGCGGATTGGAGGACATAGTTTGCCTGCAGATGATACGAACATATTCGACTATTACAGGTATCTCCGGAAGGATCATTATGCTTGCTGATTATCGCCAGCACGTTGCGGAACGTAAGGCGCAGGGTATACCGCCGCTGCCGCTGAATGCAGCACAGGTCACTGCTCTGGTACAACTGTGCCAGCAGCCAGATAGCGAGGATCCGGCAGAACTGCTGGACTTACTCAGCCAGCGGGTGCCGCCAGGCGTAGACGAGGCGGCACGGGTCAAGGCCGGTTTTCTCGCCGCAGTCGCGCAGAGGAAGACCATTTCCCCGGTCATACAACCGGCAGATGCGGTGCGATTGTTAGGTACCATGCTGGGTGGCTATAACATCCAGCCATTGATCGATCTGCTGGATGATCCACAACTGGCCGGACTGGCAGCGGAACAACTCAGGCACACATTGCTGATGTTTGATGCGTTCTACGATATCGAACAGAAAGCACAGGCAGGCCATGGACAGGCGCAGGCGATTCTGCAATCCTGGGCTGATGCGGACTGGTTTCAGACCCGTCCGGCGGTACCGGACAGCATCACCGTTACTGTGTTCAAGGTGACGGGCGAGACCAATACAGATGACCTGTCGCCAGCACAGGATGCCTGGTCGCGTCCGGATATCCCGTTGCATGCACTGGCGATGTTGAAAAATCCGCGCGAAGGGATAGCAGATGCCCCGGCGCAGATCGCAGAACTGAAACAGAAAGGCCATCCGGTGGCCTATGTGGGTGATGTGGTAGGCACCGGCTCATCACGCAAATCAGCCACCAATTCAGTCTTGTGGCATACCGGTAACGACATACCGCACGTACCGAACAAACGGCAGGGTGGGGTTGTGCTGGGTGGTAAGATCGCACCGATCTTCTTCAACACACTACAGGATGCGGGTGTGTTACCGATAGAAGTGCCGGTGGATAAACTGGCGATGGGGGATGTGATCGTTATCCGTCCGTATGCCGGACGGATAGAGCGCGAAGATGGCAGCCTGATAAAAGACTTCAGCCTGAAGACCGAAGTATTATTGGATGAAGTTCGGGCGGGTGGACGGATACCCTTGATTATCGGGCGTAGTCTGACCGAAAAGGCTCGCGCAGCATCAGGGTCAGGTACGTCTGAAGCGTTTCGTCGGCCACGGGATCCGATGCAGGCAGAGTATGGTTATACCCTGGCGCAGAAGATGGTCGGGCAGGCCTGTGGGGTTGAGGGTGTCCGGCCTGGCACCTATTGTGAACCGCGTATGAGCACCGTCGGCTCACAGGATACCACTGGCCCCATGACGCGCGACGAATTGAAGGAGCTGGCCTGTCTGGGCTTTTCAGCCGATCTGGTGATGCAGTCCTTCTGCCATACGGCAGCCTATCCGAAGCCGGTCGATATAGAGACGCAGCATACGTTACCAGAGTTTATCCAGACACGCGGCGGAGTCTCATTGCGTCCCGGTGATGGCGTGATCCATTCCTGGATGAACCGGATGTTATTGCCGGATCAGGTGGGCACCGGTGGTGATTCACATACCCGATTCCCACTCGGCATCTCGTTCCCGGCCGGATCCGGACTGGTTGCGTTTGCCGCCGCGCTGGGTGTGATGCCGCTGGATATGCCGGAGTCTGTTCTGGTCCGGTTCAGTGGTGAGATGCAACCGGGTATCACGCTGCGCGATCTGGTGAATGCAGTACCTTATGCGGCATTACAACGCGGTTTATTGACGTTGGAAAAAAAAGGCAAACAGAATGTTTATAATGGACGCATCGTCGAAATACAGGGATTGCCGGATCTGACCGTTGAGCAGGCATTTGAGTTATCGGATGCAACTGCGGAGCGTTCCGCCGCAGGCTGCACCATTGCACTCTCTGAACACTCAGTCGCAGACTATCTGCGCTCCAACATCGTGATGCTGCGCTGGATGATAGATCATGAGTATGGTGATACGCGTACTCTGGAGCGGCGTGCCTGCGCGATGGAGGCCTGGCTGGCCGATCCGGTTTTGTTGCAGGCAGATGCGGATGCGCAATATGCCGAGGTGATTGAGATCAACATGAGCGAGATCACCGAACCATTGCTGGCCTGTCCGAATGATCCGGATGATATTAAGCCGTTGTCGGCTGTGGCTGGTCGAGCGATAGACGAAGTGTTTATCGGTTCTTGTATGACCAATATCGGACACTTCCGCGCCGCCGGCAAACTACTGGATGCTGCTGCGACCATCCTGCCGACCCGACTCTGGATAGCGCCACCAACCCGGATGGATCAGCACCAGCTGATGGAAGAAGGTTACTACAATATCTATGCGGCGGCGGGTGCCCGCACCGAAATGCCAGGTTGTTCTTTATGCATGGGCAACCAGGCGCGGGTGATGGCGAATGCGACCGTCGTCTCAACTTCAACCCGTAATTTTCCGAACCGATTAGGGCAGGGTGCCGATGTATATCTGGCCTCTGCTGAACTGGCAGCGATTACTGCCACGTTGGGGCATCTGCCCAGTCTGGAGGAATACCAGTCCTATGCCAGTAAAATAGACGCCCTGGCACCGGAGATCTACCGTTATCTCAATTTTGATCAGATGCCAGACTTCGTACAGTCAGCGCAGCACGCTCAACAGGAAGTAGTTGTTAATCTGAATGTATAACTGAAGGTTCAGCTGACATTCAGCGGCTGGCAATTCATGAAGCGCTGTTGTTTCACCGTCTTGTGTCAGATCCGTCCGCTATGCCGCTTACTCAATAATATTTTGTTGAAGGTAATTTAATTCTGGAGGCTTTAATGATGCCAACACCAACGAATGCAGATCCGAAAAGACCCACACTATCACAACAAGTGAAGATGCAAGCGGTGCAGATTGAGCAATTGACCGGTCAGTTGCAGCAAAAAGAAGAAGAGTTGGCAACATTGGCAGAGCAGGCAAATGCTACACAGACAGAGATACAGGGTCAGTTACAGCAGAAAGAGAAACAGATTGAACAGCTCACGGCCGAATTAAATGATAAGTTAGCCACTGCTGAAACACAACTGACGGATATTTCCGGTCAGCAACATATGACGAAATCTGAAAATATCATTAATCTGCATATTATTGCCGGTATGGCATTCGGTCTGTTGCCAGTACCGCTGCTGGATATCGCTGCGCTGACTGGGGTGCAGTTGAATCTGTTACGCAGTTTATGCCGACATTATGATGTTGAGTTCAACGAGCAGAAAGGTAAGGCATTCGTGCATGCACTAATCAGTGGTGCTGCACCAGTGGTGTCCGTTGTGGGTTTGAGTAGTATGGCGAAGCTCATCCCGGCTATTGGCACCATTGGTGGTGGCATTGGTATGGTGATCGGTGCGGGTGTCTCAATCTATGCGGTCGGTCAGGTATTTGTCGCGCATTTTCGTGCCGGCGGTACTTTGCAGAATTTTTCGGCTGAGCAGTGGAAAACATTCTTCAAGGGAAAATTACAGGAAGGCAAGGGTGAAATCCGTCATCGGATACAGGATGTGAAACATCTGGCCAGAACTACCTGAGTCAGACAGTCGTCCTTGTGTTTGTAATGGTGAAATCCGATCATTGACCAGGATATCATATCCCGTATAATGCGCGTTGGCGGTTATATGGCGATGACAGAACGCCGCCGGGTCGGGCGTATTGTGCGCACACAGGGCCTGTTAACAGCTATGCTGGCGATAGTTGCTCTACCTTTCGGTGTATCGTCAGCACGGGATGTCCTGTGCGGTGGTATTGCTGCGGTGCTGGGTTCTGTTGTATTTGCTTATTTTACGTTCGGTTGCTACCAGGCCGCTCGGCCTGATGCG
Organism: Gammaproteobacteria bacterium; assembly: GCA_020630515.1. Lineage (GTDB taxonomy): Bacteria > Pseudomonadota > Gammaproteobacteria > Chromatiales > Chromatiaceae > JAHDBG01. The sequence goes on from JAHDBG010000001.1 coordinate 11,068, forward strand.
ATTGTCAGACAACTTTATCTTGGCCAGCTGGTGCGTTTCAGCGTGATTGCCGGAATATTTCTGGTCGTGGCGCTGGTGCTCAGTAATCTCAACCCGGTAGCCTTGCTGGCTGCCTTTTTTATTGTCCAGATTTTGCCGCTGATTGCCGTTAATCTATATGATCGGAACATGTCTTCCGGTCAGCGAAAATAATATTTCCTGAGATTCAGCCCTCTATGGCCGGTACAGAAATCACCTCTGCTGAATATATCAAACATCACCTGACAAACCTGACATTCGGATACCATCCGGATGCCGGCTGGGGGATGGCACATACTGCACAGGAAGCTGCTGAGATGGGCTTCAATGCGATTCATCTGGACTCTATCGGCTGGTCTGTTGGTCTGATTGCATTGTTTGCATTTTATTTCCGCCGGGCTGCGCAGAGGGCAACAGCAGGTATACCGGGTGCCTTGCAGAATGGTGTGGAGATGATCATTGATTTTGTCAATGAGAATGTGCGCGGCTCTTTTTCCGGTAAGAATGATCTGGTTGCGCCGCTGGCACTGACGATATTCTGCTGGGTGTTTCTGATGAACCTGATGGATCTGGTGCCGGTTGACCTGCTGCCCTGGTTATTCAGCCTGGTCGGTGTGCATTATATGAAGGTGGTGCCAAGCACAGATCCGAATGTTACCTTTGCACTTGCACTGGGTGTATTCGCACTGATTCTGTTTTATAGTATCAGAATCAAAGGCGTCGGTGGTTTTGTCGGAGAACTGACCGGGATGCCATTCCAGACCGATAACCTATTGCTGAAGCCGGTATTTATGCTGGTCAATCTGGTGCTGGAAGGGGTAAATCTGATCGCCAAGCCGATTTCATTATCCCTGCGATTATTCGGTAACATGTATGCTGGCGAGATGATCTTTATCCTGATCGCACTGATGTACAGCGGTGGCTGGCTGATCGGCATCTTTGGTGGTGCGTTGCAGTTTGTCTGGGCCGTCTTTCATATTCTGGTAGTGACTCTGCAGGCGTTTATCTTTATGACCCTGACGATTGTCTACCTGGATATGGCGCATGCTGAGCATCATTAATGCACCTCTGAACACTGTTGCGCTCGCGACGTTTTCAGAGACACCCGACTAACATCACATTTCTATCGCGTTTTAACCTTTAATTTACCTTCGTCATTTATACTGGAGATCAACATGGAAATGGCACAAGCTTTGCACTACATCGCAGCGGCACTGATGCTCGGACTGGGTGCCGTGGGTGCAGCCGTCGGCATTGGTGTGCTGGGTGGTCGCTTCCTGGAAGGTGCCGCGCGCCAGCCTGAACTGATCCCGATGTTGCGTACCCAGTTCTTTATTGTGATGGGCCTGACCGATGCCGTACCGATGATTGCAGTTGGTCTTGGCATGTATGTGATGTTTGCGCTCTGATATCCTGTACTTTCAACCGATAGGGTGACGGCATGAACATCAATCTGACACTGGTCGCGCAGTTGATTGCGTTCGCGGCGTTTGTCTGGTTCACATTGCGCTTCATCTGGCCGCCGCTGATGAATGCAATGAATGAGCGCCGGGCGAAGATTGCGGACGGTCTGGCCGCTGCTGAACAGGGCCAGCAGGCACAGGCACAGGCACAGCAGGAAGTCGAGGCTGTGTTGCAGCAGGCGCGGGTGCAGGCGGCAGAAATCAAATCGAATGCTGAAAAAGAAGCCACTCAGATCGTGGATCAGGCGCGGGCGAAGGGTCGCGCTGAGGCAGAGCGTCAGTTAGCTGCAGCGCAGGCTGAAATTGCGCAGGAAACCAATAAAGCGCGTGAAGGATTACGGGCTAAGGTAGCTGAACTGGTGGTCGCAGGTGCAGAAAAGATTCTGCGTAAAGAAGTTAATCTGCAGACGCATCAGGCAATGCTTAATCGTGTCGCACAACAGATTCAGGCAGGCTGATGGCTGGAGATGCAACAACCCTGGCGCGCCCGTATGCCGAAGCGGTATTTGCACAGGCACAGCAGACCCGGCAGCTTGACTTGTGGTCTGGCATGCTGGAATTACTGGCAACTCTGGTAGTAGATGCGCAACTGAAAAAAGTGCTGGTGAATCCGGGTCTGGCACGTACCCGGAAGGCTGATGTAATTCTGGATATTGTCGGTGGACATCTGAGTCAGGAAGGAAAAAACCTGGTCCGTCTGCTGGCGCAGAATACCCGTCTGGCATTGTTGCCTGAGATACAGGCCTTGTTTCAGCATTATCAGGCAGTGGCACAGGGTACGATAACCGTCGATCTGGTCACAGCTTATGCACTGGAGGCCGCAGAACAGAGCCAGTTGACAGATGCATTACAGTGCCGGCTGGGGCGTACAGTGACATTACGCAGTGAGGTGGATTCAGAACTGATCGGCGGCTTTCGCATCCGTGCAGGCGACCTGGTGATTGATGGATCCGTCACTGGACAGTTACAGCAACTTGCACACGCATTACATTGATCTGAGACATTTTAGGATGAGCCTGTATGCAACTTAACTCCTCAGAAATCAGCGAACTGATTCAACAGAAAATCCGGAATTTTGATCTGACCACCGAGGCGCATAACGAAGGCACGGTAGTGACGGTGACCGATGGCATTGTGCGGATTCACGGTCTGGCCGATGCCATGTCATACGAAATGCTGGAATTTCCCGGTGCCGTGTATGGTCTGGCACTGAACCTGGAGCGTGACGCAGTTGGCGCGGTGGTACTTGGCGACTACAAAAACATTTCTGAAGGTGATCCGGTTAAATGTACTGGTAAGGTACTGGAAGTACCGATCGGGCCTGAATTGCTGGGTCGCGTGGTCGATGCATTAGGTCATCCGGTTGATGGTAAAGGCCCGATTACGGCTCAGAAGACAGCACCGATAGAACAGATCGCACCGGGTGTGATTGCACGGAAATCGGTTGATCAACCGGTGCAGACCGGTATCAAGGCGATTGATGCCATGGTCCCGGTCGGGCGTGGACAGCGTGAACTGATTATCGGTGACCGGCAGACAGGTAAGACTGCAATAGCAGTGGATGCGATCATCAATCAGAAAGGTACCGGAGTAAAGTGTATCTATGTCGCAATCGGGCAGAAAAATTCATCTATAGCAGCATTGGTACGTAAGCTGGAAGAACATGGTGCGATGGAGTATACGATCATTGTGGTTGCTCCAGCCGCTGATTCAGCAGCGATGCAATTCATTGCACCTTATTCCGGCTGCACCATGGGTGAATATTTCCGCGATCATGGCGAAGATGCGCTGATTATCTATGACGATCTGACCAAGCAGGCCTGGGCCTATCGCCAGGTTTCACTGTTACTGCGTCGTCCGCCAGGGCGGGAAGCCTATCCGGGCGATGTATTTTACCTGCACTCACGTTTGCTGGAACGGGCGGCGCGGATTAATGCGGAGCAGGTTGAAAAAAACACCTCCGGGAAGGTAAAAGGCAAAACTGGTTCACTGACGGCGTTGCCAATCATTGAGACTCAGGCAGGCGATGTATCTGCCTTCGTACCGACCAATGTGATATCTATCACGGATGGACAGATCTTTCTGGAGTCTGATCTGTTTGCTGCAGGTATGCGCCCGGCGATTAATGCTGGTCTATCGGTGTCACGGGTGGGCGGTGCTGCTCAGACCAAAATCATCAAAAAGCTGGGCGGCGGTGTTCGACTGGCCTTGGCGCAATATCGCGAATTAGCAGCCTTCTCGCAATTTGCATCTGATCTGGATGAAGCGACCCGGAAGCAACTGGAGCGTGGTAAACGGGTTACTGAACTGATGAAACAGCCACAATATACGCCGCTCAGCGTCGTGGATATGGCGATTTCGTTATTTGCTGCGAACGAAGGTTATCTGGATGATGTTGAGATCAGTCAGATTGTCGCCTTTGAATCTGCGCTGCATCGTTATCTGGCCAGCCAGCAGGCAGAATTGGTAGTCCAGGTGAATCAGGATGCGGACTGGAACGATCAGATTGCGGCAGCGTTCCATATTGCAATCAAAGATTTCAAGGCTAACCATACCTGGTAATTGAGTTTATAGCTAACAGGACTGAGTGATGGCAGGCGCAAAAGAAATTCGCACGAAAATCGCGTCCATCAAGAGCACGCAGAAGATCACGCGCGCGATGGAAATGGTGGCGGCAGCGAAGATGCGTAAGGCGCAGGACCGCATGCAGGCCAGCCGCCCGTATGCAGAAAAAATCAGTCAGGTGATTGGCCATGTGGCGTTGGCGAATCCGGAATACCACCATGTGTTCATGACGCCACGTTCAGAGGTTAAGCGGATTGGCTATGTTATCGTCTCGTCAGATCGTGGTTTGTGCGGTGGGCTGAATTCTAATTTATTTCGTTCTTTAGTAAAAGAAATTAAGGATTTGCAGGCAGAAGGTAAAGAATTAGTTTATTGCACTGTTGGTAGTAAGTCGCTCGGGTTTTTCCGGCGGGTTGGCGGTAAGGTGCTGGCTCAGGTCAGTCATCTGGGGGATGCGCCGCATATTGAAGATCTGGTCGGTACGATCAAGGTAATGCTGGACGCGTATACACAAGGTGAAGTTGACGAAATCCGCCTGGCCTACAACACCTTTGTGAATACAATGACCCAGCAGCCGACCGTCAGTCAACTGGTACCGCTGGTACCGGGTGCAGATGCGGCAGAGCTGAAACATCACTGGGATTATATCTACGAACCGGATGCACGCGTTATTCTGGACAACCTGTTGACCACCTATATTGAATTTATCTCTTATCAGGCGGTGGTTGAGAATGGTGCCTGTGAACAATCAGCGCGGATGGTCGCGATGAAGTCGGCGACTGATAATGCAGGTGAGCTGATCAATGAACTACAGCTGATCTATAATAAGGCGCGTCAGTCGGCAATTACCCAGGAAATTTCAGAAATCGTCGGTGGGGCAGCCGCAATTGCCAACTAAGGTTGCCGGAGGGCACCTCGAAACACGTCATGAACTATGAGGATTATTCATGAGCACAGGTAAGGTCGTCGAAATCATCGGCGCAGTGGTTGACGTACAGTTTGCCCGTGATGCAATGCCCAAGATCTATGACGCATTGCAGATCGCAGATGCCGGTCTGACCCTGGAAGTACAGCAACAACTAGGCGATGGCATAGTACGTACCATTGCGATGGGCTCAACTGATGGCCTGAAGCGAGGTGCAGAAGCGGCTAATACCGGTGCACCGATCAGCGTACCGGTTGGACAGGCAACTCTGGGCCGGATCATGGACGTGCTGGGTGAACCAGTGGACGATGCCGGGCCGATTGCGACGCAGGAACGGATGCCGATTCATCGGGCTGCACCAAAGCTGGAAGATCAGTCAACTTCTACCGAAGTACTGGAAACCGGGATCAAGGTGATTGACCTGATCATGCCGATCCAGAAGGGCGGTAAGGTTGGGCTGTTCGGCGGTGCTGGTGTTGGTAAGACCGTCACCCTGATGGAGCTGATTCGTAACATCGCGGTTGAACATTCCGGCTTCTCGGTATTTGCCGGTGTGGGTGAACGGACCCGCGAAGGCAACGACTTCTATCACGAAATGTCTGAGGGTGGCGTGCTGGATAAAGTCGCCCTGGTGTATGGGCAGATGAACGAGCCGCCAGGCAACCGGTTACGGGTTGCACTAACTGGTCTGACGATGGCGGAACACTTCCGTGATGAAGGCCGTGACGTCCTGATGTTCGTCGATAATATTTACCGCTATACCTTGGCGGGTACTGAAGTGTCTGCCCTGCTGGGCCGGATGCCTTCCGCAGTCGGCTATCAGCCGACCCTGGCAGAAGAGATGGGGGTACTGCAGGAACGGATTACCTCGACCAGGACCGGATCTATCACTTCATTTCAGGCAGTATATGTTCCGGCAGACGATCTGACCGATCCATCCCCGGCAACGACGTTTGCGCATCTGGATGCGACACTGGTGCTGTCACGGCAGGTCGCTGAGCTGGGTATTTATCCGGCAGTGGATCCACTGGATTCGACTTCGCGTATTCTGGACCCGCATGTGGTTGGGCAGGATCATTATGAAGTCGCGCGTGGTGTGCAGGGCGTATTGCAGCGTTATAAAGAACTAAAAGACATTATCGCCATCCTCGGGATGGACGAATTGTCTGAAGACGATAAGCTGACTGTACAGCGGGCACGCAAGATACAACGCTTCCTGTCGCAACCTTTCTTCGCGGCTGAGGTATTTACCGGCGCGCCCGGGAAATATGTCTCACTTCAGGAAACGATAGCCAGCTTCAAGGGCATCCTGCACGGCGAATATGACCATCTGCCGGAGCAGGCCTTCTATATGTGTGGTGGCATTGAAGAAGTAATCGAAAAATCAAAGGCTGACAGCTGAGCCCGGAGAAACTACAATGGCGATGACCCTGCATATTGATATCGTCAGTGCCGAAGGTCATTTATATACCGGACAGGGCCAGATGGTGTATGCCCCGGCAGTGATGGGAGAGATCGGCATAGCGCCACGTCATACCCCGTTGCTGACCCGACTGAAGCCGGGCGATGTACGGGTTGATCCGGGTAATAACCAGCCCCATCAACATTTTTATGTGTCTGGTGGCATGATTGAAGTCCAGCCGTTTAAGGTGACGATTCTGGCTGATACCGGTATTCGTGCTGCCGATCTGGACGAAGCTGCTGCACAGGAAGCAAAACGTCGTGCTGAAGATGCGCTGGCGAATCGTCAGGCTGACATGGATATGGCAAAGGCTCAGGCCGAGCTGGCTGAAGCAGTTGCCCAATTGAAGATTATCAGTCAGCTACGCAACATCCGTTAGAAGGTCTGTTAAAGATCATAAGGCGCCCGAATGCTGCTTTCTGGTGCCTTATGATACTGTTTATTTTTGTTAAAATAATATTCTGACCCTTATTTCTGCTGATCAGATATTGCGTCATTCCGGATATTGCGTCATTCCGCGCGAAGTCGCGGAATCCATAAGCTTCGCTGCGCGCAGAATGACGCTGAATACAGGTGGTTGTAGCACTGTATGGGCTGGTCACCTGATTTTCCCTGTGATGAACGACGAATAGTTACGAAATTGTTATATGAACTACCGCACGATTATTTCAGACGGCCTGTGGCGCAATAATCAGGCATTGGTCGCTTTGCTGGGTCTGTGTCCGTTGCTGGCTGTTACCAGTACTCTGATCAATGGCCTCGGATTAGGCATGGCAACAACCCTGGTGTTGTTATTGTCAAATGTGTCTGTATCAGCGATCCGGTACTGGGTACCAGATGAGATACGATTACCGGTCTTTGTGCTGATTATTGCATCCTTTGTGACTACTGTTGAGTTGGTGATGAATGCTTACTTTCATGAATTTTATAAGATTCTGGGCATCTTTATACCGTTGATTGTGACCAATTGTGCGATTATTGGCCGCGCGGAGGCGTTTGCCTCACGGAATCCTGTGCATGCTGCAGCAGTGGATGGCCTGGCGGTCGGAACCGGTTTTACCCTGGTGCTGGTGGTGCTGGGTGGGCTGCGTGAATTGATCGGGCAGGGTACTCTGTTCGCTGGCGCGCATCTGATGTTTGGCGAAGCAGCCCGCAGCTGGGTGCTGTCATTTGGCCCGGATTATGCTGGTGTGTTGTTAGTGATCCTGCCGCCCGGTGCGTTTTTAGGCCTGGCCTTGCTGGTAATGATCAGGAATGTGCTGGATCGTGTGGTAGTCAGGCGCGCGCAGACTGCGCCCGCTGCGGTTGCCGCCTGAACCTGGTTTGATAAGGAGAAACGACGATGCAATGGCGTTCTGCGTGGCTGAAAAAAATGATGCTGTTGTCGGCATTTGCGATGCCGGCTGCAGCCGTTGCTAAGGAGAAAACGCTGTCGGGGACACAACACCTGGAGACGGTAGTGCTCGGTGCTGGCTGTTTCTGGGGTGTGGAAAAACGTTATGCTGCGTTGCCTGGTGTGCTTAATGCGGTTTCCGGTTATGCTGATGGTGCAGGTGTCACTCCGGATTATCGTGCGATCACTGCGCCGCAGAATAAACATAATCCGCATAATCATGCCGAAGTGGTGCAGGTGACCTTTAATCCGCAGGTCGTCAGTCTGACTGATATTCTGCAGCACTTTTTTGAAAATCATGATCCGACCCAGGTCAATCGCCAGGGCAATGACGTGGGTACGCAATATCGTTCAGTGATCCTGACCCGGTCTGAACAGCAGGCAACTGTGGCACAACAGGTGCTGGCTGATTATCAGCATCTGCTGAGTCAGGCCGGTCTGGGCCGGATTGCGACGCAGATCAAACCACTGCAAGCCTTTTATCCGGCAGAGGATTATCATCAGGATTATCTGGCAAAAAATCCAGGCGGCTATTGCCCGGATCATGCCACCGGGGTGCGGTTTGCGTCATCACCGGTGGCGTCAGTTGATAACCGGATATTGCTGCAGGGTCAGCAGATTCTGGTGATTGATGCGCCGGATTGTCCATTTTGTGTGCAGTTTAAACAGGATGTGACTGATGCATATCAGGGTAATATCCCGTTGCACACCCGTCGGGTCAGCCAGCTGCAGGGCCTGATCCTGAAGACACCGACCTGGGCAACGCCGACACTGGTATTTTTGCAGGATGGTAAGGAAGTACTGGCGCATCAGGGCTATGTGGATGCGGCAACCTTTTATCGTTTGCTCGGAGCCTTTAAGCTGGGCGAAACAGAGGCGTTCCGGGTGGCGTTTGAGGAAGGAACGGATGCGCGTTTTTGTCGGCAATATGAGGCATTTAAAGACACACCGGACGGTGTATTTATCGATAAGTTAAGTGGTGCAGCCTTGTTTGATACGCAGGATCGGTTTAATTCGGGTAGTGGCTGGTTATCGTTTACCCGTGCTGTGCCGGGTGCCGTGTATGAAAAACCGGATAACCGGCATGGTATGCGTCGGGTTGAGGTGCGTTCGGTTGTGTCAGATATTCATCTGGGCCATGTGTTCGCGGATGGCCCGAACGGTCTGCCGCGTTATTGTATCAATGCAACTGTGCTGGAATTTCAGCCACGTTAAGGCAGCGGATGTATGGTTCTGGATCAGTTAGATCGTAAGATTCTTGCTGTTTTACAAGAAGACGCAGCACAATCTTTAGATGAGATTGCACAACAGGTCGCGTCTTCAAAAACACCGGTCTGGCATCGGATTCGTAAGTTGCGTGAATCAGGTGTGATTAAACGGCAGGTTGCGTTACTGGATAACGAAAAGCTGGGCCTGGCAGCCTGTTTTTTTGTGCTGGTCCGGACTTCTGAACATGACGCCGCCTGGCAGCAACATTTTCTGGAAACGTTGCTGGCGCGGCCTGAGGTGCTGGAGGCACACCGGCTGGCAGGGGATATTGATTATATTCTGAAGGTTCGGGTGAGAAATGCACGCGCTTATGATGATTTTTACCAGGCACTGATCAGTGAGGTGAAGATCTTTAATGTAACCGCGTTGTTGTCGATGCAGGAGATTAAATCAACCACCAGTGTGCCGATTCCGGAAGGATGACAGGGTAGCAGCGGTCAGAGCTGCTCCATCCGGTGTAACCTGCCGGGTGTGTGCCGGAACGATCTGGTTTGCTAAGTCAACGTCTGATGTAGTATGCAACCGCACCCTCAGATAGTTCGGCGTATAGCCCTGCCATTCCCGGCCAGTCCTGGTCTGTGTTGGTTGCCCTTCAATCAGGATCGGATAGGTACGTCCGACATGTTGTTCCAGAACAGATCGTCTGTGTTCGGTCGCTATCTGGTGCAGTTGAGCACTGCGCGTACGCTGCACTGTCCGGCTTACCGGTGCTGGTAATTCTGCTGCCCGGGTACCTGCCCGGGCGGAATAACTGAAGATATGGATATGCGCAAAACGAATCTGCGCAACAAAATCCAGGGTCTGTTGCCATTCAGCTGCTGTTTCGCCGGGAAAGCCGACGATGATATCGGTAGTAACGGTAATATCGGCGATCTGCTGGCGGGCTCGGTTGATCATTTCAGTAAATGTGGCTGTCTTACAGCGCCGTGCCATACGCCGTAGCACACTGTCTGAACCGGATTGCATCGGCAGATGCAGATGTGGCATCAGGCGCGGATTGTTAAACAATTGCCAGAAGTCGGGCGGGATATCCCAGGGTTCAACCGAGCCCAGTCGAATACGCGGGATAGTCGTTTCGTTTAGTACCGCCTGTACCAGATCGGTCAATGTGTGTCCCAGGTCGTGCCCATATCCACCCAGATGCACACCGGTCAGCACTACTTCGTGCACTTCTGCGCTCAGGGTCTGAATCTCAGCAATGATCTCTGCCAGCGGGCGGCTGCGCTCTGCCCCTCGTGCCAGCGTCACCACACAATAGGTACAACGATAACGACAACCATCCTGTACCTTGATGAATGCACGTTGTCGGCCCCGTGCTAACAGACTGCTTGCATCTGGTTCGGTGGCCGCCTGCGGCATCACCGGTACGGCAAAGGCCTGGCAGGTCAGATCAACCAGCTGGTCTTTTTCATGATTACTTACCACTAGGTCAATGCCTAGTTCTTCAGCCGTCTGTGGTTCAGCCAGGCTGCTGTAACAACCACTCACCACCAGCTTCGCTTGTGGATTTTGCCGTTGCGCCCGCCGGATCAGATTGCGCGATTTCCGCACGGCCTCCTGCGTGACGGCACAGGTATTCACTACTACCATATCGGCGCAGGCTGCATCCGGCGTAATTACTATACCCCGGGCGCGAAATTCCCGCGCCCAGGTCTCCAGTTCAGCTTCATTCAGGCGACAACCTAGTGTTTGCAGATGTACTGAGGTCACAAAGGATCACCTGGTACTGAAGGCCCGGTATGATTGAAAAATCGTTCCATAATCAGGTCTTCTGATTGACGACACCAAGGCGCAATGGTGTCAGGAATGTAACGGGGAAACGCCAGAAAATGACGGCCACGCGCAACTTCCTCATTGCCCATATAAGGCACGCAGGGCTGCCTTCTGGGTGGCAGTCATCTGGCCGGGTGGAATCTGTAATAAGTCGGCATGTGCCTGACGGTGTTCGGTCTCCAGAAGCTGGCGCAGAATACCTTGGAGCTGTGCCGCTGCATCGTCCTCGACGGCCAGTTCTGCCACGGCGAGCCGGGCCAGATAATCACGAAGCACCGGGTCTTCTGTTTGTTCAACCAGTTGTGCACTGGTGATGTTCGGGTTCTGCCGTGCTTGTGTGATCAGTTGTTGTAAGGTATCAACTCCAGCTATCCGGAGCTGCTCCCAGTCGTCTGGCAGGGTGTGTTGTGCCGCCTGCGGATGTTGCAGCACCAGGGCAACTGCCTTGCGCATCGGTGGCATGGTTTGAGTGCTGACGCGATGTCTGCGTCGTACGGGTCTTTGTGTCCGTTCGGGTCGGAGGACAGGGATCTGCGTCTTCACGCCGACCCGTTGTTCCAGCGCCTGTTGCAGCATGGTGCGGTAGGTGCCGGTTGGCAATTGGCTGAGCAGTGGTCTGGCACGCTCAGCCAGTTGCGCCCGATCGTCCAGGTTGCGCATGTCCAGATCGGCTTCCAGATGGTTGAACAGGCAGGTTGACAAAGGTTGGGCCTGTGCCAGTTGCGCCTCCCAGCCAGCCGCGCCCTGAGTGCGTACCAGACTGTCCGGGTCTTCGCCATCCGGCAGAAACAGAAAGCGTGCCTGTCGTCCGGACTGCATCAGGGGCAGGCTGGTCTGCAACGCCTTCCAGGCCGCTTCCCGTCCGGCCCGGTCACCATCAAAACAAAAGGTGATTCTGGGACTGGTGCGATACAGCTTGTGCAGATGCTGACTGGTGGTCGCAGTGCCCAGTGTTGCCACAGCATGATCAATACCATGCTGTGCCAGGGCGATCACATCCAGATAGCCTTCGACCACCACCAGGTGATCCGGCTGCCGGTGAGTCTGGCGTACTTCGTACAGGCCATATACCTGCTGGCCCTTGTGGAATACCGGTGTTTCGGGTGAATTCAGGTATTTTGGTTTGCCTGCTCCGATCAGGCGACCACCAAAGCCGATCACTCGTCCGCGTCCGTCCCGGATCGGAAATACGATCCGGTCCCGCAGTCGGTCGTATGTTCTGCCGTCGGTCTGGTTGATCAGTCCGGCTTCGTGCAGCAGGTCTTTGTACGCTGACCCGAATTCGCGCATCAGATGATCCCGGCCAGGTGGCGCAAAACCGAGTTGGTAGCGTGCCGCGATGGCACCGGTCAGGCCGCGTTGTTTCAGATAGTCTATGGCGTGGGATGCCGCCGGATGCGCGCGCAATTGCTGCGCATAGTGTGCTGCGACCCGGGTCAGCAGATCATACAATGGCTGGCGATCCGGTCCGGTCTCAAACTGCGCATCACGCGGGATAGTCAGGCCCTGCTGGGTCGCCAGCTCTTCTATCGCTTCCGGAAAGCTGAACCGGTCATATGCCATCAGAAAGCCGATTGCGCTGCCATGCGCGCCACAGCCGAAACAATGATAAAACTGTTTTTTCGGGCTGACGGTGAAAGAAGGTGTCTTTTCGGTATGGAACGGACAGCAGGCCTGGTATTCGTGGCCGGCCTTTTTCAGTGGCACCCGACCCTGAATCAGTTCGACGATATCGACACGTTGCAGCAGGTCGTCTATGAAGGGTTGCGGTATGTTACCAGCCATCAGTGCATGGTTTGCAGGACTTGCAGAACAGCGTCGTTTTCTTCCGGTGTGCCGATAGTGAGGCGCAGACAGTCGTGCAGTGCCGGGTGAGTGCCATGCAGTCGTTTGATCAGAATTCCGTTCTGTTGCAGGTGGTTAAACCAGCGTGCTGCTTGTTGAGGCGGAGTGCGTATCAGCACGAAATTTGCATCTGACGGATATACAGTGATACCCGGCAGAGCGGTCAGCGCGATAGACAGGCGGGTGCGTTCGGCACAGATCTGTGCTGCCTGGGCACAGAACACAGCGTGATGTTGTAGTGCAAACACCGCGCTGGTCTGGGTCAGGCTGTTGATGTTGTACGGCAGGCGCATCTTGTTGATGTTGTCCAGCCAGTCGGCTGGTCCGGCCAGGAATCCCAGACGCAGGCCGGCCAGTCCCATCTTGGAGACAGTACGCATCACGACCAGGTTTGCATACTGGCCCAGTTGTGGCAGATGGCTGGTTGCGGTGAATGGGGCATAGGCCTCGTCGATCACCACCAGTCCGGGTGCGGCCCGTAACACCGCTGCGATATCGTCTGCTGCGAACAGGTTGCCGGTCGGGTTATTCGGACAGGCCAGAAAGATCACGGCAGGCTGATGTTGTGCAATCGCTGTCAACAGGGCGTCGCGGTCCAGCGCAAAGTCGTCTGACCGCAGCGGGACCCCGACATAGTCTAAGCCGCAACTGAGCGCGATCATGCGGTACATGACAAAGCCTGGCTCGACCGATAGCAGACAATGCCCCGGGCTGGCTAAGGCGAGTGCTATCATCTGAATGATTTCGTCGGATCCGTTGCCGAACAGGATGGCGCTGTCTGCCGGAATGCCGAATGTATGCCGTACTGCGGTCTCTACCTCGGCGGCGTGCGGATCAGGATAGCGATTCAGAGCAACCTGTCGCAGCCTGTCTGCCCAGGCAGTCTTCAGGGTTGCTGGCCAGGGATATGGATTTTCCATTGCATCCAGCTTGATCAGGCCGGTTGCATCCGGCACGGCATACGCCTGTAATGCCTGTATCTCAGGTCGAATCCAGTCGGTCGCGGCCATGTTCAGGCCTCCAGGCGATATTCAGCGGCCCGTGCATGCGCCTCCAGCCCTTCACCACGCGCCAGCACAGAGGCGGTGCGGCCCAGTTGTTGTGCCCCGGCAGGTGAGGCCATGATCAGGCTGGTTCGTTTCTGGAAGTCATACACGCCGAGCGGCGAGCTGAAGCGGGCGGTGCCGGAAGTCGGCAGGACATGGTTCGGCCCGGCACAATAATCGCCCAGTGGTTCGCTGGTATAGCGACCCATGAAGATGGCTCCGGCATGGCGGATCTGTTTCACATAGTTCGTCGGGTCTGCGATCGATAGTTCCAGGTGTTCCGGTGCAATACGGTTTGCTATCGTCGCGGCTTCGGTCAGATCGCGACATTGAATCAGTGCGCCCCGGCGGCGCAGTGCGGTAGTGACAATCGACTGGCGCTGCAGAGTTGGCAATAATCGTGTGATGCTGGCCTGCACCTGCTGAATAAAGTCTGCATCCGGACATACCAGAATCGCCTGGGCCGCTTCATCATGTTCGGCCTGCGAGAACAGATCCATCGCGATCCAGTCCGGGTTGGTCTGGCCATCGCAGATCACCAGGATCTCGGAAGGCCCGGCGATCATATCAATTCCGACCTGGCCGAACACGGCCCGCTTCGCTGCTGCGACATAACTGTTGCCCGGCCCGACGATCTTATCCACTGCAGGTACCGTCCCGGTACCATACGCGAGAGCTGCGATGGCCTGGGCACCACCGATCGCAAAGGCCTGGGTGACGCCGCACAAATGAGCGGCAGCCAGTACCAGTGGATTGGTCTCGCCCTGCGGTGTCGGGACTACCATGATCAGTTCTGCGACGCCTGCTACCTTTGCCGGCAAGGCATTCATCAGTACCGAAGATGGGTAGGCGGCCTTGCCACCCGGCACATACAGTCCGACCCGATCCAGTGGCGTGATTTGTTGCCCGATCAGGGTGCCATCCGGTTCTGTATCCTGCCAACTGGTCAGTTTCTGGCGTTCGGCATACGTCTGTATCCGCGTGGCAGCCTGTTGCAGTGCGGTACGTTGTGTTGTGCTGATCGTCTCCCAGGCCTGGTGCAGATGCTCATCCGACAGGATCAACGCTTGCGGCGTTACTGGTGTCCAGCCATCGAAACGGGTGGTATAGTCCAGCAGGGCGGTATCGCCCTGCGTCCGCACTGCCCGGAGGATGGTATCGACGGTGCTCTGCAGTTCGGTATCTGCAACGGCTTCCCAGGCCAGCAACTGATCCAGTTGTTGCTTGAATCCGGGCTGTGTACTATTCAGTAAAGTGATCTGAGACATAGACATCGGCAAAAAATATCAGTTTATTATGTATCCGTGGGGGTCTGGCTGCGGCCATTCAGACCGCAGACGCCCTCGGCGAGTAGGCTCGGGTAACACTCTTTGCGTGCAGTGACCTGAATCAGGATGAATAAAACTTTCCGGCATCCGGGCATAGATGATCAAAACGTTGTAGATATTCCTGCGCCGCTGTTTGCCAGTGCCATTCCGGAATATTCAGATTAAATGGTTTCAAGGAACTCACACTGGCTATATATTCATCAGACAGACAGGTGAATTTTTTTTGTTCCTGTAGAATCAGAGACAAATTAGCATTTAATAACCATTGAGGCCAGGGCCATTCTATATTAAAGCGTTGTGCAACCGCTCGTTCAATGCATTCTTTTAACGGCTTAATCTCAGGAACAACGTTTCTTACGCCAAAAGGAATATCTGAAATATAAACATCGACCCCATGATGCAATAACATAAGTAAGGCTTTTGCATCACTTCCCCAACTTTGGGTTAACACCCAGTCAGTCAATACACAACAATGAGTTGCAGTACTGTAAAAACAATTCAGATGACCATTAAAACGTACCACCTTAGCTAAGGAGTAAGCAATATCATCAATGAATATATCATTTATATTCGGCGAAGCTAGGTCAAATAAAATACCAGAATTCGTTTCTATAAGTGTATTACTGTACATAAATTTACTCTGAATAGCCTTGTGAAAAATCCAATAAACCCAGTCCATACTCTGCAGGGCGTATTGCAGGAATTATTTTCTCAAGTTCTATGGCTTGTTGAGGCCATCGGGTTTTTATATTGCACCATATCTCTTGTGTATCAGAAGTTCGGTGAATATCATCGATAATTACCAGTTTGGGCTTAAATAACATAAAATAGCAACCAAGGCACGCTAATGTGTATTTATAAGCGTGTTGCGGATCATCTATATACAGAATGTCCACATTATCCTGAGATAATATAGATGCAATTCTTGAGATAACTTTGGGATTTAATGGGTTTCCTGTAATTGGAATGACACTGTTATACTGGCCCAGTTCGTCTAAATTTCTTTGTTCTTCATCAATAGTCACGATTTTTACATTTGATGAATTATTGTTTTTAACGCAACCACGCTCAAATGCCCGGGTTGCTGAACCATACCAGGTTCCTATCTCAATAATGTTATTAGCCTGGATTGCATTAGCGAGGCCAGCAAAAAAAGAAAAATATGCCTGATGGCCAAAATTTTTTAATGGCTCAAAATGATCAGGCCCATATAAAATATCGGTCGTATCAATTTTCTTTCCGATTGACCAGGCTCGTTGAATCAATCCTGAAGATTTTTCATTTCCCATAACTAAAATCACTCATGTCAGAAATGCGGCTCTTTTTTTATCTACACCAGCATTTCTTAAACCAATAATTAAAAATATGGCATTAACTAAAATAGCTGTCATAATGCTGAAGTGAAAAATGAAGGCACCGGACAGGTTGATAATACCTGGAACTATAGCAACCATGAAACTATTCTTCAATTGTATTTCTAATTTTTTAGCCAGATTAAATAACTCATGTAAATGAGATAAGTTTCCATCCAGAAAAATAATTGAAGCTGTATCTGTAGCAACGTGGGCAGCACCTTGCATGGATATTGATACATTTGCTGTTTTTAAGGCAATACCATCATTAATGCCATCACCTATAAAACAGACTTTTCTCCCTTTTTCCTGTAATTTTTTAACGATTGATGCCTTATCTTCAGGTAGAACTTCGTAAAAATATTCATCCGCATCAATTTCCTGAGCAACCTTATGAGTGGGTAAACGATGGTCGCCGGAAACAACACCAATATGCTCAACACCATAATTGCGTAATTGCTGAATAACAGAGCAGACGTTCTCCTGAAGTTTTGCCTGAATTTCAATAATACCAATCACTTGCTGTTCAATAGAAACTAATACGAAAGAATTTCCCTGACCCTGAATATCAGCCAGATTATTCTTTAGCTGCTTGGGTATGTCAATACCCTGAGCTTGTATGAACCGTTCACTACCAACGTTAATACATTGTTGCCTGAGCCGCACACTAACTCCATTGCCTAAATGATATTCGGAATGATCAAAAGCAGTTAATGGAATATTTAATGTTCTGGCCTTAGATAAAATAGCTTCGCCAATTGGATGGTTACATTTTTGTTCAGCAATGGCTGCATATCGTAATATTTCCATTTCCGCATAATCAGCAAGTGGAACAATACGGCATACTTCAGGACAAGGGTCAGTCAGTGTACCTGTTTTATCAAATAACACCGTATCTACTCCGGCTAATTCTTCTAACGCTCTACCATCTTTTACCAGAATTTTCTGATTTACGGCATAATTAATATAATTAAGTGTCGTTAACGGTGAAAATAACCTGACTCTATTACCGACATGGCTTTTCAGAAATATGATGGCCGAGCTTATACCAAATGTTGGTATGACAAATAATGAAGCCAGCAGAGTAGGCAAAATAGCTGCATCTGACCATTGTTCCCCTTTTAATTGTAAAGTTGATTTAAAATCAACAGAGTGCTCAAGCAGATGGTTAATTTTAGCGACTGTGGTATCAGTACCTGATTTTGTAACCTGAAGTAATAGTTTACCACTGGTTAATAAAGTTGATGCATAAACATCATCATGTAGCATTTTTTCGACAGGTTGCGCTTCTCCGGTTAATATTCTTTCATCAATGCCACCTGAACCTTCAACAATTTTACCATCAACTGGAATGACTTCTCCGGCATTCACAATAATAATATCTTTCTGTTCCACTGTTTCTGAAGGAATTTCAATCTCAATACCATCACGAAGTACCCAGATATTTCCGGACTGTTCAGTGAAATTTTTAATTAATGTCTGAGAGGAATTGTCTTTTGCTTTGGTGATCAGAAAATTAGAGCAGTGCACAAAGAGTATGCCTAAAGCAGCAGCAGTATACTGACTGGTTGCTAAAGTCATTGAATCTGCAAAAAGAAATAATGCACTTACACCGATTTTTTTATCTTGGCGTAGTGATTTTTCGACACTTTTAATACACGGTAGCGTTATATAAAAAAATAAACCTAAATTCAGTAGCCTTAGCTGCGGGAAAAATAATTCTGTACTAGCCGAAAAGGCAATGGATACTAAACTTAATTTAGTATATCTTGCATGTTCCGAGGGTGTTTCCAGTAAAGGCACTATGGGTGATGAAGCGACCATAGACTTTATAGCCTTCGGAACTTTTATATTCATATGGTCTTCAATATCTTTATAGCTATATTTTATTTTCTTTTTTTTTTCTCTTCTTGTTTCCAGCTTACGTATCCCGGCATAAATGGCATACATAAGGCCTGCTTCAATTAACATTTACATCTCACTGTTTTCAGTTAGTTTCTGGTTCAGCGGAAACTTGATCCAGATAACGGGATAACCTGGTTAAACCTGTCTCAATATGATGTTTCGGACATGCAAAATTCAAGCGCAGAAAACCATGATCATGGTCTTGAAAGTCAATACCCGGAGTAGAGCTCAGTGCATAATAACGCGCTAAGTCTAACGAAGCCTGCAGAGTATCACAGCATGATTTTGTTATATCTATTAACGCAAAAAAACCTGCTTCAGGTTGCAAACGAAGTTTGAATCCCAGATTTTGAGCGGTATAGCTGAAAAAAGACCAGTTATCGCGTAACATCGCACGGTGTTTGCTGATTAATTCATCCCAATAGTGTAGTAGATGATTTGCCACTATCTGGCTGGGCAGGCTGGTACACATGTTCAGAATGGCTTTAACATTAGTCATCAACTGCACTTGTGATTCCGGCACGATCAGATAACCGATTCGAAAACCAGCAATTGCCAATGATTTTGAAAGACTGCTGACAACGATATGTTGATTTGTAAAATGAATAGCGGAAGGAATGGTTTCATCCAGCAATGGTAAGGATTGATAAACCTCATCGAAGATCACAGGCACACCCATGCTGGTAATATATTCCAGTTCATCTGAACACAAAAATGTGCCGTGTGGATTGCTGGGGGAGTTGATTATAATAGCCCGTGTTTTATCGGAAATGAGTTGTGGTAAGCATTCAACATCAATATAGCCTTCATCGCGCATAGGGGCCAGACGATAGCCCGCTTTAAGAATTCTGACCATCACATTGTAAGCCGGATAACGTGAAGCAGGCAGAATCACTTCTCCTCCATCTTCCAGTAACATCGCCAGAGCAATCGTCATAGCTCCGGACGCCCCATCAGTAATGCAAACCCGATCTGGTGTCAAATCATAATCAAACTTTTCCTGATAGTAACGACAAATAGCCTGCCGTAGACTTTCCAGGCCTGCGATATCACCATAACTGATATGCTTACCTAATTCTGTACGGCTGAGGTGGAAGTCGATATGACTGAAGGGATTAAAAGAGGAGGTACCCTTTCCAAAATTGATAGGGTCAAGCTTACCATGCACTGTGTTGTCAAACATATCCATGACTTTATCCATCATCAGAGCTGGATATGCACAATTGTTTTCAGACACTTGTTATGTCCTCTGAGAGTGTGCCTGATGTAATCTATCCAGCACTTGCGATAGTGTTTTATAATATTCGCGTGATATCTTGTTTACTATCTTATCCAGATCATCCGGGTATTTTTCCACCAGTTGTTCACTCCAGACAGGATCAATATTTTTTTGTGCTAATAAATAGTATAAACGACGTTGTTTTTCATCATCTTGTTTAAGAGACCAGCGCTCACAAAATGCCAGTGTATCCTGCTTAAGATGCAAGTCCGCTAAATTATTAGTTATTAAATAATTCTCCAATGGTGTATTGCCGCCTGACAAGCCAAAACCATGTAACGAAACGTCAATCAGATCACAGCCAGACGAAAATGCCCGACTCGAATTTTCGATCGCGTTACCCAAGGTGTCGTGTGCATGAAAGCCCAGAGGTTGATCAACTTCCTTTTTTGCTAATGTAATCAGCGACTCAACCTCATGAGGATACAATGCGCCTCGGGAGTCAGCCAGATATACCCGGTCTATACTTCTTGAGGATACGATTTTTTGCAGCAGATAAGCAATTTCATCGTGTCGGTAGGAAGAAATACAGATCAGGTTCAAACTAACCTTAATAGTTGCAGACTGTTCATGCAGATAATCGGCGATGATTAATGCTTCCTTCATGGCGTCTTCTGTACAGGTCAGACGAATTAAAGAAAGATATTGCAGCTTGCCCGCAACAGCCTCTTTCCAGCCATCTTCCAGTGGATTCAACATGCCTACCCAATGCATCTTGGGATATGCATAGGTAATGTGCTCCAGAAATTTAATCGGACAACCATTCACCGATGAAGTTGTTCTGGCAGGTGTGCGTAAAAAGCCGATCTCTACCTGATGAATGCCTTGCTTACAGATAAAATCAATCATAGCCATGATTTCTTCGGTAGAAAACTGCCATTGGTTCAGGTAACCACCGTCTCGTAAAGTTACATCAAGAATATTACTCAAAGAAATATTTTTCATTTTTTTGTCTGATTTTTTTTCAAATTAGTGAATGATCATGAGGATTATGCAGGTGAAAAACGATAATTTAAACGTTGTTTTATATCTGCAAGGATGTTCAATATTTCCTCACGGCTGTTACCCGGAATACTGATCATACAATAGCGATAAGTGTCAATAGAACGTTTGGATTCAGAGAGCTTTTTGATGCCAGGTGGAATACGGTTAACAATCTTGATATCCGGATAGGATAAATATATTGCGGACAAATTGTCAGTATCAGGAGTTTCCAGAATATGCTGATCTTCAAAGGTGCGTAATTCACATGAATAGCAAAGAGAATAGGTAGATGCCTGTCTGGTAGGTGGCTTGTCACCACAAGCAAGAGCACACATCGTTGTCAGCATATCATCGCCGCTGGCCATGGCATACAGATTTTCGTATTGAACGACTGCTCTCGGGTTGATTTCGATAATGGTTAGTTTGTCTTTCTCAAAATCAATATAAAATTCAATATCGAATTCAGTATTGTCCAGGCCAGTATGTGCAACAAAACGTTGCACCATGCGCTCAATCTGGTACCGCCATCGATCAGGCAAATCTGCCGGGCATTCATGATATTCAAAGCTTTTTGAGTTCGGCAGAAAATATTCAGCTACGATTCCATGCAAACTGATTTCACCATTGACGATATAGCCATTAACTGCAAATTGCCGCCCTGCAATGATTTCTTCACACAGATATTGGTTGCAATTTCCAGCACTTTGTAACAGCCTGCTATTACCGAATACGGTAGTTAGTGCTTCGATATAGGGTTGATTGAACTGTTGCAGCATCAGGCGTTCATTATTGATTTTTTTATGCAGTTCCTGTGCGGAGTGAACGATCGCGCAACCAAAAGAACCTGCTGCCCGAACAGGCTTAGCAAAAACGGGAGTAATAGCAAACTTGCTAGCGGCGTAATCCTCAGCAGATGCAAATGCTGGCGTATGTTCAGGTACACTTTCCTGCTGCAACATTCTGCAATATAGTTTATTCTGGCAACGTGCAATACTTTCAAGTGGCGGGGCGATTTTGTCTGACAGGTGAGCAATAGCAGCAGCGATGGCATTAGGTGTGTCAAAAAAGCCAGTGACCCCGTCAAAAAATCCTTTGTGCTCTTTAATAGCATCTGATATTGCTTCGATATAGTGTCGTACACCCATTACCTGGATAGCTTCAATGGATTCGTTGATCACTTCGTAATCAGGATGTTCACGAAATTTTTCTTCTAAAAATGTCAAAGAATTACTTTCGGAAATCATCAATACACGCTTACGGTGAGAGTCTTTTTCAGGTGTATAACGTTGTAGCGTATCCGATATCAGACTATTATGTGAATTCATTATTTTGTGGGGTGTATGGGGTAGGGTACTGGCGCACGGATAGCATACCAGGTAACGCTTTGTGCAGTGGTACGATCGCCTCTGCGGCTGTTTTCAAGTAGGTGCCATCGGTGCATCAGGAGGGTGGTACACGTCGCCACTGGATACCGGTGCCAACCCATTGACCAATCAGCTCTTTGAGCATCTTAGCATTATCATCCAGGTCATCTGTATCGGGTATCCAGTGCCGCCAGCCACCCTTATAGGGTAGTTTGTAGTCGGTGGCTGCTGGTATCGGGTGCAGACCGGCGTGCTGAAAGTGTGCCAGTGCGCGGGTCATATGGAATGCTGAAGTGACCAGTAACACGGTCTGAATACCACGCTGGCGCAATAATTCAGTACTGAACTGTGCATTTTGTTGTGTGTTCCGGCTGCGTTCTTCCAGTAAAATAGCGGATGCCGGAACGCCCAGATCCAACAATAACTGCTGCATGGCAGCAGCTTCTGATATGGTATGTAATTGTGGATTGCGGCCACCGGATAATATGATCAGCGGCGCCCTGCCCGCATGATACAACTGTGCGCCATACCAGACCCGGTCAGTTGCCTGGTTCAGGTCCGGCTGCAGATGTTCGCTATCTGGTGGGGTGATGCCACCGCCCAGAATGACCATTGCCTCTGTGCGGGGTAACTGACCCGGTGCCTGTGGTGGAAAAGGTGCACTGATCTGACCTGCGAGCCAGATGCTGACCGCAGGCACAGACCAGAACCACAGCCAGGCGATGGCCAGGGTGCCAGATAGCCAGGCCAGGCGTCGCCGACCAGCCAGACCCAGTATTAACCCGATCAGTCCGAGTAGCAGGCTGCTGCCCAGTGGTGACAGGAGTGCAGTTGCTATCTTCGCCAGTATCATCATCTGAATGTTGCTATGAATCTTGATTTTCTTGAATTTGAACAACCAATTGCCGAAATGCTGGCAAAGATTGAAGAATTGCGCATGATGGGCAATGACAGCCAGGTTGACATCCAGGATGAGATTGCACGCCTGGAGGCCAAGAGCAAGGCCCTGACGGCCTCAATCTTCAGTCGGCTGACGCCCTGGCAGACCACCCAATTAGCGCGTCATCCATTACGCCCTTATACGTTAGATTATATCGAACAGATTGTCGATGATTTTCAGGAGTTGCACGGGGATCGCAGTTTTGCCGATGATCCATCCATTGTCGCCGGTATCGGTCGATTGGCCGGGAAACCCCTGATGCTGATCGGGCATCAGAAAGGCCGGAATACGCAACAGAAGATCCGGCGTAATTTCGGTATGCCACGCCCGGAGGGGTATCGTAAGGCGCTACGCCTGTTACAGATGGCAGAACGTTTCCGATTGCCGGTGGTGACCTTCATTGATACACCCGGAGCCTATCCCGGCGTCGGCGCCGAAGAACGTGGTCAGAGTGAGGCGATTGCACGCAATCTGTTTGTGATGGCCGGTTTGCGGACACCGATTGTCGCGGTGGTGATTGGTGAAGGTGGTTCCGGTGGTGCACTGGCCATTGGCGTGGCGGATCGAGTTCTGATGCTGCAATATGGCACCTATTCGGTAATTTCACCAGAAGGTTGTGCGTCTATTTTGTGGAAGGATGCGGCCAAGGCCGATCTGGCCGCTGAAGCGATGGCGATTACCGCATCGGATCTGAAACAACAAGGCTTGATTGATGAGATTATTCCGGAGCCGACGGGCGGCGCACACCGTGATTATGCCACTATGGCGAATAATCTGAAGGCCGCCATGGTGGATGCACTGGAGCCACTCGTGACAGAACTGCCAGACTTGTTGATGGAAAACCGGCAGAAGCGTTTGTTGGCGTATGGTGCCTTCAGCGCGTAAACTATCATCTTTTTGTCCCGCGCAATTACTGACACAATTGCGCGACCTGCCACGACCGGCGCATTATCTGGTTGCGTACAGCGGTGGAGTGGATTCACATGTTCTGCTACATGCGCTCGCAACCTGCCGGGGTCAGTATATGATTTCTCTGCAGGCGATCCATGTGCAGCATGGCCTGCATCCTGAGGCAGGGAAGTGGGCAGCCCATTGTCAGGCGGTCTGTCAAGCGCTGGACATTCCGTTGCAGATTGTTTCTGTGCAATTGCAGCGACCAGCCGGCGCCAGCCTGGAGGCGGTTGCACGCGAAGCACGCTATGCCGCGTGTCAGCAACATGCCTTGCCGGGCACCATGCTGCTGACGGCACACCATGCGGATGATCAGGCTGAAACAGTGCTGCTGCAGTTGTTACGCGGTGCCGGCATCGCTGGTCTGGCAGCGATGCCGATCTGCCGTACCACACCATCGGGTTGGCATGCCCGACCCTGTCTGCACTGGTCGCGTCAGGCATTGCAGCAGTATGCGCAACAACATGCTCTGACCTGGATTGAAGACCCGAGCAACCAGAATACCGATTTTGATCGGAATTATATCCGTCAGCAGGTCATGCCGTTATTGCAGGCACGCTGGCCAGCTGCGAACCGGACTCTGGCACGTAGCGCCAGCCATGTCGCAGCGATACTACCGCTGGTTCAGGCACAGGCCCGGCGGGATCTGGCGGACAGTTGCGACCTGACCGGGCATCTGCGGGTGTCGGTATTGCGCGAGTTGCCGGAGGTGCGTTGTCAGCAGGTGTTACGTGCCTGGATCCACCAGACTGACCATCCGGTGCCGAATCAGGCGCAATTGTCAGAAATAGTAGACCAGGTTATTTATGCCGCACCTGACAGCCAGCCGCAGATTGCCTGGCAGAATAGTGAGTTACGTCGTTATCGGGATGTGCTGTGGTTATTGCATCGGCCATTACCGCCACTGCCGGACAAGCCGTTGGTCTGGCCGGTACAGATGCAGACATTGACATTACCCGTCGGATGTGGAGTGTTGCGCCGTATACCGGCGGAGCAGGGGTTACCGGCTCAATATTGGCAGCAGGGACGGGTATCGGTGCGCTGGCGTCGTCAGGGTATCCGTTGCCGGCCTGCTGGCCGACAGGGTCACCGCAGCTTTAAAAAGCTGTGCCAGGACTATGGTGTCCCACCCTGGCAACGGTCTTATGTGCCGTTGTTGTATCTGGATGATCAGTTGATTGCGGTGGCTGATATCTGTCTGTGCATGGAGCCGATCACGGGTGATACCTGTCATCAGTTACAGTGGTTGCGGGATAATGGTTAAGAACGACAGAATTCATAAAATTCGGACCGGTAATCTGTATTCTGAGCAAGATAATCGCCCGAAAACTGCGTTGTCTTCATCGCAGCACCGGCATGTTTCACGCCTCGGCAACTGACACAATGGTGTTCGGCCGCGACCATCACCGCGACCCCGATATTGCCTGTGCAGATCTGATCAACCATATGATGTATGGCTAAGGTCATCTGTTCCTGAATCGTACCGCGCCGCGAGCATTGTTCAACAATGCGATTTAACTTGGACAGCCCGACCACTTGGCCGTCCTGACGTGGGATATACGCAATATGGACTCGTCCCAGAATCGTCTGATGATGGTGCGAACACATTGAAGTCAGCGGGATATTACCCTCAAACACCTGTCCGTTGTAGCCGTCACATGGAAAACTGGTGATGTTATTTAATGGCTCATACCGGCCTTGCCATAAATCGTGGACGTAGGCCTTCGCGACTCGTCTTGGAGTATCTGCTGAGTTCGGATCCTGTTGCCAGTTACAGCCTAGTGCGTTCAGAAAATGGCCGAAATGTTGTGCTGCTTCGGCAATAATCGCCTCTTTTTCGGCTGTTGTGAGACGGGCCTGATTGCCATGTTGCGCTTGTTTAGCAGCTAACTGGGTTGAAATGCCATTCGCATATCCGACTGGAGCCAGTTCCAGGCTATGTTGTTTTTTCATAACATCCTTGTCTGTATTATGTGTTGATATCCGACTGATGAGTGACTGAGGTACGGTTGTTTGCATAAATGCAGTGGCGCGCATCGCTCCGCACTGAATCGTTCTGGTGATGTCCGGTTTCAGGTATTTCCCGATGCTTGATCAAAGACCATAAGACATTGCCTAATCCAATGAAGGTATTCACGTACCAGATAGCCATGCTGACTGCAAGACCTGTATGTAAAAGATAAATGCCCGGGATGATGAGAAAGCCCGGTACAAAGCTGATTACCAGGTTTTTTTGCATGGTCTGTTCAAACTGATCACCTAACCGGAAAAACTCCGGGACTTTGGCCAATGTGCCATCCATCAGCACCACTTGCGCGGTATCCGTGGCAGCACTGGATGCGCCGGATAAGGAAAGCGAAACATGAGCTTTTTTCAGTGCAATCGCGTCATTAATGCCATCCCCGACGAAACAGACAAAGCGCCCCTGTGCCTGCAGCTGTTCGACATAGTCAGCCTTATGTTCAGGTAATACACCAGAAAAATAATGTTGAATACCAAGTGATTGTGCCAGGCTGCGTGTAGGCCCGGCATGGTCACCAGAGATAATATATAGCCGTATGTTACGCTGTTGTAAAAATTGTACTATTTCGGCTGCTTCTGGCCGGATGGTTGGTTGCAGCGTAAGGATACCAGCCAGCTCCTGATTGACCGCAACATAGATCAGGCTGTGTCCATGTTCATCTGACTGTGCCTGCAATGCTTGAAGTGTGTCAGGTAATACAACGCCTTGTTGTTGTAAGAACCGTGCGCTACCGACCTGGATACAGTCATCCTGACAGTGTACCCGGATGCCGTAACCGAGGTTATAGTTTGCAGTATCCGGGATGGGTAATTCCAGTTGTTCTGCTGCTGCTCTGGCCAGGATGGCCTTTGCCACCGGATGTGGCTGACGGTACTCTGCGACGGCAGCGTAACGTAATACATCGGTTTCGGTATAGTGACCAAATGGCCGGATAGCACTGACTGTGGGTTGTTCCAGCGTGAGGGTGCCGGTCTTATCAAACACGACGGTATCAACATCACGTAATAATTCAAAGACCCGCCCGTCTTTGATCAGAATGTTGCGGCGAGACAGGATTTGCAGATAACTCATCACACTTAACGGGCCGAGCGTTGCCATCAGCCCGCCAAGATTTGCCCATAACATCGCCAGTGCTGATTCGGATCCCAGAACAGGCAGGGTCAGTACACTCAGCCCAATGGTAACCGGTAGATACTGGTTCGCGATCTGGCAGCCACGCGTGGTCAGGTTGTCTTTATAACTTTGGGTTTCACTGAGTACTGTGCCAATCTTTGCAGCGAGTGTGGCTTCACCAGTGGTTTGTACCTGAATGTGTAACTGACCGGATAATAATAAAGTCGCAGCGAAGACCTCATGACCAGGCGTTTTTTCCACCGGCTGGCTCTCGCCGGTCAGGATATGCTGATCCACCTGGCCATGGCCTGCTGTGATGATACCATCAATCGGGATAATTTCACCTGGATGTACAATAACCTGGTCGCCTGCCTGCAGATCCTGAAACGGAATCTGGATTTCGGCGTCATCCACCATGATCCAGATCTGTTCCGGGCGATCACAAAACACATTGATCAGCTGATAATGTGAGGCTTCTTCCATTCGATTGACGATGCGTGCCAGAAAACCCGTGATGATCGCTGAAACAGCAGCAAAGATGAATCTGCCAGACGCCAGCATCCAGCAGATCATGATCAGTGAGACTATTTGGAAGGTGAAATAATGACCGCGTTGAAAATCCTTGCGGATCAGCTTCAGTATATCTTTCGTCAGATAAAGTACGGCAGCTGTACTGATCAGATTCATGACCGGGAAATAAGCACCGGATATAGCCAGGGCTAATGCGCACAGTCCAAACTTCTGCTGTCGTTGCGCGCGCTCTTTTTCTGCCTGAAGTTGCTGTTGCACTGCCGGACTGATGGCACCGTGTAACTGGTTCTGCCCGGTAGCCTGAAGCGCTTCCCGGATATCGCGCCATAGTTGCCGCAGCGGTCTGTGCTGCGTGGTGGGTAAGACACGATTCTGTTTTTCCGGAACAGGCCGACTTCGCCAGAGACGATAGCCCAGAGCTCCAGCACTTAATGTTGCCAGCTCAATCCACATCTGAGCTATCCTGCCAGGAGCTTCGGGCGGCTAAAGTGTTCTCCATCTTCAAGACCAATATTTAAAAGAGGGTATCCTGATGTGATATTTTATTCCACTAGCATCGGTTTGAATCGAAACCGTTGTAGTGGTGTTCCTTGATAAGGATCGTGTGAAGGTATCTAACGGGTTACAATGATGAGTTTGTCAGGTTCTGTAAACAAAAAATCTTTGGCATGGGATACCATGCGTGGTACATTCGATTCTTGTGGAGGAGAAAGCTTTCATCCGACTGATGAAGAAATTAAATTATTTTTAGATTCTGTATCTCCGCAAGACAACATAGCAGTGATTGGTGCTATCACAAAAAAACTGGTAGATTCACTGATAGCAAAAAATATCAATCCGGTGGTTCTGGATTTTTCTCATGATATGTGCCAGGACTTAAAAAAAGTATCTGGGTTACAAACAATTTATTTATATGATGTGATGCAGGAACCGCCGGGGGATCTTGTCGGAAAATTTGATTTTATTCTGACACATCGGCTGCTCAATCAGTTCATGCGCGAAGAAGTAATTCGTGTCTTATACAATATGGTACAACTTTTAAAACCTCAAGGCCGTATCCGAACATCTGTTAAATTGGGTTTTTATGCGTCAGATGTAGATCTTATTGAGCAGGGGAAGCAGAAGAATATCGTACAGAAATTTTATGACCCACACACAAAAACGATAGACTTCTCAGCCGCAGGGCCATTGCTGGATAAATTAGTTCAGGTACAATCTGATATACCGGAAGATACCTTGATAAGGTGGTATAAGCTACGCGGGGAAATTAGCCGGTTTGAGTGTCAGGATATGATTGATATCGCCAGCACATGTCAGGAGATTATGCTGGAATCTGTCATGCAACCTGAAAAAGCGAGTGTTGAAAACACTCATTTTTATACCTTCACTAAAATTATCTGAAGATTATGCAGGATTTGATCGGAACCAGTATTCAATATCAGCACAAATCACTATCTGTGTTAGACCAGCGTTGGTTACCGAAAAAAACCTGCTGGCGACCCTGTAACACGATTGATGATATGGTGTATATGATCAGGACATTACAGATACGTGGTGCACCCCTGATTGGCATCGGTGCCTGCCTGATTCTGGCTCATCTGGCAGAACAGGGTATGCCTGAGACAGCACTGTATGCTGGTACAGAACAATTATCAGCAAGCCGCCCGACAGCCGTGAATTTAGGTCATTGTATGCAACAGGTTCAGGCTATTTTACAATATGCCGGGCCTGCGGGGGTTGTTGAATATACCGAGAACTTATTTGCAGAAGATGTCAGACTATGCAAAAAAATTGCACAGCATGGTGCCGCATTGATTCCTGATAAGGCCAGTATCCTGACCCACTGTAATACCGGCAGCCTGGCGACTGCCGGAACAGGTACCGCTATGGGTGTGATCAGGGAGGCTAAGGCACAGGGTAAAGATGTTCATCTTTGGATCAGTGAAACACGCCCACTGTTACAGGGTGCCCGCCTGACAGCCTGGGAAGCTGCAGGCGCAGGTATACCGCATACCCTGATCTGTGACAGTACAGCAGCTATGTTGATGGCTCAGGGCAGAACAGATCAGATCTGGGTAGGTTGTGACCGGGTTGCTGCAAACGGTGATACGGCAAATAAGATAGGAACCTATGCCTTAGCAGTGAGTGCCGCATATCATAATGTCCCCTTCTATGTGGCCATTCCGCATACCAGTTCAGACAGTACCTGTCCGGATGGCAAACATATTCAGATTGAAGAACGGGATGCTGCAGAAGTGCAGGGCGTCAGCGGTCATGCCGGGACGGTAACGTGGGCGGCGCCACAGACACCAGTGTATAATCCGGCATTTGATATTACCCCTGCCGAACTGATAACAGGCTGGGTTTCAGATTCCGGGGTATATACGCAGCAACAGATTACAGAACAGGGTGGTATCTGATATGCAGGGCATAACAGATCAGAGTACAAACCTGGTACAAACACTGATCCGGACCGGTGACTGGATGCATCGCCAAGGTTGGTGTCCTGCCAGCAGCGGTAATCTGTCCGCACGCGCAGATCAGGACCATATCATCATAACCGTATCCGGTTGTGCCCTAGGTTCCCTGAATGACACAGATTTAGTGAGGATTGATACACTGGGTGATCCATCTGACACACGACGTCAACCCTCTGCTGAAACCTTATTGCATGTTCAGCTATATCAACTGGAGCGCCATATCGGTACGATACTACATACACACTCCGTCGCAGCAACATTATTATCCAGAATGACAGTCGGCGATCAATTATCAATAACCGGTTATGAAATACAAAAAGCACTCAGTCACCTGAACAGCCACCTGTCAGAGGTGACATTAGCTATATTTGATAACTCTCAGGATATGCCGTCACTGGCTAAAAAAATTTCGCAATACCATCATACAAGACCCATCCGGTGGGGTTTTCTGTTACGTAGTCATGGGTTATATGCGTTCGGAAAAAACCCGGCAGAAGCCCGGAGGCACCTTGAATGTCTGGAGTTTCTGATGGCTTGCGAACTACAAAACCTGATGATACATCCGGGTTAACTACAGGAGAAGGCAGAAATGTCTGTTCAGGCCATACTGATGGATATTGAAGGTACTACCACCAGTATCAACTTTGTTAAAAAAGTATTGTTTCCTTATGCCTATACCCATATTCCGGACTATATCCATTATTATGCAGAGCATCCGTTAGTCAGTCAGGTGATACAACAAGTGCGCAAAGAAATCCACAATTCTACAGCGGATTCAGGTGATATCATCAATGTTTTACGCGACTGGATTGATCAGGACAGGAAGGTCACTGCACTGAAGGATCTACAGGGTATGATATGGCAGAATGGTTATGAAAAAGGTGACTTTACCGGGCACCTGTATGCTGACGTGCCGCAACATTTGCGTTGCTGGAAACAACACGGTATCAGGCTGTATATCTTTTCATCCGGCTCAGTTGCAGCGCAGAAATTATTGTTCAGATTTAGTGATTATGGTGATTTGTCTGATGATATATCAGACTATTTCGATACCAACACAGGCCATAAACGTGAACCTGAATCATACAATCGTATCATTGGTTCTGTTCAGCTGCCAGCGGATGATGTACTGTTTTTATCAGACACACCGGAAGAATGTGATGCAGCCCGGAAGGCTGGATTACAAACGATGTTGCTGCTGAGAAATCAGGTACACAGTGCGACAGCCGGATATCATCATCCGATAGCTTGCCAGTTCGATGAGATTGAGATCGTGGTCCAGTCGGGTTGTCAGGGGTAAATCAGCAGGTGCTTGTCGTTAGTTGCAATGGTCATCCTGGCGACAGAATGCTGCGATAATCTGTAACATCGTACGCAGGCCGGCATCCCGATAAGTGGCTATCTCCTGTAGATCAATCATGTCACCATCTGTTCCGGCAGCCCGGTTCACCACCAGTGCCAGACTGGCATACGCCAGACCCAGCTCGCGCGCCAGTGCGGCTTCCGGCATCCCGGTCATGCCAACCATATCGCACCCATCTCGTTGCAGGCGGCGTATTTCTGCTGCTGTTTCCAGCCTAGGTCCCTGAGTTACACCGTATACCCCGTGTGGCACACAGGCGATGTCGCCGGACTGTGCCGCCTGCAGCAAGGCCTGGCGTAACGGGGTGCTGTAGGGTAAGCTGAAATCAATATGCCCGAAGGTGTTGCCCAGGCTGGTCGCGAATGTGTGTTCGCGACTATAGGTGTAGTCAATGACCTGATCCGGAATACTAATCACTCCTGGCCCTAGTTCAGGATGGATGCCGCCGACTGTTGCCAGTCCGATGATCTGTTGTACCCCTGCTGCTCGCAGTGCCCACAGGTTTGCCCGATAGTTGATACGATGCGGCGGTATCTGATGTTGCAGGCCATGGCGCTGTAACACAATCACCGGACGGTCTGCCAGTCGGGCAGAATACAAAGGGGCTGATGGTTCGCCATATGGCGTGGTCTGAATTGCCAGGTAATCTGGTTCAGAAGTAACCAATGGCGTGAGATCGCAGCTGGCAATCAGGCCGGGTGTGTGTGGCATAGCGGTATCAGCTGGTGGCGGCCTGCACTGTATTCTGCAACAGACTGGCGACTGTCATGGGCCCGACACCGCCCGGCACGGGTGTGATCCAGGCTGCTGTGTTACAGGCCGCAGTATAATCAACATCACCGCACAGACTACCATCCGGCAGACGATTGATGCCAACATCAATCACCACTGCGCCTGGTCTGATCCAGTTGCCCGGAATGAAACGTGGTATGCCGACGGCGGCAATCACAATATCAGCAGCACGTACCTTATCGGCCAGCTGTACCGTCCTGCTGTGGCACAGAGTCGGGGTACAACCAGCGAGCAGCAGTTCCAGTAACATCGGGCGGCCCACGATGTTGGATTGACCGACAATCACGGCATCTTTGCCGCGTAGCGGGATGCCGGTGTGCTGCAGTAGTGTCATGATTCCTTTCGGTGTACAAGGTCGCAGGGTTGGTCGGCGTAGCGTCAGACGGCCGATATTGTATGGATGAAACCCATCGACATCCTTGTGCGGCGCAATCCGCTCGGTCACCTGATGTGCCTCCACGTGTTCCGGCAGTGGTAACTGCACCAGAATGCCATGGATATCGTCCCGTGCATTCAGCTGGTCAATAGTCGCCAGTAATTCTGCCTGGGGACTGTCTGCCGACAATCGGATCAGTTCAGAATGCAGTCCTGCCCGGGTACAGGCGCGCTGCTTGTTGCGCACATATACCTGCGAAGCCGGGCTATCGCCAACCAGCACCACCGCCAGGCCGGGCCGGGTCTGGCCCAAGCTCACAGTTTGTCTGATCTGTTCAATGATCTCGGCAGCGATGGCCTTGCCATCTAATAATTGTGCGCACATGCTGTCAGCATCTTCCATGGCCAAAGCGTACTCTCCTGTTCGTTTCTGAATTGTTATCCGTCCCTGATTGTGTATGCAGGAGCTGCATCACCGCTTGCCAGGCCCCGGTGTGAATCTGATCCCAGGCAGCAGTGATCTGATCTATTCCTGTCTGCAGCCTGGCTGTGTCTGCCTGATCGGGTGCTGACAGTACATGCTTCAGCACTGCAGTTTTGTGTCCCGGATGCCCGATACCGATCCGCAGGCGTGGAAACGCCTGTGTACCCAGTATCTGGATGATATCACGCAGGCCGTTATGTCCGCCGTGCCCGCCCTGTTGTTTCAGCCGGACAGTGCCGGGTGGCAGATCCAGTTCGTCATGTACCACCATGATCTGGTCGGGCTGCAGTCGATAAAACTGTGTCAGGGCACCCACTGCACGACCACTCTGGTTCATGTAGGTGGTGGGTTTCAGCAGCCGCAGCTCACCGGCTGCCGGCGGCAATCGGGTGACCAGTCCGTGGATTTTTTTTTCCTGATGGAAACTTACGTTATGTTGTTGTGCCAGACGGTCCAGTAGCCAGAAGCCGACATTATGCCGGTGACTGGCATAATCCGGCCCCGGATTACCCAGACCGACCACACAACGTATCATCAGGACGGGTCAGTCTGCAGCGTCGTCTGTGTCTGCGCTGTCTTCTGTTGTTGCCTTTGGCATATGCACTGTCACTACCGTATCATTATGGCCTTCCTGTGCTAATGCCGGTATATCAACACCAGATGGTAGTACCAGATCGTTCAGGTGCAGGCTGTCGCCGGCCTGCATCTGTCCGACATCAACTTCGATATATTCAGGCAGGTCTTTGACTGCACAGCTGATTTCAATATCAGTGAGGGCATGACCCGCCTTGCCACCTGCCTTGATTCCCGGCGCGTCAGCTTCATTAATGAAGTGCAGCGGGACATGTAGTCTGATCCGGTCTGTGTCGGTCACCCGCAGCAGGTCCAGATGCAGTATAAATGGTCTGGACGGATGCCGCTGCAGGTCTTTCAGTATCACCCGCTGGGTACTGTCTCCGAGCTTCAGCGACAGCACATGGGAATAAAATGCCTCGTGTGCCAGATGTTGTTCCAGTGTATTGTGTGCGGTGGCAAACTGTTGTGGTGCCTGACTACCACCGTACAGGATACCAGGTACCAGTCCCTGACGACGCAGGCGGCGGCTCGCACCCTTTCCATGCGTCTCACGAACTATGGCATCAATCTCAAAATTTTCCTGCATAATCATTTGGCTCCGGTAGTAACGTAACTGCACCTTCCGGGTACAGTTTCAGATAATACCCCGGTGTCCGCGACCAGACAGGGGGGCAGTGAATTCAGAAGTGTCCATTACTGGACAAATAATGAGCTGACCGACTCTTCGTCATTGATACTGCGCATGGATTCAGCCAGCAGGCTGGCGATGGGCAGGGCACGTACCTTGCCACAGGCCTGTACTGCAGGGCTCAGCGGTATGGTATTGGAGACCACCAATTCATCCAGAGCCGATTGTGTCAGGTTGTGGACTGCTGCGCCGGAAAGTACGGCATGGGTGCAGCAGGCGACCACTTGTACTGCTCCGGCGGCCTTCAATGCGTCGGCTGCCTTGCACAATGTGCCGGCGGTATCAACCAGATCATCCACGATCACGCAGGCGCGCCCGGCGACATCGCCGATGATGTTCATCACCTGTGCTTCATTGGCCTTCGGGCGGCGCTTGTCGATGATGGCCAGATCGGCGTCATCAAGACTCTTTGCAATCGCTCGTGCACGCACCACACCACCGACATCAGGTGAGACAACGACCAGATTCGGATATTTCTGCCGCCAGATATCGGCGACCAGCACAGGTGCGGCGTAGATGTTATCGACCGGGATATCAAAAAAGCCCTGGATCTGATCGGCATGTAAGTCCATTGTCAGCACCCGGTCAGTGCCGGCCTTGTCAATCATCTTGGCGGCCAGCCGGGCGGTGATCGGTACCCGTGCTGAGCGTGAACGACGATCCTGCCGTGCATACCCGAAGTATGGAATCACCGCTGTGATGCGGCGGGCGGAGGCCCAGCGTAGTGCATCCACCATCACCAGCAGTTCCATCAGGTTATCATTGGTTGGTGCGGATGTCGGTTGTACCACAAATACGTCACGTCCGCGTACGTTTTCGTGGATTTCGACCATCACTTCGCCATCACTGAATTTGCCTACATCGGCCTGGCCCAGCGACAGATTGAGGTAGGTTGCGATACCTGCGGCCAGTTCCGGGTGGGCATTCCCGGTGAAGACCATCATATTGCTGGACGGTGGGGACTTCAGCATGGTCGGCCCTGGTATGGAATAAGGTGGGATAGCTGATTGAGGAGGTCCGGCTGAACCTGTATCAGTATAGAAGGTGTGGCTGGGGTGGCAGGATTCGAACCTGCGCATGCCGGAGTCAAAGTCCGGTGCCTTACCGCTTGGCTACACCCCAAAAGAACGAAGTATCTGCGAGCGCAACAGTTTTCAGAAGTGCGCTTGTTGTAGTCTGGTATGTAATGGCGAGTCGTTACGTCCTGAGGCAATAAAACCACCGCAACCTGCCGGACGCTGCGCCAGTACCTGATGCGCTGCCTCAGGTGTGGCAAATCCGGCAAACACACACGCACCGGTACCGGTCAGCTGCGCTGGTGCAAACTGTTGCAGCCAGTGCAAGGCTTCGGCCACTGGCGGAAATAGTCTGCAGACCACTGGCAGGCAATGGTTATCACGGGAGCCCGCCATGAAGGCGCGTATTGTGATCGCGGTGGCGTCTCGTGTCAATTGTGGATCCGCAAATATTCTGGCGGTACTCACCTGACAATCCGGGATCAGTACCAGGTAGCAGGGTTCTGGTAATACCAGTGGTTGCAGTTGTTCTCCGATACCTTCCGCCCAGGCCGCCTGGCCCCGCACGAATACGGGCACATCAGCCCCCAGTTGTACGCCCAGTTGCGCCAGTTCGGTCAGACTCAGGCTGCACTGCCAGAGCTGATTGAGTGCGATCAGCACGGTCGCAGCATCCGAACTGCCACCACCTAGTCCGGCCCCTGTTGGTAGTTGTTTGTGCAGCGTGATATCCACACCCTGTGTGCAGTTTGTGTGTGCCTGCAACAGCTTGGCAGCGCGTAATGTCAGGTCTTTTTCTTCTGGTATATCAGCGAATGCGTGGACACGCCGGATGCATCCGTCCGTCCGCACCCGGAAATCCAGTGTATCGCCGTATTGCAGAAACTGAAAAACAGTTTGCAGCTGGTGATAACCATCCGGGCGGCGGCCCAGAATACGCAACATGAGATTCAGCTTGGCTGGTGCCGGCCAGCCCGGGGAGCAGGTCATGTCTCAACCCGGCACAGGGCTTGCAAGCCACAATGAGTGCAGGCCCGGGTATTACGTGGTGCGACGTCGGCCAGCCCGGTCTGGATCTCGGTGGTCAGCTGATTCAGTACCTGGCGCCAGTGATGCAATAAATCCGGCCAGTCGGTCATTGTGTCGGTTGGTGTCAGTGCCGGAATGCCCGGCGCGATATCGGCATAGGCAGCCATGCCATGAAACCGGGTATGCTGTCCATGCACCTGTCCCAGCAAGGCAGCGACCGGTTGTTCTGCCTGCAGACAGTACAGGGGTACCTGCCATTCGCTCGGTCGTTCTGTTGCCCAGTCCGGTTGAGCCAGGATGCCACTCTTATAATCAATCACCACCTGTTCGCCGCCGGCCAGTTCGTCCACCCGGTCCGCCTGCACTCGCAAGTCCAGACCATGCAGTGCCAGTGGACGCCGTTCTTCCAGATGGCGTACCCGGAATGGCGTTGTTCGTTGTTTTTCCAGCGTCAGCCAGGTCAGTATCAATGTGACCAGCCGTTCGGTTTCCAGAGCCACAAACGCGGTGTGAAACAGATCCGGACGCTGCATTGCCGCTGTTTTTAACACCTGTTCTGTCTGGCGGGTAATCAGGGCCTGCAGCCTCTCATCTGATGTGGCCTGCAATTGATTCGAATCATGTAGCTCTGCCCAGACCGCCTGTAACAGTGCATGCAATAACTGGCCGCGTAAACGCGCATCCGGGGTATGACTGACAACCGGCCAGGCCTGCGCACCCAGCCGGAACCGGGCCACAGCCTGAAACGGGCAGGCGGCCTGAGCATTGATCAGATGGGTGCCGCCACGCGGTGTCTGTGCGGGTGGCACTGCCTCCGGCCAGGGCAGCGGAGTCAGCTCTGCGGCCTGGCTGGCTGCCTGATACAGTGCTGAGGTCAGGTTCAGGCCCAGTGCCTCCGGTGTGGTCTGTGGCACGTCGGCAAATAACAGACTGATCTGTTGTGGCTGGTCGGCTACCTGAGCGGCATAACTGATGATCACTGTTGGCGCCATCCGGCACCAGTATGCAGTCAGACGTTGGGCAAATTGCAGTTCCTGTGTGCCGGAGGCATGTGGCATCGCTCGTTCACGTTGTAGTGACGTCGGCAATAACGGGTGTGGTCGGGCAGGTGGTGGCCAACTGAGTGCGTCCATGCCGAGCAGCCAGACCGCATCAAACTGTAAGCCAGCGGCTTCCAGTGGACCCAGAATGTGCAGCCGGTGATCGGTCGATTCAGCCTGAAAGAGGGTGTGGGCGCACAATTGATGCCAGGCATCCAGTGTTGCGGACCAGGTCATCTGCGGCTGTACCAGGTTCAGGCTGGCCAGCTCGCTCAACAGGCGGCGCAGGCGCGCTGCCTGCTGGTATTCGGTGCTGTTCAGTCCGCTTCCGGGCCAACCCAGTGTCTGTAGCATCTGGCTGAGCTGCGCTGCCCGGGCTACTGGTGTCGCCAGATGTGGTTGGCGTGCGATCTGCTGTTGCAATCGTGCCAGACGCGCCGTCAGGTCAGGCGCATGACAGGTAGCATCCTGCGTTGCCCGGGCGCGGGCCCGCCGTACCAGCTGCGCCAGAGTCAATTGTGGCTGCCCGTCCCGATACAGGTGGTGATCTAACGCAGCGCGTGCTAGCCATTCATCCGGCTCACCAATGAATGGCGAGCGTAATATCACACTGATCTCAGCCAGAGGCAGAGGTTGCGAACGGGTGAGCTGCAGTGCCAGCAACAATTGTGCCACCAGTGGGCAATCTGCCAGCGGACAACCTAATGCCAGATTAAAGGGTACGGCATCAGTTCCGCCGGGTAGCATGGATGCCGGACTGAGAATCTCACTGAAACCCTGCAACAGGGCTGCCCGCCAGGCCTGTAATTGTGGTGTGATCACAGCGATTTTACAGGTCGGGTCTTGTGACAAGCGTTGTTCCGCCCAGACGGCCGCTGCGCGAATCTCGTCCTGCGGGCAATCCGGACCTATGGCCTGCACCTGTGCCTGGTAGTTCACTTCTGGCAGGGTGCCCAGGATCACACCCTGTGCCTGTAACTGATCCAGTAGTCCTTGTTGTTGCGGACTGAGCTGGTCAAAGCCACAGAATGTGATCTGTGCGGGCAGGGCCAGGGCAGCCACATGTTGCCTGAGCAGATCCGGCAATTCAGCCGATGTGATCCAGCCGTGTGTCACACATTCCTGGTGAAAGGCTTGCTGCCAGCGCACAAAACAGGCGGATTCGGGAGTGGTCTGTAGTTCCGGTGCATCCGCATCCAGCTGCCAGGCATGCCACAAACGCCAGGCTTGTTGTGCCAGTCTGGCTGCAGCCTGCGGGCGCAGCCAGGTCTCCGCATCCTGTTGCACGATCTGTTGCCAGACTAAGGCTTCCTGCATCTCCTGCAACAAAACCCGTGTGACCAGACCCTGATCCACCAGTGTGATATAGCCTTGTTGCAGCCAGGCAGACCAGGGCAGAATCACCGCACTTTGCCAGACTGCTGCCTGCGAGACTTGTTGCTGGTCATATTGTTGACGTAATGCATGCGCCAGGCGGTTATTTACTGTTACAAGCATAATAAATGCCTGAATGATTGTTCTGTTGAGAGAGCAAGCAATGAAATCATATTCTGTTGCGGGCCAGGATAATGTGAATTCTGTTCTTAATATCAATCACTGTCGCTGACAATCTGGGAAAATATTTTATAGTCAGTAGATATGTTACACCTCCGCTGTTGCTGAATCATGTCCACACAGACTCATATTACGCCTCTCCATCCTGCCAGACCGCTCGTGGGTCACGTGCACCTAGTCGGCGCCGGGCCGGGCGATCCGGAACTGCTGACCCTGCGGGCCCATCGCCTGATCTGTCAGGCGCACTGGATCGTACACGACCGGCTGATCGCCCCGGAGATTTTAGCGCTGGCAGCGGATAGTGCCGAACGGATTAACGTCGGCAAGCAGGGCTTCGGCAAGAGCTGGGGGCAGCCGGACATCAACGCATTACTGATCCGGCTGGCTCAGACGGGCAGGACTGTAGTGCGTCTCAAGTCGGGTGATCCGACCCTGTTCGGACGGCTGGATGAAGAAACCAGCGCACTGGATGAGGCAGGGATCACCTGGTCTGTCGTCCCGGGTATCACCGCAGCTTCTGCAGCAAGTGCTGCGCTTGGCCAGTCGCTCACCCGGCGCCAGCGCAACAGCAGTATCCAGCTGGTGACCGGACACGACATGCAGGGCTTTGCGGCCCATGACTGGCGCAGCCTGGCCCGTTCCGGCAATGTATTTGCAGTGTATATGGGCATCCGGGCGGCCCGTTTCATGCAGGGCCATCTGTTGATGCAGGGGGCTGCGGCGCACACTCCGGTCAGCATCGTTGAAGATGTCTCACGCCCCACGCAACGGATCATTGCGGCGACGCTCGGCACGCTGGTGACACAACTGACTCAGTACGAGATGACCGGTCCGGCGATCTTATTGTATGGTCTGGAACCGCAACAGGCGCGGGCTGCTGCCAGATCATGCCAGCAGGCGGCAGTATGAGCAAATCATTCAGACCAGGTGTGATCACTGCCAACGATCTGCGCAATGGAGAAGTGGTCTATTTTACTGCTGCGGATCACTGGAGCAGCGATCATACTCAGGCCGAATGGCTGGCAGATGCAGCGCAGGCTGCACAACGTCTCAACCGGGCGCAACAGGACAGTCATATTGTAGTGGATCCCTATCTGGCGGAAGCACAACGGAATGCTGCCGGAGAACCGGAGCCGACCCATTTTCGTGAACAATTCCGTACCCGGGGACCTTCCAATTACTGGCACGGCAAACAGGCCGCCTGACACCCGTTATGCAGAAATCACATCATGTATTCGTATCAACCCTTTGATAAGGCATTTGTCAGACGCCGCATTACG
Organism: Gammaproteobacteria bacterium; assembly: GCA_020630515.1. Classification (GTDB taxonomy): domain Bacteria; phylum Pseudomonadota; class Gammaproteobacteria; order Chromatiales; family Chromatiaceae; genus JAHDBG01. Next base: position 51,274 of record JAHDBG010000001.1, read on the forward strand.
CAGTTTCGCGAGCAGATCCGGCGGCGACTCGACGGCAGCCTGACAGAAGAAGAATTCAAGCCATTCCGGTTGATGAATGGCCTGTATATGCAACTGCATGCGTATATGTTACGGGTCGCGATTCCGTATGGTACCTTCAGTCCGGCACAACTGCGCCAGATGGCATACATCGCAGATCGCTGGGACAAGGGCTACGGCCACTTCACTACCCGGCAGAACATCCAGTATAACTGGCCGCAACTGGACAATGTGGCAGATATTCTGGAGGCATTAGCTGATGTTGATATGCATGCGATCCAGACCTCCGGCAATTGCATCCGCAACGTCACTGCTGATCATTTTGCCGGAGCGGCGGCAGATGAAATTGAAGATCCACGCCCGACAGCGGAACTGATCCGGCAATGGTCCACGGATCATCCTGAATTTATGTTTCTACCGCGTAAATTCAAGATTGCCCTGACGGGCAGTCCGCAGGATCGGGCCGTCACCCGTGCGCATGATATCGGCCTGCAGATGCAGCGTGATGCGACCGGTGCTCCGGGCTATACAGTGATTGTGGGAGGCGGTCTGGGACGGACTCCGGTGATCGGTCAGGTGATCCGTGAATTCCTGCCAAAGGCGGAGCTGTTGCCTTACCTGGAAGCGATTCTCAGCGTCTACAACAGTATCGGACGACGCGATAACCTGTACAAGGCGCGCATCAAAATCACTGTGCAGCAGGTCGGACTGGAGGCATTTCGCGCACAAGTGGAAGAACGTTTTCAGCGTATCCGACCACACTTCAGCGGCGTGGATCAGGCCTTGTTAACCGAGCTGGAAGCGGCATTTGCACCACCTGAGTACCAGACAGCGGATACCAGTGCGTTTGATCAGGCCCGGCAACAGGATCCGATCTTCAATGCATGGGCCGGAACGAACCTGCACCCGCACAAACATCCGGACTATGCGATAGTCACCGTCTCACTGAAGGCGCACGGGCAAACACCGGGTGATATCAACAGTCACCAGATGCGTGTCCTGGCTGATCTGGCCGAAACCTGCGGGCACAGCGATCTGCGTGCCAGTCACGAACAAAACCTGATTCTGCCACATGTGCACAAAGGCGATCTGCCGGCATTGCACGCCGCATTGCGTGAACACGGACTGGCGACCGCGAACATCGGCCTGATCTCGGACATCATTGCCTGCCCGGGAATGGACTATTGTTCGCTGGCGATGGCGCGCTCCATCCCGATCGCACAACAGATCGCACAACGGTTTGATGAACTGGAACACCAGATTGGCCCGCTGAAGGTCAAGATTTCCGGTTGTATCAATGCGTGTGGCCATCACCATGTCGGCCATATCGGTATCCTCGGCATGGATCGGGGTGGTGTTGAAAGCTATCAGATTACCCTGGGTGGCGATCACACCGAACAGGCGACGCTGGGTAAGCGCACCGGGCAGGGCTTTTCGTACGAAGACATCCTCCCAGCCATGGAACGACTCATACAGGCCTATCTGGCACAGCGCAGCACCGCCGACGAGTCTTTTACTGATACCTATCGCCGCCTGGGTCCGGCACCCTTCAAAACAGCTCTGTATGCCCATGTCTGAACAGAACTCATTCACCGCCCGGGTTGCCGGGCTGAATAAAGATTATCGTGGCCAGCCGACCCGGCTGTTTATTGAACAGGTGCTGCACGATCCGCGCCTGAGCCGGATCGCACTGGTATCTTCTTTCGGTGCCGAGTCAGCCGTTCTGCTGCACCTGGTGGCACGCGTGAATCCGGCGACCCCGGTATTGTTTATTGATACCGGCAAGCTGTTTCCGGAAACACTGGTGTACCAGCAACAACTGACCGAACAGCTCGGGCTGACTGATCTGCGTATCTTAAGACCTGATCCTGAGGCGCTGGCAGCACAGGATCCTGACGGCAGATTGCACCAGGTAGCACCGAACAGCTGCTGCGAGCTGCGCAAGGTACGCCCGTTACAACAGGCCCTGAGCGGATTTGATGCCTGGATCAGCGGGCGTAAACGGTACCAGAGTGATACCCGGGCGGACCTGGACTATTTCGAGAATGAGCAGGATCAGCGCATCAAGATCAATCCACTGGCACATTGGACACCGCAGGAACTGGAAGATTACCGGCAACAACACCAACTGCCAGCTCACCCACTGGTGGTGCAGGGCTATCGGTCTATCGGCTGTGCACCCTGTACCTCACCTGTCGCCGGGCACGAAGCCAGCCGGGCTGGCCGCTGGCGTAACAGCACGAAACGTGAGTGTGGTATCCATTTTGTGAACGGACGCATCCAGCGCCTGGACACCACACCGATCAGCCAGGCCGCATGAACATTCTTGTCACGGATGCAGGATTTCAAGAAGAGACCCAACCCCTATCCTGGGTAGACTACACACCTGAGATGGCTTGGCCTGCGCGAGGCTGCGCAACAGACATTCCCGCCACCACAGATCCGGGGCAGTTAGATGCACACCTGGATCATATCAGTCATATCCGCATCACCTTTCCGAAGTTCAGTGACGGGCGCGGCTACACGCTGGCCCGTCAGCTGCGTCTGCTGGGCTACCGGGGCCACCTGCGTGCCGCCGGAGACCTGCTGCCTGACCAGTACGCGATAGCCCGTCAGGTTGGCTTCGACGCCATCGAACTCACTTCTGCCCAAGCCACCTGCCATCCTGAGGCCTGCTGGCGCAGGCGCACCGACTGGTCACAACACGACTACCAGGTCCGCCTCGGCTGGCGCTTCCCTTAATCTCAAGGGTGTTACCCGGCGTTTGTTAAGGGCAGTGTTGTAGTGGTCAGCATACGTAACATGCGTGTAACCAGCTCACGTTGCATATCAGTACGTAATTGTTGTGCTTCCCGGTCACTGCTGAGTCGGTCTGCCTGTGGTTGATACACAACCCGACTGGTGCGGATTCTGGTGGGATTAAGGGACGGGGGTTGTCGCGGATGGCGCAGTGCAAACTGCCAGCTTAAGATCAGCTCATATTCTACCGCTTCATTCTGTGCGTTGACACTGAACAGACGCGTATCCTGTTGCAACTCTGAAATCTCCAGAATACGCTGTCCATCTCTGGTGACGAGTTGCACTCCAGCCTGGTGCAACTGACGGGTCATTTCGTGCGACAGATCGGAATAGGGTGCCACACCCTGCAGCTGCCACGGGCCGGGGATATGGGCCAGTTGCGGGAGTTGACCACGCAATTGAAATCCGCAGGCACTTAACATGCTCAGCACCAGCAGAGTGCCGCTGATGAAACGCAGGTACACCGACCTGGAACAGAATCTCACAGGCATTTACCGAGTGTGTTTGCCGGAATCATCATGCGCGGTCCTGAAACCGATATAACGGGCGTCAGTCGAAGCAAGCAGTCCGCCGAGAGCCATCAGTACCGCACCCCACCAGATCCAGCGGATAAACGGCTTGTGGTATAGCCGCACGCCCCAGGCACCGTCAGTCAGTGGCTCGCCGAGCGCAACAAACAGGTCGCGCGTCAACCCCGGGTCAATTGCGGCTTCGGTCATCGGCATCTTCTGCACGGAATAGATCCGCTTTTCAGGCAACAGCTGCAGAGTGTCGCCATCCGGTGTCTGCACACTGATCCGGCCACGGCTTGCCTGATAATTGGGCCCGGCATGTTGTGCTACACCCTCAAAGGTAAACACATAACCATCCAGAGTGTAGGTTTCGCCGGGTGCCAGGCGCAGGTCTTTTTCAGTTGAATAGGTCGTGGTGAGTGTGACACCGATGATAAATACCACGATGCCCAGATGCCCCAGATTCATACCCCAGTAACCACGTGGTAGCTGACGCCAATGCGTGGTACTGCGCAGACGCTGGTACAGGCCGCTGAGGGTGGAAGCACCAACCCAGCAGGCCAACGACAGACCAAGTAATGCAGTCCAGGCCCAGGTTGGTGTGAACAGCCAGGCCCAGACGAAAGCGAGTAATATTGCGAGCAACAGCGGCAGGCGCAGCACCGTACCGATGCGTGCCGGTGTGTCCCTGCCCCAGCGCAGGTGCGGCCCGATACCGAGCAACAGGATCAGTGGCAGCATTAACATGCTGAACATCCGGTCAAAATAAGGCTGACCGACAGAAATCTTGCCGAGTTGCAGTGCATCACTCAGCAGTGGATACAGAGTGCCGAGCAGAATCATCGCCGCAGCAACCAGTAGCAGTACATTATTCAGCAGCAACCCGGTCTCACGTGAGACCGTATGCAACAGAATCTGGCTGCGGATAGTCTGTGCACGCAGGGCATACAACAACAATGAGCCCCCGACCACGGCGACCAGAAACGCGAGGATAAACACACCGCGCTCCGGGTCGGAAGCAAACGCATGAACTGAGGTCAGTATGCCGGAGCGTACCAGAAAGGTACCGAGCAGGCTGAGTGAGAAGGCACAGATCGCGAGCAACAGAGTCCAGGCCTTGAAGGCACCTCGCTTGTCGGTCACCGCAAGCGAATGCATCAGGGCGGTGCCGACCAGCCAGGGCATAAAGGATGCATTTTCGACCGGATCCCAGAACCACCAGCCGCCCCAACCCAGTTCGTAATAGGCCCACCAACTGCCCAATGTGATGCCGAGTGTCAGGCAGACCCAGGCCAGATGTACCCAGGGCCGCATCCAGCGTGCCCAGGCGGCATCAAACTGTCCGCTGAGCATCGCGGCAACTGCGAATGCAAACGGGATCGCAAAGCCGACATAGCCCAGATACAGCATCGGCGGATGAAAGATAAGTCCCGGGTCTTGTAATAATGGATTGAGGTCGCGTCCTTCAATTGCTGCCGGCACCAGCCGGGCAAACGGATTGGAGGTAAACAGCATAAATGCCAGAAAGCCGACACTGACTAGGCCCAGGACGCTCAGAATACGTGCCAGCAGCGGGGTTGGAATCTGGCGACTGAAGTAGCTGACTGCACTGGTCCACAGTGCCAGGATCAATGTCCAGAGCAACAGGGAACCTTCGTGTGCACCCCAGACCGCCGAGATCAGATAAGGGACAGGCAGTTGCGTATTCGCATTGTGGGCGACATACGCGACCGAAAAATCATGGGTGAGAAAGCTGGTGGTCAGCAGACCGAACGCGCCGAGCAGGGCGAGGGTATGCAGATGGCTGAGGGGACGGGCGAGGGTAATCCACAGGGGGATATCGCGTTGTGCGCCAATCAGAGGCAGGGTACCCAGTAACAGCGCCAGGATGCAGGCGAGGCTGAGTAAGAATTGACCAAGTTCAGGAATCACAAAACAGGTTTGGCAGGGTGTGGTTGTAGTGCGACGACGTAAGCCAGATAATCATCCTGAGACAAGGCCAGCCCCTGGCAATGCCAGTGTGTGCCGGAGTCGTTCAGTTCCGGTGCACAATGCAGTTGCCAGAGACTGTGATCGGCAGCGGTAAAATGGAATTGTTGCAAAGGCAGGTACAGCCCCATGCCACGCGCCTTGATATAGGCTTCTTTCAGGGTCCAGTAGGTATAAAACCGAGTGCATTGCGCGTCACCGGCATGATTCAGCACATCCTCCAGCTCCGGACCGGCATATACACTGCGACTGATGCTGACCAGGTCGGTCAATGCGCGCGCGCCTTCGACATCCACACCGATCGCACGGTTCAGGCTGACCGCACATCCGATCAGACCCCGGGTATGCGACAGATTAAACTGCAGCCAAGTATGGTCAGGGTTGGCCACTGCCGGTTTACCATACCGATTATGGCTATAATACCACTCGTCTGGTGTGATTTCAGCATACCGGCTCAGGCTGGTACGCAAAAAATGATGCGCTGCCTGATATAGCAGACGATCCTTCGCAAACCGGTAGCGTTGGGCGCGGGTCTGTTCAGCACGGTTGAGTGACGGATAAGTGGCATGGGCTGCCGGGCGCAGCAGATGTATCTGCACCTGATCCGGTGCCAGGTGTAGCCTGCCATGCAATGGTAGCGGCGCACTGTCGCCGGTGCCGATGATGCTGGTAAAGGCACTGTATTCGCCCTGATCTGTGGTCTGCCAGGCCAGCAGGGCATGTGCCTGACGCAACCGGTTTGTTAAGGAGAATGGTTCTGTCATTATTTCGCGCTGTCTCAACAGTGGGTTTTTATACCACCTTATCACGACTCCTGGGGTTTGTGCGTGATTTAGTATTCGCGCATAGCTTCGGGGCGAGTGCATTCACCGATGCCTTTTTTGTCGCCTTCAGGATCCCGAATTTTTTACGCCGGTTATTTGCTGAAGGTGCCTTTGCCACGGCCTTTGTGCCGGTCCTGACGGAATACAAGGCGCAACGCAGCCCGGCAGATCTGAAGTCATTGATTGACCATGTGGCCGGTACCCTCGCGCTGATATTATGTCTGATCTCTGTTCTGGGGATATTGCTGGCTCCGGTGATTATCGGTCTGTTTGCGATTGGCTGGGTATCGGATGACGCTGCCGGGGAGAAGCTGGCACTGGCGGGCGAGATGTTACGCCTGACCTTTCCGTATCTGTTTTTTATCTCACTGACCGCATTTGCCGGTGGGGTGATGCAGGTACACAACCGGTTTGCTGCACCGGCGTTTACCCCGGTGTTGCTCAATCTGTCCCTGATCGGTTGTGCATTATGGCTCAGTCCGTGGCTGGAACAGCCCGTGGTGGCCCTGGCCTGGGGGGTGCTGATTGCGGGGGTCAGCCAGTGTGTCTTTCAGATTCCGTTTCTGGCACAACTGAAGCTGCTGCCGCGTTTCCGGATCTCGTTCCGGCATCCGGGGGTGCGCCGTATTCTGCGCCTGATGCTGCCCGCCTTATTTGCGGTCTCCATCACTCAGATCAATCTATTGCTGGATACGGTCCTGGCGTCTTTTCTGGTCAGTGGCAGCATCTCCTGGCTGTATTATTCAGATCGCCTGGTTGAATTTCCGCTCGGTATCTTAGGGGTGGCGATGAGCACGGTGCTGTTGCCGCGCTTAGCGCGTGATCAGGCCGGGCAGGCCCCGGCTGAATTTGCTCGTAACCTGGACTGGGGGTTGCGGCTGATCGTATTCTGCGGTGTGCCTGCTGCGGCTGGCCTGGTAATACTGGCCGGGCCGATCATTGCAACCCTGTTTCTGTCAGATGTCTTTGTGGCGCACGATGTGCAGATGGCCCGGCTCAGCCTGATGGCCTATGCCAGTGGTCTGCTGGCCTTTCTGCTGATCAAGGTGCTGGCTGCCGCCTGTTATGCACAGCAGGATACCCGCACCCCGGTACGTATTGGCATGATCGCCATGTCGGTGAATATGGTGTTTAACCTTCTGCTGATTGTGCCACTGCAACATACCGGCCTGGCACTGGCGACCAGCCTGTCGGCCTGCCTGAATGCATTTCTGTTATGGCGTAGTCTGCGTACTGTGTACCAGCCGGTAGCCGGTTGGGGATTATTCTGCGCGCGTATTGTGATTGCGGGTGGCGTAATGAGCCTGTTGCTGGTGTGGCTGGCACCACCGCTGTCAGTGTGGCTGGATCAGGCCCTGTGGCAACGTGTGTTGTCGCTGTTGTTATGGATACCACTGGGGATAGCGACTTATATCGTGACCTTGTTGCTCAGCGGTATGCGCTGGCGACATATCTCACACTCAGCCTGAATTCTGCAGTGACCAGGTATGTTGCAGAGTGTCTGAGCAGATTCTATCCGGAGGTAACCTGAGTATGCCAGAGCTGGGCGTATAAGCCATCTGTCGCTAACAGTTTCTGGTGCGTTCCCTGCTCCACAATGTGTCCCTGGTCCAGTACAAATATTTTATCGGCCTTGACGACAGATCGCAGATGGTGCGAAATTGAAATCACAGTACGTGCTTTGCTCAGGGCGTGAATAGTGGCGTCAACAGCAGCGGCTGTTTCGGCATCTAGGCTACTGGTGGCTTCATCCAGAATCAGGATAGCAGGGTTGCAAAGCATGGCACGTGCTATAGCAATACGTTGCTTTTGTCCGCCAGAGAGGCGTCCACCGGCTTCACCAGCATTGGTTTCATAGCCTTCAGGTAGTGTCATGATAAAGTCGTGCAGTTCGGCAGCTTGTGCGACCCTGATCACGTCTGTGTTTGTGGCATCAGGCTTAACGATGCGGATGTTATTCAGGATACTGGTATTGAAGATGAAGGTTTCCTGCAGGACGATGCCCATTTGCTGACGCAGTGAGGTTTGTGTGATGTCACGTACATCCATCCCATCAATGGTGATTCGCCCTGTACCGACTTCATAAAAGCGCAGCAGTAGATTGAACAGGGTGCTCTTGCCTGCACCACTGGGGCCCACAAAGGCCACAAACTGACCACTTTCGATGCTGAAGTCCACCTGGTTCAGTTGATAGCCTGTCTTGGTATAGCCGAATGAAACATGATCAAAATGAATCACCTGACAGAAAGCGGGTAGTTCAATGGCGGCAGGTGCATCCACAATCTCCGCCTGCTTCCGGAATAACAGGTCTACCCGGCGTAGTCCGACACCAGACATAATCAATGAGTGAAGCCGGTTGCGGAACAGTTGGCGAACATTCTGATGTGCCGCCATCTGAGCTACCATGTAGGAGACGAGTGCCCCGACTGACAGGTATCCACCACTGAGCAGCAACAGGCCCGCCGAAACAGAGATCAGTTGGGCTGAGAATAGTGAGATGACCGAGGAACTCTCAAACATCGCCCGGCTGAAAAGCGATTCGGTGGTCTTGTCTTCCAGTTTGTTCAACTCTCCGAGAAAACAGTCCTGGATGAATGGATGCGTGCTGAAGCTCTTGACGACTGGTTGTGCCCGCACCCCTTCCTGCACTGCGTGAATCATCAGTGCTTCCTGGTTTTTGAGCGCAAAGTTGGCTTGTGCAACGCGAGGTGAGAACTCCCGCAGAATGTATGCCATCAGAGGTAGGGAGAGCAGGCTGATCAGAGCCATTTGCCAGGAAAGCCAGAACATGAAGGCGATGCTTACGCCAAGCGTCAACAGGTCTACCATACTTGGCAATAATTGTGCGCCCATGCCCATCCTGACATACAACATATCGGAAGAAAAACGCGCCAGAATATCACCCAGCCTGGTCTTTTTATAAAAACCTGGTGAAAGCCTTTGCAGGTGTTCAAAGATATCGTACTGAATATCCTTCACAATCCGACTACCTAGGCGGGCGGAGATTCTTTCACCCACTATAGTCGCCAGCACCACGACAGGAAAACTGATCAGAAGTGCTTGCAGGATGGGGCCGATTGCAGCAAGTCCACCAGCCGTGCCAACTCCGTCTATAATCACCTTTAGTGCATAGGCAAATGTGGTCTGATAGAGGCCAAAAACCAGTAAACCTGCGCCGCTGAACAGTGCTACACCCCAGTATGGACGCCAGTATTTTGAGATATAGCGTCTGAGCAGACGTAAATCGCTCCTGATCGAATATTCCGTTTCCTTGGTGACCTGTCTCGTGGGCTGGTCATGCGTGATTTGTTTCTCTTCCCACGGAGATAAACTTGTTTTAAATAACGGTTCCTTGGTCTGGCGTGAAATCGGGACAACCTGATCCAGCTTCAGCTTTTTGCTAATCGTTATAATCTGATCATATAAGGAAAAGCGGGTTTTGTGTTCGTGCTCCTGTGGAGGAGATATGGTCTCAATTAATTTTTTCTTGCGACAATTCGCCTGGTACTTTAGTGATCCCAGCGTGACAATGCCTCCAGTCACAATTAAGGCGGAAATCAACATTTTTTAAGTGCCTCGGAGATTTTTTGCCAGGGGGACTAAACATGATGAGCCGACAGCCTCCTGAATCAGGGCGCGGGCTAGTGCAAGCGTCGGATCAATCATCCGCAGTCCGCACAGCAGATGTGCATCAACGGCTGGCGGTAACTCTGTACAGGCTAATAGCACGGCGTCCGCATGGCGTTCCTTCAGGTGCATCACCCCGCGACCCAGCAGGCGTCTGGCCTGCTTTGATGCCGGGTGGCAGATCGCCTTAATGCCCCAGATGGGATCATAGATTGCCGGATGCATCACTTCTGCCTGCATGGTTGAGGCAGGCAGGATCAGGTCTATGCCTAATTGTGCAAATGCGACCTCATAGACGCCGGACTGATATGTACCATTCGTTCCGAACAGGCCGGGACGCTGAATGTCCGGGTAATGTTTCTGCACAAACTGCACGGTCTCATCCGCCATATTGAGCAGCCTGATGCCCAGTGCCGCAGCACGTTCCTGAAGTGGCTCAAAGATGGTCGGGGCGTGTGCGGTGTTACACGGCATACCGACAACAGCAGCACCAGCGCGTGCCACCGATTCCAGTACATGCGATAGCGGGCCTGAGGGGTTATCAGGCAACTGTCCTGACAGGAAGGCACTTCGATCCGGAATCTGATGTGGGAATGAGTGCAGAATAACCGGAATATGTTCCTGATCGGTGCTGGCCTGAGTCTGGGTGTGTATCTTCTGTATCAGATCAATGTCCGCAAATGGCCCAATGCCGCCGATGATGCCGATAGGTTGCATGGAGTCTACTCAGACAGCAGCTCAGCAAGCCGACTGTCCGGCTGCGTAATAATCTGTGCCAGCAGCTTCTGGTATTGTGCCAGCAATTGCACCATGCGATCAGCCTGAAATAAATCTGCCTTATAAGTCAGTTTCAGACGGAAATCTGCGTCACTGTCGTGATCATTAAACTCGGTCTCGTCCACTTCTCCGACCAGTAAGCTGAAGTCGAACATGGAGGTCTGATGATTAGTGAATGTTATCGGCTCAACGGTCAGGCCCGGTAGGCGAAGCGGGTGTTTTTCCAGATTGACCATATTGAACCACACTGTAAACACAGGTTCGCGATTCAGATCACGTTGTGGGTGCAGCTCGGCCATGACCTTCTCAAAGGGGACTTCCTGGTGGGTATAGGCCCCTAAGACTACCTGACGCACCCGATGTAACAAATCACGGAAGGTGAGATCTCCCTGCAAGGTTGTACGCAGCACCAGCGGGCTGACGAAATACCCAAAGATGTCTTCTACTCCGGCACGTGTGCGACCGGCGTTCGGCGAACCAATAATGATATCTTCCTGTCCCGTTTTGTGACAGAGCAAGGCCTTGAAGGCGGTCAGCATCGTCATGAACAGCGTACTGTTTTCCTGCTGGCTCAGTTGTCTGAGTGCCGCCATCAGCGGTTTAGTCAGATAGGCTGATTGCTTCTCTCCCCTGAAGGAAGGCTGTGCGGGCTGTGGATAATCTTGTGGAAAGGTGAGAACAGGAATCTCCCCTCCCAGATGCTCCTTCCAGTAGCCCAACGATCTGGTCAGCACGTCACCCTGCAGCGTGTGCCGCTGCCAGTAAGCAAAATCGGCGTACTGCAGCGACAGCCCGGGTAAGGAAGCCGGTCTTCCTTGTGAGAAGTCCGCATACAGCACAGATAACTCCCGGAACAGCCTTCTTCTTGACCAGCCGTCAGTAATAATGTGGTGGAACGTAGACAGGAGAATATGCTCCTGTGCATCTAAACGTAACAGGGTGATACGAAATAGCGGTCCCTGTGCCAGATCAAAGGGATGGTTGGCATTGTCGTGTTTCAACCGCCTGATTTCGCGTGCCTGATCTGCTTGTGACAAACCCTGTAAGTCAACCAGTGGCAGGCTGACATTCTCTGCAGGATGGATACGCTGGATCGCTTGTCCGTCCACCACCGGGAAGGTCGTGCGTAGGCCTTCGTGACGATGTACCAGGAAGGATAGACTTTTTTCCAGTGCCTCGACGTTGAGGGGGCCGCTGAGATGCCGGAACTTTGAGATCTTATAGCTCACGCTCTCGCCTGCCAGCTGTTGCCAGCTCCACAGCCGTTCCTGCGCAAATGAAAGCGGTATCTGACGATCCCGTGGCACGGGTTGGATTGGCTCGGTACGCTGAGAAACCGCGCCCTTCTGACGGGTCTCAGCCAGGTCGGTAATCCGCTGATAGCCAAAGCGCTCAGCCATTTGCCAAGTGATGTCGCCTAAAAAATCGACCTGATACGTCTCTTTCCATTTGTCGGCGACGCCGGGATCAATACGTTTGTGCTGATGGAACTTGGGATCACCAATCTGCCTTGATCCTGAATGAATACCATCCGTCATACGTGTCTTTTTGTCTTTATGTGGCTCTAACATTTCTGTGTCAAAGTCTATGTTTAAAAACTGACAAATGCCTTGGGCCGCGTTGTGAGGGTCTTGCACCAGGTCTTCGAAGCGCAGGCGGTGTTGACGATGCGCCGGAATCTGTTCAAAGAAATTGAGGATATTCTGCTGGCTAATCAGCCAAGTCAGTTCAGCAATCTCGCGTCTGGTAAATTCATTGTCCTTGCCGAATCGATTACCCAGCAAGTCGAATCTAGCCTTTTCAAACGAGTGAATCATGCCATAAGGGTGACGCACCAGATGGATATACCGGGCGTTCTCAAAATACATCTCGGCACGCGCAAGTGCATCCGGGTACAAGGCATACGAAGAGGTCTTATCCACCAGAATCTGCTGTCCGATGGCTTGTTGCAGCACACGATAAAATTCCTGTGTGGTCAGCTGTTGTTGCTCGTATTTCTGCATCAGGCGCGTTGCCTCTGCGCCATCACAGTCGTGTACCTGCATCAAGGCGCGGATCGTGCCCTCCAGCGAAAAGCGGGCAACCTCTTTACGTTGTGCCAATGTCTCAAACCGTAAGAGCGACAGGGTCGGGGGAGAAAATAATTGTGGGTGGCCACCCAGCATCACGCGCAACAAGGTCGTTCCGGACCGATTCGGGGCCAGAACGAAAACGGCAGGTGGGTTTTTCGTCGGGAAACGCTTGCTATCATCCAGCCACGATGGCAACGTTTGCCGTGCCTGAGCGACCTTCGTGGCATCAATGCCGGATGTGAGTGGCTCTGCTGTGGCGTCTGAGGCAAATTCAATACCTGAAACTTGGGCTGCAGCATCCCGATAGTGTTGCTTGAGGTAGCAGGCCAGTTCCGCCACGGTAGGCGCACTGAATATCGCGGCAATCTGCACGATCTCGCCAAGTGCTTCCTGCAGAGTATTGGTCAGCCGCATCGCACTGAGCGAATGTCCTCCCAGTTCAAAGAAATCATCATGGATGCCGATTGCCTCAATGCCAAAGAAATCCTGCCAGATATCGGCCACAAATTGTTCCAGTTTATCTCTGGGTGCAGAATAGGCCTGGGCCAGTATTGGTCGTTCATATCCTGACTTGGCTGGCGCATCGTCTTCCGCCGCAGGCTGCGAAGAAAGCACCGGGCAGGCATGCGCCTCAATGCTGGCCTGCAAATCCTGACCAGAGATGATCACCTGCGGCCAGGTTGCTCGCAGGATACGACTGAACAGCTCAGCCTGTTCACTATCTGACGGCGCCTCCTGTTCTGTACACCGGATATCGCGCCAGGCAGACCAGTTGACTGCCAGAACGAGTGTCTCATCATCATGTGATTTGCAGTGTGCGAAGGTGTCCAGAAAGATACTGGCAGCCGTATCGTCAGCCAGTTCTGTGGCAGGCAGAATGGAGGCGATGGAAGACTCCAGTATCCGGAACTCGGGAAAATACGGCTGCAACACCGCATCCAGTACCCGCGTGCCCTGCATCGTGATGGCTAACACATGATCTGTGTCTGTCTTCGTTCTCGCACCCTGCACGACACCGTTGATCTGGCCAAACCTGGTGAAGGTCTGCGCCACGACCTCTTCCATTTGTGCCTGATCGGTCACATCAGCCTGGATGGGCAGCACGGTTGCCCCCAGCGCCTCCAGTGCCTGTATCTGGCGAGCATGCTGGCTGATGTCGTCAGACATGATCAGCGTCAGCCTGGCCTGTACCTGTTGGGCCAGATATCGGGCGGCGACAAGAGCAAGCCCGGACAGATTGCCAGTGATCAGATACACACCGCCTGTCCGTAAACACGGGGCCTGCGCAGACTCTGTCAGCCGGACCGGCTCAAAGAAGGGTACCCAGCGGTGTCTGCCGCGATACGCGACGACAGGATCAGATGTACTGCTACCCGTCAGCTCCGTCAGCAACTGCCTGACCACAGGCTGTTGTTGCTGACTTTCCGCCTCAGGCAAAATAATATCGATGTTACGGCAGTGAATGTTGGGATATTCGGTCGGAATGACCCGAACTGGCCCCAATATCGTGGACTTTTCAGCAGATAGCGGTTCTTCCCCGGTCACGCTCCGGAGATGATTAGAAACAACCACAATCTGAACCTGAGAGGCAGCATCATCAGAACCCTGACTCTGGTTGCCGGATGCCTGTGCCAGATACCACAGGCTGTCAAACCCACTTGCCTGCTGACGCGCCATCCACTCCGGATCAGACCGGATGGTGGACGTAAGGCTCCACAAATGCACGATCGTGCCGGGCTTCCTGCCTGCATGACGCCATTCGCTGATCAATCGTTGGTAATCATCCGGCTGTTGCGGATTCAGAGTGTAGGCACGTTCATTGATTTTTTCGAAGCCCACCCCGATTTGCACCTGAATGACCTCCTGTCCCGACTGTTCCAGCGCTTGGCGTAATTCAGTCCCCACCCCACAATCATCCATGAACAACACATACCCGGATGGCACAGAGTTGTTTACTGCGCCTGTCAAGGTTGATTGCTTCCATGCCGGCCGATAAAACCAGTCGGCCAGATCGGTCTTGCGCTGTGTCTCCCGGGACAACTGTTTTTTATTTGGGGCCTTAAATAGCTGGCGTTCATAAGGATAGGTCGGTAAGGGCAAACGGTAACGTGCTTCGTGCTGATAAAACCCTCGCCAGTCAACGGTGCCACCCGCCTGCCACAGCTGCCCCAACGTGTTCAGTAAGAACGCGACATCTGATTGCGTCTTGCGGGGATGATGCAGGGAAGCGAGGATCACCTGGCCTGCTAATCCTGCCTGCGTTGGGACAACCTCAGGATGTTGTTTCGCCAGCGTACACAGGGTGTTGCCAGGACCTACCTCTAACCAGATTTGTTCAGGCTCTGCCGATAAAGTGTGAATCCCATCCGAGAAACGCACCGGTTGCCGCAGATGCCTGGCCCAATAAGCAGGGTCCGTGGCCTCTGTTGCCGTTATCCAGGTACCGGTGACATTAGACAGGAACGGAATTTGTGGTGCGTGCCGCGAAACCTGTTGCACTTCTGCCATGAACGCGCCCATCATCGGCTCCATCATCTGGGAATGGAACGCATGGGACGTATGCAATAGACGATGTGGCGTCCCGGTGGAGCACAGTCTTGCCTGCAATTCGTCTATCGCCTGCGGCAGGCCTGAGACAACTGAAATAGCAGGGCCATTGCTCGCAGCCAGCGAAAGACCCAGTCCGGCTAATGCCTCAACTTCATCAGCAGGTAACGATACCACCAGCATCTTGCCTGCCGGTAATTCCTGCATCATCTTGCCACGCACACAGACCAGCCGGAGTGCGTCTGCGAGATCAAAGACACCCGCCAGCGTGGCCGCTACATATTCGCCAATACTGTGACCGATCATCGCCTTCGGTCGGACTCCCCAGGCCATCCACAACTGAGCTAACGCATACTCAATGACAAACAGGGCCGGTTGGGTAACAGCGGTCTGTCGTAGCTGCTGGCGGGCGGCATCAACTTGTTCAACATCGGGGTATAAAATATGACGCAAATCAAGCCCTGACAGAGGCAGCAGAATGGTTGAACAATGATCAATCTGTGCGCGGAATGTGGGTTCTGTCTCATACAGTTCACGCCCCATATTCACATATTGCGCCCCTTGCCCCGAGAACATAAAGGTCACGGGGCGGCTGGCAGACGCCGGATAAGCAGCCTGTCCAGTGGCCGAGGCTAACGAGGAGATTGCCTCATGCACATCACGACACACCAGAATGCGCCGATGAGTAAAGCCCTCACGACCGACCTGTAGCGTATAGGCCACATCCGCGAGATTGATCTCCGGGTTTGCTTTGCAATGATTAGCCAGATTAGTCGTGGCGCTGTCCAGAGCCGCAGGCGTTCTGGCGGAAAGCAACAACAACTGCCAGGGACGGCTGGGGCCGGAAGGCGGACGAGGCAAGGCTTCTTCCACAACGACATGGGCATTCGTTCCACCAACACCAAAAGAACTAACACCGGCCCGACGTGGCGAGTCAGTCACCGGCCAGGGCGATAATTGCGTATTAACGAAAAAAGGGCTATTCGCAAAATCAATCTCAGGATTCGGGTGCTCAAAATGCAGGCTGGGCGGAATCATCCCGTGCTTCAGGGCCAGAACTACCTTAATCAGCCCGGCAACCCCGGCAGCCTTATTCAGATGTCCCAGATTGGACTTCAACGAGCCAATGGCACAAAAACCTGTTTTATCTGTGTGGGCCTGAAATGCCTGGCTCAGACCCGCGATTTCAATCGGATCGCCCAGCGTGGTTGCCGTGCCATGTGTTTCAATATAAGTGATGGTCTCCGGATCCACATCGGCGATGTCGATCGCTTCTGCAATCACCTCGGCCTGGCCTGCAACGCTGGGCGCGATATAACCCACCTTGCGTGCCCCGTCATTATTGATCGCAGAGCCCTTAATCACTGCATGTACCGTATCGCCATCGGCTAACGCATCTTCCAGACGCTTCAGCACCACAATACCCAGACCATCCCCAAATAAAGTCCCCTGAGCCTGCGCGTCAAACGCCCGGCAGTGGCCATCAGGAGAAAAGATATTCCCCGCTTCGTACAGATAGCCCGACTTATTAGGAAAATCAATTGAGACACCACCGGCTAACGCCATGCCGCATTCGCCATCGACTAGGCTCTGGCAGGCCAGATGAACGGCTACCAGTGAAGTGGAACAGGCACATTGCACATTGACGCTGGGGCCTTGCAGATTTAATTTGTAGGAAACCCGGGTGGTTAAATAATCTTTGTCATTTCTGAGCCACGGTTGCTCCAGATAGCGACTCATCGCCATGCCGGCATATACCCCGACCTTGCCTCGATTACTATCGCTGCCATAGCCCGCATTCTCAAGCGCCTCCAGCGCAGATTCCAGGAACAGGCGATGTTGCGGGTCAAGCCTCTCGACTTCGCGGGGCGCATAGCCAAAGAAATAGGCATCAAAATATTCGACATCAGACAAAATGGCGCGCGCTGGCACATAATCAGGACGCTTAATCAGGTCCGGATCGTGGCCTTCGGCCAATAATTCCTGCTCTGAAAAACGCGAGATCGATTCCACACCATCGCGCACATTCTGCCAGAATACATCGGGCGTGCTGGCATCAGGCAGGCGGCAGGCCATACCGATAATCGCCACATCAGAATCATTAACTGGTGGTGTTTGTTCTTCGTCTGATAATACAGAACTCATTATGTTTTTTTCCAATGAATGTGTTGATTTATTTTCGGTGCTTGTCAGGGAAGACAATTGTAATGAGCACTACAGTAGCCGGTAGGTGAGCAAGCCGGTTTTCAGGGTGAGGTACAGCAAATTATTCTGGAGTTGAAGATTCTTCATCAGCATCGAGGTATGAGCGGATCGGCTCCACTATAAAGGATAGAAAATCAAACCACTACAGATATTGACAGTTAAGGCTATAATAACTAAAATCTTACTTTTATCTTACCGTTTCTTCAGGCTAAACATCGTTATCATTATGAACACAACCAAACTATCCAGTAAAGGGCAGGTTATCATTCCTAAGTCTCTCAGAGTTGCTCATCATTGGGAAATCGGCTTAGAGCTTGTTGTTGTGGATACTGGTGATGGCATTTTACTTAAACCAAAAAAACCTTTCGTTAAAACTGATATCTCTATGGTTGCTTCTTGCCTTAAATATAAAGGAAGACCAAAATCACTTAACGAAATGACAGCAGCCATTGGAAGGGGTGTTAAGGGTGGTTTCGAATGATTTCAATTGATACTAACATCATAATCCGATTCCTTACTCAGGATGATTTAGTACAATATAAAGCTGCCTTTTCCATTTTCAATTCAAATGAGATATTTATTTCAAATACTGTAATTTTAGAAACTGAATGGGTTCTTAGATATGCCTATGAATTTTCTTCTTTTGAAGTCTGTGATGCTCTAGAAAAGCTGTTTGGTTTGCATAATATTCACTTATCTAATCCTACACATATTGCTCAAGCTATCGAGTGGCATAGAAAAGGAATGGATTTTTCTGACGCTCTTCATCTGACTCAATGTCAACAGTATAGTAAATTACTAACCTTTGATAAGAAATTTTCTTCCAAAGCTAAGGGGTTAACTCACTGCTCCGTTGAATTACCCTAATGCTTTGTAGTCAGTCGACTATCAGGTAGACTAAATCCGGCTTTAAGCCGTAACCAGGTCATCAAGGTTTACTTCCACTGCTTGATCTTTCCTCATAGCCAAACCTCATAATAGACTTAATGTAAAACCTGATTTCAGACCACAT
>JAHDBG010000034.1 GCA_020630515.1 Gammaproteobacteria bacterium
TGGCCGAGCAGGACGCCGAGTGCCAGCAGCAGGTTGTCCGCATTGTATCGGCCCCATAGTGGGCTGTGCAGGGTACCGTCGCCCCAGCTGGTCTGGTAGCGGATGCGTAGCCCGCTGGCGTTCGTGTCGATCTGATCGGCCTGGATGTAGTGCGCGCTGTGTGCACGGGCGCGGGTGCCGACTGCAATGATCTCCGGTTCGGTCAGCTGCGCCAGTAGCTGCTGGCCGAACGGGTCATCGGTCTGGAGCACGGCCTGTTGCAGGCCGGGCGTGTGGAACAGCCTGGCTTTCGCTGCACCATATGCGGCCATGCTGCCGTGGTAGTCCTGGTGGTCGCGCGTCAGGTTGGTGAAGACTGCACTGGTAAAGCGCAGTCCGGCCACCCGGTCCTGTGCTAGGGCGTGCGATGAGACTTCCAGCATGACCTGGCGGATGCCTTGTGCCCGCTGGCGTGCCAGTTCGGCATACTGGCTGATCAGGTCCGGGGTGGTATGGCGTGTGGGACGCAGGTCGTCCAGGCGTCCGGCACCCAGTGTGCCGATGATGCCGGTCTGCCCGGGCGCCAGTTCGTCCTGTGCCTGTGCCAGGTAGTGGGTGATGCTGGTCTTGCCATTGGTGCCGGTGACGCCGGTCAGTTGCATGTCCTGGTTCGGGTTGCCGTAGTATTGTTGTGCCAAGTGGACCAGTTGCTGGCGTAATCCGGGATAGCTGAGTAGTGGGATCGGGAGTTGCGCTGCCTGTGCCCGGATGCGTTCTGTCGTCCAGCAGGTATCCGGTTCGGCCAGGATCGCGACGGCACCCTTGTGTTGAGCGGTTTCCAGGTAGTTCAGTCCGTGTGTGCTGGCGCCCGGTACTGCCAGGTACAGGTCGCCGCGCCGGAGAGTGCGGCTGTCCTGGTTCAGGCCGCTGATGCGCAGGGTTTGCTGTGGCGGCGTCAGGTGGTATGGCGTGAGCAGTTCACCCAGGGTCTGGCTCATGTTGGCTGGGGGGGTATCTGCATCAGGCGCAGTGCTTCGCGCATGATGCGGGCAAATACTGGTCCGGCGACCCGCCCGCCGTAATAGTCTCCGGCATTCGGTTCGTCGATGACGATGGCCAGTGCGAGGCGTGGCTGGGCGAGCGGTGCCAGGCCGACGAAGATCGCGCGGTAGCGATCTTCGCTGTAGCTGCCCCGACGGATCTTTCTGACGGTGCCGGTCTTGCCTGCGACCGGATAGCCGGGTATGGCGGCCTGGGGCGCGGTGCCGCCCGGGCTGACGACCTGGCGCAGCAGATGGCGTATGGTGCGGGCTGTGTCGGCGCTCAGGATGCGTTCTCCGCTGACTGGTCCGGTCTGTTGCAGCAGGCTGACTGGTAGCCGGACACCATCGTTGCCAAGTGTGGCGTAAGCCTGTGCCAGTTGCAGGGTGGTCGCAGACAGGCCATAGCCGAATGCCAGACTGGCCTGGTCCATGCGTGACCACTGGCTATCGTGTGGCAGGTGCCCGGTTGCTTCGGCTGGAAAGCCGGTGTCCAGGCTGCGTCCAAAGCCGATCTGATCCAATTGTTGCCACAGGGTGATTTTGTCCAGGCTGAGAGCGATTCTGGCCGCGCCTTCGTTGCTGGAGCGTCCGAGCAGGGTGGTCAGGCTGATCTGTCCCAGTTCGGTCTGATCCTGAATGCGGCGTTCGCCTAGGGTGATCCAGCCGCGTGTGTCGATCTGGCTGTCGGCATCCAGTTGTCCGTGCTCCAGTGCGGTGGCGACGATGAAGGGCTTCATGGTGGAGCCGGGTTCGAACACGTCGGTGATGGCGCGATTGCGCAGGCTCGGGCCCCGACGGGCGCTGCGGTCATTCGGGTTGTAACCGGGCTGGTTGACCATCGCCAGGACTTCGCCGCTGGTGACATCCAGCAGTACTGCACTGCCGCTGTCTGCCTGGTGCCGGGTGACGGCGGCCTTCAGTTCACGATATGCGATATATTGCAGTCGGTGGTCCAGGCTCAGTCGCAGTGGTTGGCCATCCCGGGCCAGGCGACTCGCCTGGTGTGCCTGGATCGCCTTGCCTTTGCCATCCCGGATTATTTGCAGTTTGCCGTCGGTTCCGCGCAGGTGGGCGTCGTAGGCGAGTTCCAGGCCTTCTTGTCCGTGTTGGTTGGCAAAGCCGATGAGCTGGCTGAATACTTCCCCGGTCGGATAGTACCGGTGCGGTGTGCCTGGTGTGCTGTGTACGCCCTGGATATCGTGTGTCTTCAGTACGGTCCGTACATGCGCGGCCTGGTCTGGTGGCACACGCTTTTTTAATACGGTGTACTGTTTGTGTGCCTGCTGTTGCAGTCTGGTGCGCAGGCTGCCGGGTGGCAGGCCCAGTGCCCGGGTCAGCTGTGGCAGGTGCAGTTCTTGTGCGGTGAGTACCTGCGGGTTGGCACTGAAGGTGACCAGTGGGGTGCTCAGGGCCAGCACGGTGCCGTGCCGGTCGGTGATTTCGCCCCGGTAGGCTGGTTGTGTTTCTGTGCGGATCTGCCAGCTCTGGCCTTTTTGTTGCAGTGCGTTATGTTGTATCAGTTGCTGGTCAATTGCGCGCCAGCCCAGGAGCAGAGCGCTTAGCGCAATCAGTCCGAGCATGCACCAGTAGCGCCTGACGTGGGTGGGTGTCGGTGTCTTTTTGTGGCTCATGGCCGGGCTGGCAGGGCCAGAGTAGCAACCTGATCCGGTATCTGCATCTGCAGTTCAGTCCGGGCACGGTGGTTGATTTCGCTGAGTGAGCCGAGCGTTGCCAGTTCCAGCTGCAGGCGTCCCCATTCGTCGGTGGTCTGTTGTTGCTCGGTACGTAGTTGTTGCCGTTCTGCGAATAAGATTCGCGTCTGGTGTCGGGCGAAGACCAGTGCCACGCCGCTGACGATAATCGCCAGGCTCAGGCAGGCGGGCAATATCAGGCGCTTCACCGGATCACCTCGGCGACCCGCAGCGTGGCGCTGCGTGCCCTGGGGTTCGCGCGTATTTCTGTGCTGTCTGGTTTGATTGGTTTGCCGATGAAGCGTAGGTTGCCCTGTGCCTGTTTCCCTCTGACCGGGACCGATTTTGGCAGCTGCGGGCCTTGTATCTGGTGGCGCAGTGTGCGTTTGACGATCCGGGCTTCCAGCGAATGGAAACTGATCACGGCCAGGCGTCCGCCTGGTGCCAGGATGGTCTGGATATGTTGTAAGGCCTGGTGCAGTGCGGTCAGTTCGTCATTCACTGCGATCCGGATTGCCTGGAAGGTGCGTGTTGCCGGATGTTTGTTTTTTTCCATTCTCGGAACACTGAGTGAGGCCAGGGTCGCCAGTTGACTGGTGCGGGTGATCGGGTGATCTGCCTGATAATTCATGATGGTGCGCGCAATCCGCGTGGCATATCGTTCTTCGCCATATTCGCGTAAGACCCGGATCAGTTCTGCGGTATCTGTCTGTGCCAGCCAGTCGGCTGCGGTCAGCCCCTGGCTGTTGTCCATGCGCATATCCAGTGGTCCGTCCTGCTGAAAGCTGAAGCCGCGCTCTGCCTCATCCAGCTGAGGTGAGGAGACACCCAGATCTAATAGCAGGCCATCAATCTGACGCTGGCGCCCCTGTGCCGTCAGCAGTGCGTTCAGTTCAGCAAAATTGGCCTGGATTGCGTGACATCTCGAGTCGTCCTGAAACAGGGTGCAGGCCGCTGCGATCGCTGCCGGATCCCGATCCAGTACCATCAACTGCCCATCCGGCCCTAGTTGTTGCCGGATCAGTTCGCTGTGTCCGCCACGTCCGAAGGTGCCATCGACATAACAGCCGTCAGGCCGGATCGCCAGTGCGGCCAGTGCTTCTGCGGCTAAGACAGGTTGATGTTTGTGCATGTGTTTATAACGCCAGTGTGCTCAGTTCTGTGGAGATGTCGGAGTCAGGTTGTTGCGCGGCTGCAATATTTTGTGCCTGTACTTCTGACCAGGTGTCTGCATCCCAGAGCTCAAATTTATTCACCAGGCCAATCAGGGCAATTTTTTTGCTTAAGTTTGCCTGTTTGCGCAGGTCACTGGTGATGGCAATGCGCCCCTGTCCATCCGGTTCCAGAATGCAGGCGGAGCCGAGCAACAGGCGTTGTAAGGTACGGTTTTCCGGCTTCAGAGGCGGGAGGGCGGCAACCTGCTGTGCAATGAGTAGCCAGGTCTGTTCAGGGTAGAGCCATAAACAGGTGTCGCGTGGATTGATTGTCAGCACCACCCGCGCCTGTTCAGCAGGCACCAGTGTGTCCCGGTATTTTGCCGGTATCGCCATCCGGCCTTTATTGTCCAGACTGAGGGTATGGGTGCCTAGCAGCATGCTGTGTATCGGGTTGGAACGGTGCAGATATTGAGGTTGTACCGGATTGTGGTGCTATTTGCCACAATTCCCCACTTTGCCCCATTTTATTATTCATGGTAGGCTGGGTCGTTGTTCAGGTCAAGTGCTATTCGGCTCGAAAAGTCAACAGGTTCAGTTATTTATCCTGCACATCAGGCGATGCAGCATATTCTGAAATCAAAAAAATTTCCCGATCTGCCTCTGATGCACTAGAATGGTCAAGTTATGCCTGCGGAAGAGAAGCGTTTGTATCCCTTTAAATTGTGCCGGCAGGGCACACGGCTGCATGGGCAGGTGGCTCTGGCTGATTTGCCGGACATGCTGTCTGTGTTGTCATCTGATCAGGGTGCAGTCACGTATGATCTGGCGTGTGATGTTGATGATGAAGGTATCGCGCGTGTGCGCCTGCATATTGCCGCCGAGCTGTCGCTGTTATGCCAGCGTTGTCTGCAGCCACTGGTCTGGTCGGTAGATGGTGTGACGCTGCTCTCACCGGTACGTACGGATGTCGCTCAGCAACAGTGGTCGGCATCTTATGAGCCGCTGCAGGTGTCTGAAACAGGTGCCGTGCTACTGGTTGACCTGCTGGCCGAAGAATTGTGGTTAGCGATGCCGCAGTTACCCAGGCATACCACAGCCTGTGTGGTACAGACTGATGATCCTGCTATTGCGGGTACTGCATCCGAAGAACCAGGCCCGTTTGCCGTTTTACGTCAGTTGCGGCTTCAACCATAATCTTACATTTGCCCGGGAGAATTGCATGGCGGTTCAGAAAAGTCGTAAAACCCCTTCAAGGCGCGGAATGCGGCGTTCACATGACAGCTTAAAGGCGGCTGCCTTATCAACAGATCCGATGTCAGGTGAAGTGCATCTGCGTCATCATATTTCTCCTGATGGTTATTATCGCGGTGAACAGGTCATTGAAAAGTAGCGGTTTCTGATCTGATTCAGGATAGCGTTATGGCCTCAGTAACCCTGGCACTGGATGCGATGGGTGGCGATGTCGGTCCGGCAGTGACAGTGCCTGCGGCCTGTCATTTTGTGGCACAGCATCCTGATTGCGCAATCATTCTGGTCGGGCTGGAGGCCGACATTGGTCGCTATCTGCCGGATGGTCGGCTTCCGGCGCGTCTGGAGATCCAGACAGCAAGCCAGGTGGTCGCGATGGATGAGCCACCGGCCAGCGCCCTGCGTAAGAAAAAAGATTCTTCCATGCGGGTCGTGATTGATCTGGTCAGTTCGGGTCGGGCCGACGCCTGTGTTAGTGCTGGCAATACCGGTGCCCTGATGGCAACCGCGCGGTTTGTGCTGAAGATGTTGCCGCATATCAACCGGCCGGCCATTATCGCTTCGGTACCTGCGGTGGACGGACGTACCTGGATGCTGGATCTGGGGGCGAATATTGACAGTTCGGCTGAGCATCTGTATCAGTTTGCGATCATGGGTGCCGAGCTGATCCGTGCGGTGGATGGGCTATCGCGACCTGTGGTCGGGCTGTTAAATGTCGGGCAGGAAGATATCAAGGGTAATGCACAGATCAAGCTGGCACATCAGCTGATCAGTGACAGCGATCTGAATTATGTGGGCTATGTCGAGGGAGACGACACCTATCTGCGACCCGGATTGGATCTGGTGGTCACGGATGGCTTTGCCGGTAATATCGCACTGAAGACCAGCGAAGGTATAGCGAAGCTGATTAAGACCTTGCTGCAGCGTGAATATCGACGCAACTGGTTGCGGCGGCTGGCAGCGTTATGTTCGGCTGCAGTACTGAAGTCAATGCGGCGACAGATTGACCCCAGATGTTACAATGGCGCCGCATTACTCGGATTGCGTGGCATCGTAGTGAAAAGCCATGGCGGTGCGGATCAGTTTGCACTGGAACATGCTCTGTCGATAGCACAGAAAGAAGTGCGGGAAGACGTGCCCCACCGTATTGCGGATCGGGTTGCCGCACAGCTCTTGCCTGACATCGTATGATATCTTTATGACACAGTTTGCCAGCATCGCCGGAACCGGTAGTTATCTGCCTGCGCAGGTGCTCACTAATCACGACCTGGCGCAACAGGTTGATACGTCAGATGAGTGGATCCGGACACGTACTGGTATTGTACAGCGGCATATTGCTGCAGAAGGCGAAACGACCTGCGACCTGGCAGAACAGGCCGCGTGCCGGGCGTTACAGGCGGCCGGCCGGTCAGCAGCAGACATAGACCTGATTCTGGTTGCCACCACCACAGCAGATCAGATATTTCCAAGCACAGCCTGTCTGTTACAACAACGCTTAGGGAGTTACGGTTGTGCTGCATTTGATCTGCAGGCGGCGTGCAGTGGCTTCATCTATGCGCTGAGTGTCGCGGACAAATTTATCCGTTCCGGCAGCCATCAGAGTGTTCTGGTGGTTGGTGCAGACACCTTTTCACGCGTGATAGACTGGCAGGATCGGGCAACTTGTGTGTTGTTTGGTGATGGTGCTGGTGCGGTCATCCTGCAGGCGTCGTCTGAACCCGGTGTGCGGGACGTCCGACTACACGCAGATGGCCGTTATGCTGAGCTGCTGCAGGTCCCGGGCGGAATTTCGCAAGGGATCCATCTGCCGGATTATGCCGGTCCGGTTGGCACCACGCAGATGAAGGGTAACGAAGTCTTTAAGCTGGCGGTGACAACCCTGCAGGCGATGGTCGGCGATATTCTGGCCGCAAACGGTCTGCAACAGTCAGATATTGACTGGTTTGTGCCGCATCAGGCGAATATCCGGATCATCCAGGCGATTGCGAAGCGATTGCAGTTGCCGATGGCGCAGGTGGTGACCACAATTGCCCAACATGGCAATACATCTGCAGCTTCTATCCCGCTTGCACTGGATACGGCCGTGCGGGATGGGCGGATACAACGTGGTCAGAACTTGTTGTTTGAGGCGTTCGGTGGAGGCTTTGCCTGGGGCTCCGCCTTACTGACTTATTAGAGGGCGCCAGGGCACCTCTGAACACTACGCTGCTCGCGACTTTTTCAGAAATGCCTTGACGAAATATGGAAACAGAATGGCTGCATTACCTGTCATCGCGTTAGTCACCGGTGCCAGTCGCGGTATCGGGCGTGCGATTGCGCACACACTGGCACGACCGGATCGTTTCATTATTGGCACCGCCACGACTGAGGCCGGGGCTACCGCAATCACTGAACAGTTTGCCGAGGCTGAACTGGCCGGGCAGGGTATCTGTCTGGATGTCACAGACCAGGTATCAGTAGATACAGTCATTAAACATATTCTGAAGACGCATGGTCCGATACAGATCCTGGTGAACAATGCGGGTATCACGCAGGATAATCTGTTGCTGCGAATGTCGCCGGAACAATGGGATACGGTGCTGAATACGAATCTGAGCGCCTTGTACCGGCTGAGCAAGCCCTGTCTGCGTCCAATGATGAAGCTGAAGACCGGGCGTATCATCAATATCGCTTCTATCGTTGGTTCCAGCGGCAATCCCGGGCAGACCAACTATGCTGCAGCGAAGGCCGGCATGCTGGGCTTTACCCGATCACTGGCGCGTGAAGTTGCCAGCCGGGGCATTACCGTGAATGCAGTAGCGCCAGGTTTTATTGATACGGATATGACTCGTGCCTTACCGGATGAGCAACGAGATACATTACTGACCTCTATACCGCTGGCGCGACTGGGTCAGCCGGAAGAGATAGCGGCAACGGTTGCCTTTCTGGCATCAGAGGCCGCAGGCTATATCACCGGCGAGACGATACAGGTGAATGGCGGTATGTATATGAATTGAACAGGATTCTTAACCTTTAAACTTACATTGTTACTATCTGTCCCGGAGGGATGAAGAGATTATGAGCGATATTGAAGAACGTGTCAGAAAGATTGTTGTGGAACAACTTGGTGTTGATGAAGCCGAAGTCAGAAATGAAGCATCATTTGTGGATGACTTAGGTGCTGACTCACTAGACACAGTGGAACTGGTGATGGCCCTGGAAGAAGAGTTTGATGCTGAAATACCGGATGATGATGCCGAGAAGATTATGACTGTGCAGAATGCGATTGAATATATTAAGGCGCATACTGAATCGTAGATTATCGCCGGTGTTGTTGCAACGAGGAGGCCATCTGATCTGATGTCATACAATGTTCAGTTTGCCCGGCGAGTGGTCGTGACCGGTCTCGGGCTGGTAGCGCCGGTCGGACAGGATGTAGTGACCGGCTGGCAGTCTGTTCTGGCCGGAAAAAGTGGTATTCAGAAGATTACTCACCTGGATATTGCGCCGTTCAGTGTGCATATTGGCGGGCCTATCTATGACTTTGATGTTGAGCAGTATATTGCGCGCAAAGAAGTCAAAAAGATGGATGCATTTATCCATTATGGCATTGCGGCGGGGACCCAGGCACTGCAGGACAGTGGGCTGGAGGTCACAGACCAGAATCGCAAGCGGATCGGGGTGGCAATTGGTTCCGGTATTGGTGGTATCGCGGGTATCGAAACGAACTACGGTGTGTATCTGAAATCAGGGCCACGCCGTATCTCGCCATTCTTCGTGCCGGCGAATATTATCAATATGGTAGCCGGCAACCTGTCGATAAAGTATGGTCTGCAGGGGCCGAACATCTCCATTGTATCGGCCTGCAGCAGTGGCGCACATAATATCGGCGATGCGATGCGCATGATCCAGTATGGCACAGTGGATGCGATGCTGGCGGGTGGCGCAGAACGTGGTACGACGCCGACCGGGCTCGGTGGGTTTGCGGCAGCACGCGCATTATCAACCCGGAACGATGATCCACAGGGTGCCAGTCGTCCCTGGGACAAGGATCGGGATGGTTTCGTGCTGAGTGATGGTGCCGGAGTGCTGCTGCTGGAAGAGCTGGAGCATGCAAAGGCACGCGGCGCGGATATCTATGCCGAACTGGTCGGATCTGCGATGAATTCAGATGCGTACCATATGACTTCACCGTCAGCAGAAGGGGCCGGCGCGGCGGATTGTATGCGACTGGTCTTAGAGGATGCGGGACTCAATCCGGAACAGGTGGACTATATCAATGCGCACGGTACCTCCACCCCGGCAGGAGACCTGGCAGAAACCCGGGCGGTGAAGCATGCGTTTGGCGATTATGCGTATCAACTGGCGATGAGCTCGACCAAATCGATGACCGGGCATATGCTGGGAGCGGCCGGTGGAGCTGAGGCCTTGTTTACCGTGCTGGCGATCCGCGATCAGGTATTGCCGCCGACCATCAACCTGGATGAACCGGGTGACGAATGCGATCTGGATTATGTGCCGCATACCGCACGTGAGTCTAAAGTAGACGTTGCCCTGTCAAACTCGTTTGGCTTTGGTGGTACCAACGGCTCGCTGGCGTTTCGTCGTTTTTCCGGCTGACTAGCTGCATTGCTGACTGCGCTATGCAACGGAAGGCCGACACAGACCCGGTCTGACAACCTGTTTGGCGATGGTCTGTTTGAAACGATTGCGATTCGGCAGGGCCAGCCTTGTTTGTGGACGTATCATCTGCAGCGACTGCAACGAGGCTGCCGCCGTCTTGGTTTTCCTTCCCCCCCATCAGATCAGTTAGTTGCCGAAGCGCATCAACTGGCCCGTCCCCATGCCCGGGCAGTCCTCAGGATCGTCCTGCGTACCCCTCCGTCCGCTCGTGGTTATCAGCGTCCGGCAGGGTGTCAGCCGGATCGTTATCTGAGCTGCTATCCCTGGCCGCAACAGCCGCTGTACCACACCGCACAATTTCCCATCCATCTACAGACGTGTCAGACCCGACTCGGCTGTCAGCCGTTATTAGCGGGTATCAAACACCTGAACCGGCTGGAACAGATCCTGGCTCGCCAGGAACTGCAGCCACCGACAGTTGAAGGCGTGATGTGTGACCAGCAGGGACAGGTAGTCGAAGGCATCATGAGCAACTTGCTGGTACTGCAGGAGACAGGTTATGTCACACCGCAGATCAACACCTGCGGTATCGCGGGTGTGGTGCGCCAACTGGTGCTGGACACAGCGACGCAGCAGGCAATACCGCTGCACGAAGCAGCACTCAGTCTGACTGAACTGCGTCAGGCAAAGGCGGTGTATGTGATGAACAGCCTGCTCGGTGTGCGCCAGGTAACTACGCTGGATGGTCAGGTCTATCCTACCACACAGATGTCAGACCTTGTGCGCCAGGTGCATCAGGCTTGTTTTGAGCCTGCGCCAGGTGCTGTCAGGTAAACCGGAATTGTAGAGATCAAGCAGTGTGCATCACACTGGGTATCGGGGCAATCTGCTGGCCCATCTGGACCTTTTGTCCGGTTAGCGTGGGTAGCAGATCAATCTGGTTCGCACCGAACAGGACAATGACGGTCGAGCCCATATTGAAGCGCCCGATCTCATCACCGGTAGCGAACCTGTGTGACTGACCGGCATAGTCCTGGTGGGTGACCTGCCTGGCATGGATCTCACCAGCCCAGACAGTTTCGATATTGCCGACAAAGATCGCGCCGACCCAGATCACGACCATCGGGCCGCAGGCAGTATCGAAGGTGCAGACCAGGCGTTCGTTGCGGGTGAATAGCCCCGGGATATGTTCAGCACTGTGTGTATTCACGCTGAACAGGTCGCCGGGGATATAGGTCATGTGTTGCAATGTGCCGCTGAGCGGCATGTGCACCCGGTGGTAGTCCCTCGGTGCCAGGTAGATCGTCAGGTAGCTGCCGTTGCGTAGTGTGTCGGCCAGGTCGGTGTTGTCGCCGAGCAGGTCAGTCAGGGTGTAGAGCTGGCCTTTGGCCTGGATCAGTTGTTGATCGTCGATGGTGCCGCTCTGGCTGACCTGGCCATCGACCGGGCTGATGATGCTGTCGGTTGTGATTGGTCTAGTGTCAGGTCTTAGTGATCTGGTAAAGAATGCATTGAAGCTGGGGTGCTGATCGGGATCCGGCTGTGTTGCCTCGGTCATATTAACCTGGTATGTACGGATCACATAACGGATCAGGCGTTTTCTGATCCAGGGTTGTTCACTGCGCGCCAGGCGGTACATGGCCCGGCCGAGCGCATGTTGCGGCAGCAGGCGCAGCAGCAGGTACTGGATGCGGAAGCTGAGTGGTGGTGTTGGCATGGTATGTCTGCGGTGGTGGATGTTGTGTTCTGGTGGTGCTTGTTGTGGCAGCAGGCAGACTCGTTCCCGGTGGTGCCAGCTATCAGTGCCAGCATGATCCGGGTCTGCTCTCCGAGGTACGCTATGAACCCATCCGTGGGAGCTCGGCTGCGGCCATCCAGAAATCCGTACTGCTGTTTCATGCTATTTCAGCTTGTTTCTTTGCTTACATTTTTGTATTCTAAATCAATGGCTTAGTTTTTCAAGTTGTTTCCTCGGGTTTCTCTGTATTGCAAACAAAGTGGTATACGAGTGGTATACACTTTAACTGATTAAGTGTGGGAGTATTATGGCAAGTAATCTTGAGATTCGTAACGCAAAATCACAAACCAAAGACTATACCATAAGTGTGGCTACTGGTTTATCTGTTCTGGTTAAATCTACTGGTAGTAAGCTTTGGCGTTTCAGGTACTCGTTTTCTGGTAAGAGGTGCATGATTTCCTTGGGTAAATACCCTCAAATTTCCATAAAACAGGCTAAGGCTAAGCAAAGGGAGTATCTGGATATGCTTGAGGATGGTATCAATCCATCAACACACAAGCAAGTTCAAAAGGTCAACTTGGCAAAAAAAAAGGATTTCAGGTCTGTGGTACTTGAGTGGCATGGCAAGCACTACCAGCATGGTAATAAAAGATATAACAGCTTAGTGCTTAGTAGGTTGGAAAAGTATCTTTTTCCTGATATGGGGAAGATTGCTTTGAAAGATATAGAAGCTCCGATGTTATTTAACCTTATTGAGGGTATTCAGGATCAGGGTTATATTGAAACTGGTAGGAGGGTAAATTCTTGTTGTAGTATGGTTTTCCGTTATGGGGTTGCAAAGGGATATTGTAGCCGCGATGTCACTCAAGATTATAAAGGGATGCTCAAAAGTGGAAAAACTAAGCATATGCCAACACTGACTGATGAGGAAGAAATCGGTGAACTACTCCGTGATATGGATAATTACCATGGTACGTTTATTATAAAAACTGCTTTGCTTGTTTCTGCTTATGTGTTTGTTAGACCTAGCGAATTGGCTAATTCTAAATGGTCATATCTTGATTTTGAAAAATCTCACTGGGTGATTCCGGCAAAGTACATGAAGATGAAGCGTGATCACTTGATTCCTTTTCCTCGTCAGGTGAAGGTCTTATTAGAAGCATTACTGCCTATTACGGGTGACAGTGATTATATTTTTCCCAGTGAGAAAAATAAGACGAGGTCTATGAATTCTGAGGCGGTTAATAAATCTTTGCGTAGGGTTGGGAATGGTAAATATATTAATCGCATGGTATCACATGGGTTTCGTGCTATGGCTTCTACTATCTTAAATGAAAACAAATTCAGGGCTGATGTGGTTGAAAAGCAACTTGCTCATCAGGAAAGAAACAAGGTGCGTGGTGCTTATAATCATGCTGAGTATTTGGAGGAACGTTCAGAGATGATGCAATGGTATGCAGATTACTTGGATAAGTTAAAGCTTGGTTCTATTAATGTTTAAAGCACGAATTATTCAAATAGCACGATTATTTCGTGTATCGTGAAATAACTAATTATTGCGAAATATACAAAATCTTTTGCTTTTTCGTGTATTTTAAATATTATGTATTATACGAATTAACTTATAATTTCGTAATTATGAAAATTACTTTATATAATACTAAGGGTTCAGCAGGGAAAACTCCGATTGCTACCAATATTGCCTTAGAGCGTGGTTATGCGATTGCGACTAATGAGACTTATCATGTTTTTGATCGTTTTATTCCAAAAGAGCGTTTGATTAGTGTGGATATGAACGAGGCTTTTCCTCTTTTTGGTTGTGAAGTGGATGTGGTATTTGACTTGGCTTGATCTATTTCCAAGGAGGCTCTTAGTATCACATCAGCTCTTAAGCAGTCTGATATAGTTTTTGTGCCAATTTACAACGAAGTTAAGGCAATTAATGCTGGTATCAATACCATTGCTGAGGTGTTAAATTTCAATTCTAATGTTTATGTAATTGCAACTAAGCTGAAGAAAAAAAGAGGAGAGGTATGGTTGGATTGTGATGATTTTTTGAATATTAAAGAGGCTGTTGATAATCATATTAGCTCTGATATTGCTATTGTGCCACTTAAATATTCAATGGTTTTTGATGCTATTTTTGAGAAAGAGAAGTGTATAGATGAGTTAATACAAGATTCTCCATTAGCAAGACATCATTATAGTGAAGTTGCTAGGCAGTTTAATGCTATTTATTATTTAATTAACAAAAGTTATGCCATGAAAAAATGATCTTTCAGCTTATAAGCTAGGGAAGAGAAAATCTTTGCCAGATAGTGTGCCTGCTGGGGTTAATATAAAAGCAGGGAGAAAAGCAAAGTCTCAGTATGAAAAGCAGTCTAGGGTTATTAGTTTGCGTTTTACTCCGTCTGAATACGAGCATATCAAAGATAAGGCTTGACTTGTGCAATTAGGTACTTTCGTGAAACACGAGATTTTCGAAAAAACTGATTTATTTAAATAATTCGTGGTTTGTGTATTTGTCGAATATTTCGTGTAGCACGAAATATCTGAAAAAACTCCCCATTGTAGGGGAGTAGTTAGTACTAGAAAGTAAGATCAAGCTGAATTTTTGCAGGAGTTTGTTTTATCTCCTGAGTTTCAGATTCTGTCTTGTCTGTTTCCGGTATTTCTGGTGAACCATACATTGCTGTTCTCTTGGATCTTAATCGTTCTTCCCAGCCATAGAGATAATGAGCTGGGGTGTAGAATGTCTCGCGAGTTTCTAAGCTTAAGCTATCACCAACAATAATTTTAGCTGGGATATTCCATAAGCTGAGTTGTAGGTAGCACATCAAGGCAACTAGGCGATCTGTATCTACACATTCAACCCATAGTTTGCAGGCTGGATTATGTCCATGGTCCATCATAATCTTGGCAAAGGCTAGTACCATACCACCTGCTCCAGAAGCGGGTTCTGATAGGGTAATAAAGGATTTTTTAGCTTGTTTATCATCGTAGCTCATCCTTGCCATCATTAGTGAGACTTCAGATGGAGTGAAAAACTGTCCTGTGTTATCATTGCCAAGTTCTAATTCCATATATAGTCTACCAAGTATATCACGGGGTTCTGCTTGCAATAGTTTTACTAGTATTGCCAGTAGTTCAGGGAACTTAGATATTTCATTTTTATCATACCGTGCAATAGTTTGTAGGTATTCCTCTTCGAGTTTACTGTTTGTTTGAACAGCATTATGTAAGGATATAGCTGATATTGTGACAAAATCACGAAAGACTTCATAACGGTGTTTATGATTTGATATGGCATTAAACATTTTTATGAAATCATTTCTATCATAATTCTTGTTATCAAGCATATACATCTCCGGATATGTGAGTGTATGATGCTGGCTTTCAACCAGTTTCATACACTGGTTGAATAAGCACTTATAGTTAACGTTTATGAAAAATATCAAACTACAAGCACAATAATCCTGACTGCCACTTGGTAATGACAGTCAAGAGTGTGTCCTTGTAGTATAGTGATTTTACTGAGCTTGAAGTTTTTTCAAGTTTTAGTTTGACTTATGTTAAGGTTTTTATAAACTTATTTATGTAAATAGTTATGTAATTCAAAATAATTATGTCAAATAAGCAATACACATTTTCACTACCTCATAATGCAGGAAAAATTATTGATGCTTTGCCTAAAACAAAAAAGTCTAAGTGTGTTGCTCAGGCTTTAATGTATTTTGAGAAAAAAAATGATAAGCAAAAAACACTTGATATTATTGCTCTTTTGAGACCAAAAGATTGGGGTACGGAAAAAGATTCTGTGACACTTGTGAAAGAAGCCAGAAATGCTAGAGCAAAACAATTAATCAACAATTCTACTGATAATGCGTAAAGTTGTTTTGGATGCGAATATTTATGTGAAGCTTTTTAAAAAAGAATCTGATTCGCAAAAAGCTATTAGTCTAATCAATAAATTAGTTGAAGATGGTGTTTCTATTATTGAGCCTTGTGTTGTTGTCAATGAAACAATCAATACTTGTGAGGTAAATAAACAGGATATAATAGAT
>JAHDBG010000035.1 GCA_020630515.1 Gammaproteobacteria bacterium
CAGGAGCTGTTCACACCGAACCAACAAATGCAGCAGGAATCATTCGTTGCAGAATCAATAAGCCGCCCGTTGCTGGCCGATTATTATGCTACGCCACCAGGTGACACAGTTCTGGCCGAGTCAGGTCGGGAACTGAGTGAAAACTTTATTCAGATCATCAGTAATATCACGGACAATCCTACTTTACGAGATATGAGCTATCTGGAATTCCGACATTTGTGGTCAGCGGTAGGCTGGATACCGATGTATTCGAAAAGACCAGACGCGACCAATGAAAGATTTCGCGGTGGCTACGTATATGCAGAAGTCATTGGCCCCTGGGGCTTATTACGTATTAAGTCTGTTAACAGCGAGCCGTATGGTCTGGAGCTGGGCATGACCGTGCAGCTTGCAGACAGCTTTTATCCGTATCACTTTCATCAGCCTCAGGAAATTTATATTGCTATCTCAAATAATGCCTGTCTGGATCGCACCCTGTATACCTTATCAGACTGGGACAGTGATACCTTCACCAGGAAGGATATGGCAAAAGGCAGCGATGTGACGGTATCTGCTAACGAAAACTGGCAACAGCTGTTTACTTATCCTGATCCGGGCGACATTCTGTATATTGATCGGAATAATATCCATGGCTTTCGGCTTAAGAAGACCTGTCACCAGCATACGCCGCAAGGCCTGGTGACTATCTGGGCACGCACAACCGCACATGAGTTTGAACAAGATACCGGTATCTGCAGTGTGACTGACAGACGATACTGGTGGAATAACCCGACCAGACCAGAATACAGCCATCTTTGTGATCTGCACCGGGTACCGCGCCACTGACATATCCTGATAACACGACGTCAACCTGACGTGATCCGGTATGGCGGAAGGCACCTGCGACTTGGTTTGTGAGCGCAGCAGGTTTCAGAGGGTAGCCTTACAAACGAAAATGCTCGCCCAGATATATAGCACGTACTTCAGGATGTGCCAGAATATCTGCCGGCGACCCTTGTGTGAGCACCTTGCCCTGATTGATGATATAGGCACGGCTGCAGATACCGAGTGTCTCGCGTACATTATGATCGGTGATCAAAACGCCGATCCCCCGGTTGCCCAGCCCGGTCACAACCCGCTGAATATCAGAGACTGAGATCGGATCCACCCCAGCGAACGGTTCATCCAGCAGAATAAAGCCCGGCTCAGCTGCCAGGGCACGTGCGATCTCCAGGCGTCGCCGTTCACCGCCGGATAAACTGAGTGCTGAACTGTCCGCCAGATGTTGCAGGCTGAACTCTGCCAGCAGTGCTTCACAACGCGCCTGACGCTGTGCCTTGTTGCGGCCTGCATGCGTTTCCAGAATCGCCAGCACATTCTGTGCGACCGTCAGTTTACGAAAAATCGACGGCTCCTGTGCCAGATAACCGAGCCCGGCCTGAGCACGCACATGCATCGGCTGATCGGTCACCTGCTGCGTACCTAACCAGACCTGACCGGAATCTACCGGTACCAAACCGGCTATCATATAAAAACAAGTCGTCTTTCCCGCCCCGTTCGGGCCGAGCAGGCCTACAATCTCGCCACGCGCCACCTGCATTGACACCCCATCCACCACCGCCCGACCACGATACCGTTTTGCCAGATCGGTCGCCCGTAATACATCCGGTGATATCGCTGGTGGTTGTGATCTGCGCCGGAATATGCGCATTACTCAGTCGCCTGCAGCGTCATCTGCACTCGCTGCTTACCAGCGGCTGCACCACCCGCCTTCAGCACCTGACGCCGTCGGTCATAGATCACCCGATCACTTTTCATCACATCCCCGGCCTGCTGCAATACAACCGCTCCGATCAAGGTTAATTCCTCACTCTGCACCTCATAGTCTGCGCGCTGCGCCTGCGCCTGTATCCAGCCGGATGATGCCTTGTGCCGGAACCGAACCGGTGTACCCAACGCCACCAGCCGACGCGGTTGTTGTTGTGCATCGTGCTGCACTGTGATCTGATCCGCCAGAATCTGCATATCGCCCTGCCTCAGATCGACCTGACCCCGGTAGACACTACGCTGTTCATCCAGTGCCACACTATCTGCTGATAACTGTATCGGCACAGCCGCCTGCTCAGATGCGGCCTGTCCCCAGCCCATCCAGATCAGCAGCAACAGCCACGAACTTCTAATTACCTGCCGGAACATAAGTACCTTTCACCTGATGCAGAAATCTGAGTTTGAATGGTGCCTGCAGCCAGGCACGCATACCGGTCGCCTGCAGCCGCTGTATACCGCTGCTGATCTGTACCGGTTGTGCGGTCTCGAGATAACGGCGCGGTAATTGTATCTGCAGTGCCTCTGTCTGCAACTGCATCGGTGCGGTCGTTGCAGATGCTGGCCGGCTGAGTTGCACTGCACCGGTTAATGATAAGGTTTCCCCGGTTGCATCCAGCCAGCCTGTGTCTGCTACCATACGCCAGAGCGGCCCGGTTGCAGGGTACAGGGTCAGCACCGGCTGGCGCAATTGTGTCCCCGCATCGTCATTAAAATGGCGGATTTCAGCAGTCTGTAACAGCCGTTCAGGCCGTCCGTCAACTCCCAATGTGGTGATATTGACCGCGCGCAGATAATAATCTGTTACCGGACGCTGTGCCGTGGATAATGCCGACGGTGTCGGTGGATCCGAACTGACCCACCACACACTCCATATCACCAGAATCAGCAGTACCAGGCTCAATCCGAATTTACGCACCCGGTCATCCTCAGTCAATCCTATGCCAGAACATTATATCGGCCTGATGTCAGGTACCAGCATGGATGGCATTGATGCCGTGCTGGTCGATCTCAGTGCTACCCGACCAACCTTGCTCAGCACGCATCATTATCCCTGGCCAACACAGCTGCGTCGCCGCTTACACGCCGCCGCACAAGGCGCGCTGCTGTCTGCAGCAGAGTTCGCGCAACTGGATGCGGACACAGGCCGGTGTTTCGCCCGGGCCGCGCAGGCGATCATGCCTGCCACAGGCCCATCTGCTGTCCGGGCAATCGGCTCACACGGACAGACTGTCGCGCATGCACCGGACGCCACACCTGGCTACAGCCTGCAACTGGGCAACCCCCATCTGATTGCTGAGCTCACCGGGA
The DNA here is from genome assembly GCA_020630515.1 of Gammaproteobacteria bacterium. Classification (GTDB taxonomy): domain Bacteria; phylum Pseudomonadota; class Gammaproteobacteria; order Chromatiales; family Chromatiaceae; genus JAHDBG01. Next base: position 3,115 of record JAHDBG010000035.1, read on the forward strand.
TCACGACCATTGCAGATTTTCGTGGTCGCGACATTGCTGCTCAGGGTCAGGGGGCACCTCTGGTGCCGGCGTTTCATCAGGCATTGTTTCACAGCCCGGATGAACGTCGCGTCATTCTGAATATCGGTGGTATCGCAAATCTGACCTGGCTCGCCACCGATACCCCGGTCACTGGCTTTGACACAGGCCCAGGCAATTGTCTGCTGGATGCCTGGATACAACAACAGACGGGGCAACCGTTTGATGACCAGGGCCACTTCGCCCGGGCAGGTACCTGCCTGCCTGACCTGCTGCAACGTCTGCTGCAGGATCCATTTTTTGCCGCACCAGCCCCGAAGAGTACCGGTACTGACTATTTTTCACTACGCTGGCTGATCCAACAGCTGACCGTAACCTATCGCGCCGAAGATGTGCAGGCGACTCTGGTGGCGCTCACCGCACAGACAATCAGTCACGCAATCAGCCGCCATTACTCAGCCACAGAACGGGTCTTAGTGTGCGGTGGTGGCTGGCATAATCCGGCGCTGCGACAGGCCTTAGCCGAGGCACTGCCCTGCCCGATCGACAGTACTGAAGCAGCTGGCCTGGCACCTGATTGGGTCGAGGCCACAGCATTTGCCTGGCTGGCGCAACAACGCTTACGTGAACAGCCAGGCAATCTGCCCGGCGTCACTGGTGCAGACGGCCCGCGTGTGCTCGGTGCTATCTATGCTGGTGCCTGCTCACGTATTCAAGAACAGAAAGCGGATGCCATGCAATCATCGAAGTTGCTGCAAAACCGGCTCCAGAGCTGACCGGTGTACCTCTCCCTGCTGGCGGAACACAATGCGGCCACCGGGTGCGGCCACCAGCGTATACGGCAGTGCCTCAAACCGGTTGCCCAGCTCGCGCGCCAGTGTCATGGCGGTCAGGTCGCCCAGTAATACCGGATAATTGATACCATACGTATCCGCAAACGTACGTACCTGTTCCGGATCGTCCACCGCTATCCCGACAAACTGCACCTGATCCTGATAGTGTTCCTGCAGATCGACAAACATCGGAGTTTCTTTACGACAGGGCGGACACCAGGTCGCCCAGAAATTGAGTACCAGTATCTGCTCTCGCCATTCGGTACTCAAGCGCATTCTTCCATCCAGGTCGGGATACTGAAATGTGGGTAGCTGAGTCAGTTCAGGCGGGATGATCAGCCCGGTATTGTGCGCTGCGCTACGCCACAACCAGCCACCAAGCACTCCGAGCACCAGACCCAGCAGGGCAATGCCAATCCAGTGTATGGGCCTCATTGCAGCACACCCTGCGCACTGGCCAGAATCTGTGCCGCACTGACCTCACCCACCAGATGATGACCGGGTTGGGCCATACCCGCCGCATTCCAGAAATAAATCGCCGGTGGCGCAATCATGCCCAGATGCATTGACAGGGCCTGGTCTTCTTTATCTTGACGGGTAATATCTGCCTGCAACCAGACAAACTGCGCCAGTTGTTCGTGCACCTGCGGGAATACCTGTTGTTCCATCGTCTTGCAATAGGCACACCAGTCAGCATAAAAATCCAGCATCACCGGGCGTCCGGCGGACCTGGCCTGTGCCAGGGATTGTTCCAGATCAGCGACTGTTCTGATTCGCTGAAACAGTTGCTGCTCTGCCACTGCCATTGTCTGCGCACCTGGCAGGCCACGCAGTGGCTGCCAGCTATCCTTACCACCGGCCGCTGCACCATATAAAAATAACGCGCCATAAATCAGCGCGACCAGACCACAGCCTTGTGCCAATATCTGCCAACCGGTGCCAGACCGGCGCCGCAAGGCGCCCAGATATGCCGCCAGCACGACCAGTAAGGTACCCCAGGCGAACAGGATCCAGGCCGGATCCAGATAGGTCGGGCTGAGCCGTTCCAGAAAGCTGATCGCGAGCGCCAACAGGATCACGCCACCGGCGGACTTCACCTGCGCCATCCATTGTCCGGCCCGAGGCAACAGAGCACCACCACCGCTGCCGAGCAGCAACAGCGGCAGTCCCATACCAGTGCCGAACAACCATAAGATCATGAAGCCTGCGAGCGGGTGCTGCGCCTGCGCCGCAAATGCCAGTACGGCGAGCAATACCGGCCCGCCACAGGGGCCGACGATCAGGGCGGACAGCACGCCCATCAGACCAACACCCCACAGGCTGCCGCCCTGGCGCTGGCCACTCAGCGCGGTCAGGCGGGATTGCCAGGCTGCAGGTACCTGCAGGTTAAACAGACCGAACAACGACAGAGCCAACAGGACGAACAACGCAATGGACGGAAGCAGCACCCAGGGCGTCTGCAGACTGGCCTGGATGCCGAGTGCCTGACCGAGGCTCGCCATGATCGCACCCAGCACACCAAAGGTCAGTGCTATGCCCTGAGTATAGGCGAGCGACAGGTTGAAGGCACGTGCCGGCCCAACTGCCTGGCCCAGAATCAGGGAAGACAGGATCGGCACCATCGGATACAGACAGGCAGTAAATGCAACCAGCACACCCAGCCCCAGGCTGAGTAGCCAGCTCCAGCCGACTGAGGCAGATTGCAGGTCATGTAGCCAGCCGGATGGTGCTGACGACACGACTGGCACCCTGGCCGAACCTTCCGGCAGGGCGGGCAGTGCCATGCCGAGTATCTGTTGTTGTGGCGGATAACAGATGCCACGATCTGCGCACCCCTGATACGCGACCTGCACTCGCAATTCGGTTGCATCTGACTGACGAATCAGCGGAATCTGCAGGCGTAATGAATCATAATACGCCGCCACTTCGCCCAAAGTGCCATCCGGACGTACCGAATCTGATTTCATCTCAGCATCCGGCAGGACATAATCCCCCAGTACTACCCCGGGTGACAAACTAGTAACCTGTAGCTTATCCTGATACAGATAGGTGCCGGGCGCGATCACCCAGTCCAACTGCAACCCGGTCCCCGTCGGGCTGTGTGCCGTCACCTGAAACGCCTGTTCCGGTGCTAGAATATCGTCCGTTGCCGGCATGCCCAACCAGGCACTCAGGCCATCCAGCGGATTGGCCTGCGCCTGCCAGGCCGGGGCCAGGATCAGCAGACTACTCAGTAACCAGGCTGTGGTGTTCATCATCTTCTTAAGTTATCCGGGTCTGACGCAACGCAGCCACAATGACCGAAAACGCCGGATCAGGTTCCATGCCTTCCAGCAACCAGGCCTGCAACTGATCATCCTGTTGTTGCAACAATTCGGCAAACTGCGCCTGTTCCGGTTCCCGTGCGGTCGCAAACCGATGTTCCAGATAATGCCGGAACAACGCATCCAACTCTAATAAGCCACGCCGACACTGCCAGCGCAAGCGCTGCATCTGTGTCGGCATTTCATTGTGCACAGGTGCCATGTCAACATCATCTCCGGGGCAGGTATTTATCACGATCGCAGGGACTTGTCTCACTGCTGAAGATCAGGACCGGCTGCAACATCCAGCCACCGCTGGCCTGGTATTGTTTGCGCACAATTATGTATCGCCGGATCAGATCACCGATCTGATCCGGCAGGTGCGTGCGCTACGCTCGCCCCTGCTGATCGCAACCGATCAGGAGGGGGGACGGGTACAACGTCTCCGGGCCGGGTTCACGCGCCTGCCCGCCGCCGCCACGATCTTACAATATTGTCTGCAAGACCAACAACAGGCCTGCCAGATCGCCCGGACTCTCGGCTGGCTGATGGCAGCCGAACTGCGCAGTGTCGGCATTGATTTCAGTTTTGCCCCGGTGCTGGATATTCAGTATAGTCTGAATGATGTGATCGGCGACCGCGCATTTGCACCCGATCACAATACTGTCGCCTGCCTGGCACAGGCCTGGATGCAGGGTGCCCGCGAGGCCGGGATGATCAGTGTCGGCAAACATTTTCCTGGTCACGGCGGCGTCACACTGGATTCACACACAGCGCTGCCGACAGATCAGCGCCCACTCAGCACGCTCAGAACAACCGACCTGCGCCCGTTCCAACGCCTGATCCGGCATGGACTGGCAGCGATCATGCCGGCCCATATCCGCTATCCATCCTGTGATCACCAGCCCGCCGGTTTTTCCCACATCTGGTTACAGACGATCCTGCGCCAGGACATGCAGTTTCGCGGCGCAATCCTGAGCGACGATCTTAACATGCAAGCTGCGATCACCTGCTATCCGGATCCGGCAGAACGCGCGCAGGCGGCGTGTGCCGCTGGTTGTGATGCCGTACTGATCTGCCACAATCCAACCGCAACTGATGCGATTCTCGCGGCCCTGCCCGGCCCGCCCGCGCCGGAGACGACTCAGCGTCTGCAACGCCTGCGGGGACCATCCGACGCATACGATCTGCACACATTGCAACAACAACCACGCTGGCAGGCTGCCGCGCAACTCGCCCACACACTGAGAGAAAGCACCACATGAATACCCGTCTGCATAACGCGCCAGGCATGACCCGGGCGGAACAGGATCAGTTAACCGCCTGGAATCAGACCACGGTTGATTACCCACAGGACCAGACCATTGTGACCTTGTTTGCAGCACAGGCCGCACAACAACCGCACGCGATTGCGGTCAGATCCGGGGGTACAACACTCAGTTATCAGGCACTGAACCGACAGGCAAATCAACTGGCGCATTATTTACGCAATCTCACCGGCGCAGATCATCGACCCTTGATTCAGCCGGATACATTGATCGGTATCTGTGTTGAACGATCACCAGAGATGATCGTCGGCCTGCTCGGCATCTTAAAGGCCGGCGCGGCCTATGTCCCGCTGGATCCGGACTATCCTGCTGCACGTCTGGCCGACATGCTGGCAGACAGTCAGGTTCCGGTGCTGCTGACACAAGGATCTGTACAACACTGTCTGACGAACTACTCAGGCATCACGATTCAGCTGGATGACACGGCGGCGATACGTTCACAACCAGAACAGAATCTGACCCATACGATTCAGCCAGACCACCTGGCCTACGTCCTGTTTACCTCAGGCTCTACTGGTCGTCCCAAAGGCGTGATGGTTGAGCACCGCAGTGTCTCGGCCCTGGTGCACTGGGCACAGACGAATACCGATCCGGCTGATCTGGCAGGGACGCTGGCGCATACCTCGATTAACTTTGATATTTCAGTGTACGAACTGTTTGTCACCTTATGTTGTGGTGGCTGCCTGATTCTGGTGAAAAATGCGTTACACCTGGCAGATCTATCTGATCAGGAGCAGATCACCTCAATCAATATCGTGCCTTCTGTGATGACTGAACTGCACCGGATGGATGCGGTACCTGCCACTGTGCGTTGTATCAACCTGATCGGGGAGCCACTCAAACGCCACCTGGTCACAGCACTGTACCAGCGGCCCGGGGTGAAGACAGTCTGTAACCTGTATGGCCCGACAGAAGATACCTACTGTTCAACCTGGATGCCGTTACCACGCGACCTGCAGACAGAACCCGCCATCGGCCAGCCCATTACAAATACCCGGATCTATATTCTGGACGCACAACACCAGCAGATGCCGATTGGTGTCCCGGGTGAACTGTGTATTGCCGGGGCCGGACTGGCACGCGGCTATCTGAACCGCCCTGAACTGACTGCGGAAAAATTTGTTGAGGTCACATTAAGCGGCCGGACAGAACGTGTGTATAAAACCGGTGATTCAGCCCGCTGGTTACCTGACGGCAACCTGGAATATGTGGGACGTATTGATCATCAGATCAAATTACGTGGTTTCCGTGTCGAACCGGGCGAGATCGAAGCCCGGTTAACCGAACATCCGGATATCCGGGATGCAGTGGTAGCAGTGCGCGAGGATCATCCGGGGCAGCAACAACTGGTCGGTTATTTAATCACAGAACCACAGGTAGGCCAGGCTACACAGACTGACTCGGTTGCACAATGGCAGATGGTATATGAAGAAATCTATGCTCAGACCAGAAAACAGCAACATGCCGCACTGAACCTGCTGGGCTGGAACAGCAGCTACACAGGACAACCGATTCCGGAAGCAGAGATGCTGGAATGGATTGAGCACACCCTGGCCGACATCCGGCGCCTGCATGGCAGACGGATACTTGAAATTGGCTGTGGCACAGGATTGCTGTTATCTCAGCTCGCGCCTGATTGTGAAACATACTGGGGCACCGACTGTTCCCGGGAAGCCATCCAGTATATCGAACACCTGCGTACCACCATCCCGGAACTGCAACATGTCAGGACCGCACAATGTATGGCGGATGACTTCACCGACCTCACCGGACACCAGTTTGATCTTGTGGTGCTGAACTCAATCACCCAACATTTTCCCAGCACCGACTACTTACTGCAGGTACTGGCTGGTGCCGCACAGATGATTCGCCCGGGTGGCCGTATCTATATTGGTGATGTGCGCAACTTCTGTTTATTGCCGGCTTACCATGCCATGGTACAAACCTGCCGCGCACCCGATAATCTGCCGCTGACCGGATTAGATACCCGGATCCGGCAACATCTGCTGAATGAAGAAGAACTCCTGATTGATCCGGCCTTTTTTTATCATCTGCAGCACCACCTGCCCGATGTCACACAGGTCGAGGTGCAACTGAAGCGTGGCCGCTATAGCAACGAAATGAACCAGTTTCGTTATCAGGTCGTGCTGCATATCCGGGCAACGGACAGACAGCAGACAGAACAACCTGTCACCTGGCTGGAGCAGGCCTGGCAGGCCGACCTGCAGAATATTGATACCTTGACCCATCAGGTGCGGCAGCACCTTGCGGAACACCCTGCACAAGGTCTGTTGCTGCGTGATATTCCGAATGGCCGGATACAGACCGGCATCCACACACTGGACATATTGCAGGAACCTGATCCGTCACTGGAGACAGTCGGGCAATTACGTGCACAACTGGCACAACAACCGCCACAGATGGATCCGGATACACTGCGGGCACTGGCCGATGTGTTACCGGTCAGGGTGATTGTCACCTGGTCGCAGACACCACACCAGATGGATGCCTGGATCCTGCCGGAACAGATTGCATTGGCAGTGGACACCGGTTCTGTGTCGATACCTCATATGGCAGATGAGCATACAACCTTATTACCTCAATATGCCAACAACCCCTTAGCAGGCAAACTGCACCGGACGCTGATCCCCGAAATACGCACTTGGCTGACCCAAACACTGCCGGCCTACATGATCCCTGCGGCCTTTGTGATTCTGGACACATTCCCGCTGACCCCGAATGGCAAGCTGGACCGGGAAGCCCTGCCTGCGCCGCTGATCTCCGGAACAGGCCTGACTCCTGACGCAGAAGAAGCCACCAGAACGGACTGGCAGGCCCGCCTGCAACAGACTGCACCGGATGAGCGCGTGCTGCAATTCAGACAATACCTGAGTCAGCAGGTGGCACAGGTTTCCGGCTATGCCGGATCGCATGCTATTGATACAGATCAGTCCTGGGCTGAGTTAGGGATTGATTCACTGATGAGTATCGATCTGAAGAGCCGGATCGCTCGTGATCTGGCGCTGAACATCCCCATGCCTGAGCTGATGAATACCTCGACGGCAGCACTGGCTACCGTATTAAATAAGCGATGGGTCTTACGTGATACGGCAGAAGGAACGCAATACACCAGCCCGACACTACCGGAAGTAACCATCCTGCCGGCAGAACGTTATGCACCCTTCGGACTCACCGATGTACAGCATGCGTATTGGGTCGGCGGGACGACATCGCTCGAACTGGGCGGCGTTGCCATGCACTATTATGTCGAGGTCGCGTGCGCACAACTGGATGTGGCCCGCTTAACCCAGGCCCTCAACGCACTGGTGGCACGACACGAAATGTTACGCGTGATCATCTCCACAGAGGGCCACCAGCAGATATTGCCGGAAGTTCCTCAGTATCAGATCACCACTCTGGATTGTCGGGAAACGGCTGAGGCAGCTGAGGCACAACGCCTGGCATGGCGGGCTGAGATGTCACATCAGAATCGCCGGACAGATCAATGGCCGCATTTTGATGTTCGGGTCGTTGTATACCCTGACCACAACAGCATGCTGCACATCAGCCTGAATCTGCTTGGACTGGATGCGGGTAGTCTGCAGATTGTATTCAGAGAATGGTTTGAACTGTATCAGGATGTGACCTGTGCCTTGCCTGACCTGACATTATCCTTCCGGGATTATCTCCTGGCAGAACAACAACTGGCACAGACTGATCAGTATACACAGGCACGCGACTACTGGCTGGCCCGACTGGATGACCTGCCAGCGGCACCAGCGTTACCCCTGACTCAGACACCAGCCGCCTTACAGACCACGCGCTTCAGGCGACACCAGTTCCGGTTAGCCCGCGCACCATGGGAACAACTGAAGGCGCAAGCCGCGCAGGCCGGTGTCACCCCGACCTGTGTCTTACTGGCCGCATTTTCCCATATTCTGGCAACCTGGAGCCGTACAGCGGCCTTTACCCTGAATCTGACACTGTTTCAGCGTCTGCCGTTACACCCGCAGGCAGACCAGATCATCGGCGACTTTACCACCCTGACCCTGCTGGCAGTGGATACCCGGCAGCCAGAGAGCACAGACCGGATGCCGATCGACACACTGGCCCGGCGCATACAACGTCAGTTATGGCAGGATCTGGACCACCGTGCGTTCAGCGGTGTGCAGGTGTTACGTGAACTCTCCCACAAACATGGACGCACCATCATGCCGGTGGTATTCACCAGCGTGTTGGGACTGGCCCGGGAAGGCTCTATCTTTCCGGCCTTCGGCAGCACCGCGTATCAGATCAACCAGACACCTCAGGTGATGCTGGACTATGTGGTATCCGAAGATGCCGGAGAACTGCACCTGCACTGGGATGTGGTGGCCGAATTATTCCCACCGGGCCTGATTGAAGCGATGTTTGCCGCAAATCAGGCCTTGTTGACCCGTTTAGCTGCAGATAAAACCGGCTGGCAGGATCCTGCTGCAGTGTGGCTGCCCGCTGCTCAGAAACAGCAGCGCGATGCCGTGAATGCGACCGAACAGATTCTGCTGCAGCCAGACGCACCAGCACTATTGCATACCCTGTTTTTACAACAAGTCGCACCATGCGCAGATCAGCCGGCGGTGATCACACCACAGCGAATCCTGACTTACGCAGAGCTGGCCGGTCAGGCAGCACAGATTGCTGACTGGCTGCGCCAGCGCGAGACAAGACCGAATACTCTGGTCGCGATCGTGCTGGAAAAGGGCTGGGAACAAATTGTTGCCGTGCTGGGAATCCAGCTGGCTGGGGCCGCCTATCTGCCGATTGATCCGGAACTGCCGACCGAACGCCAGCACTACCTGCTGGAACAGGGAGAGGTGCAGACTCTACTGACCGTATCGGCACTGGATAACACACTGGACTGGCCACACAATGATATCGCCCGGCTGTGTGTGGACACCCTGCCAGAAACACCGGATGGGTTTGACATAGCGCAATATACCAGCCTGAACCAACCGACCGATATCGCGTATGTGATCTATACCTCCGGCTCAACCGGACAACCGAAGGGTGTGGTGACCGATCATCGCGGCGCAGTGAATACGATTCTGGACATCAACCAACGCATCAGAATCACAAAAGAAGACCGGGTACTCGGCATATCTGCACTCAACTTCGATCTGTCAGTCTACGACATCTTCGGGCCGCTCGCTGTCGGCGGTGCTGTGGTCTTACCAGCACCGGAACGCCGCACCGATCCGGCGCACTGGTGTGACCTGATCACACAACATCAGGTCACTGTCTGGAATACAGTACCGGCGCTGATGCAGATGCTGGTGGATTACCAGCCAGTCCAGGCGCCCGCAGGCACACTACGCCAGGTGATGATGAGTGGCGACTGGATACCACTGAGTCTGCCGGAGCGGATCCGGGCACACTATCCGCAGGCGGCGATATACAGCCTCGGCGGTGCGACCGAGGCTGCCATCTGGTCGATCTGTTACCCGATAGAACAGGTAGACCCGGCCTGGCGCAGCATACCGTATGGCAAACCGCTGGCGAACCAGACCTTCCAGGTGCTGGATGAACAGATGCAGCCGCGCCCGGTCTGGGTACCCGGCGACCTGTATATCGGCGGCATCGGCCTGGCGCAGGGCTACTGGCGCGATGAGGCCAGAACGGCTGCACAGTTCATCACCCACCCGCGTACCGGCGAACGTCTGTATAAAACCGGTGACCTGGGACGTTATCTGCCGGATGGCAATATTGAGTTTGCCGGACGTGCAGACTTCCAGGTCAAGATTCGCGGACACCGGATCGAACCGGGCGAAATAGAAGCCGCGCTGCGCCAGCATGCCACAGTACAGGAAGCCGTGGTGCGCGCCGTCGGCGACGCGCAGGATGCGAACAAACAACTGGTCGCCTATATCACCGGTGTCGCCACGGCAGAGGCTGTGCCGGATCAATACCTGGAACACCCGCAGGCTAGCGTGCTGAGCGAGCCACTGGAGCGGACCGCATTTAAACTGAGCCAGCCAGGCGTGCGTACCTGGGACGAAGACACACTGATTGCGATGCCATTACCGGTTGCCGATGATGCCCTGCGTCAGGCCTGGCTCAGTCGGCAAAGCTATCGCCAGTTCAGTGCTACAGAGATCGCACTGACCTCATTCAGCAACCTATTAAGCAATTTGCGCCAGATGACACTGGAGGCGAAGCCACTGCCTAAATACCGTTATCCGTCTGCGGGTAACCTGTATCCGGTACAGGCCTACCTGTATATCAAACCGGAGCGTATCCAGGGATTGGCAGCAGGCTATTATTATTATCAGCCTGCCCGCCACAAACTGGGCCCTTGCGAACAGACGCACCCGGTGCCACCACAGTTTGCCAGCGTAAACCAGCCGATCTTTGCTCAGGCTGCCTTTGCGATCTTTCTGATCGCCGACCTGAATGCAATTCAGCCGATGTATGGCGAACTGGCACGAGACTTCTGCCTGTTAGAGGCCGGCTATATGAGCCAATTACTGATGACACAGGCGCCGGAACAACAGCTCGGGCTATGCCCGATTGGCGGACTGCAGGAGACCGCACTCAGACAGGCACTGGACCTGGGCGAACACCACCTGTTATTACATAGCCTGACCGGCGGGCACATTCAGCCGGAACAGATGACCGACTGGCTGCACACTGCACAACCGGCGGCCACTGAATCCTGGCCGGATCAGCTGAGTCAATTCCTGGCCGGAAAATTACCATCCTATATGGTGCCCGCACACTATGTGATGTTAGACACCTTACCCTTAAGTGCGAACGGCAAGGTAGACTACCAGGCACTGCCAGAACCTGATGTAAGCCATGATCCTGCGGCTACCTTTGTGGCACCGGCAACACCCACCGAACAACAACTGGCAGTGATCTGGACCGGGCTGCTTGACTTGTCAGAAGTGAGCACACAGATTAACTTTTTCGATCTGGGTGGCAACTCATTAACCGCCACCCGGATGATCCCTTTGGTACGGCAACATTTTCAGGTCAACCTGCCGCTCTGGGCATTGTATGAAAACAGCACCCTGGCAGAACTGGCTGATTTCATCGATACCACACAGGCAGCACAGCAACTACAACAATCACCTGATGCGGCGGACCAGGACAGTGAGGAATTTGCATTGTAGCTGTTCAGCATCGCGACAAAACAGATCTATGAAAAGCTGACCCGTTATCGTGTGGTGAGCACAATAATTTGTAAGGTAATGAGAGGGCCTTGTTATGACAACTTCAGTGAAGCTTGATGATGATTTAAAAAACCGAATACAGCATCTGGCTGGTGCCCGGCGCCGCACACCACATTGGATTATGCGAGAAGCAATACGTGATTATGTTGTGCGTGAAGAAGCGAAAGAGCGCTTCAGACAGGAAGCCGTGGCATCATGGCAGGCCTACCAGGAAACGGGACGTCATCTGACTGGTCAGGAAGTGCGCGGCTGGCTCAATACCTGGGGGACTGAAAAAGAAACTGCAATCCCACCATGCCACGATTGATTGTCACTGCAGGCGCCACGCCTGGATTAGAGCGTTGCCGTCAGTTCCTGAAAGAAAAAAATCCTTTGGCAATGACCCAAGCCGCTTTGGTAATTGAGCAACATTTTTCACTTCTGGAATCCAACCCGGAAATTGGCAGGCCATTTGATGATTTGTCAAAGTTGCGAGAACTCATTATTCCATTCGGTAACTCTGGATATATGGCATTGTATCGGTTTGAAAAAAGCAATGATGCTGTTTACATTCTTGCTTTTCGGCATCAGAAAGAAGCCGGGTACTAAAAAGTTGAAAAAATAAATATATTCCAAAAATTTCAGAATACGATTTTGTTACTTACCACTCAAACTACAATATATGAAAGTGGTATAAAAAATATGGAACCCAA
>JAHDBG010000036.1 GCA_020630515.1 Gammaproteobacteria bacterium
GCGTATTTTCGTGCATTTCTGAACAATCATCCGTTCGGTCTGGTAATATGCGCGGCCCTGATACTGGACTATTGGGCCTGTCCCACGGAGTAAGCTGAAGATGAGTGTCGCATTGCCGGAAGGCTATCAACCCAGTCTTGATGAAGACTACATGAACCCACACCAGCTGGAATATTTCCGCCGCCGCCTGCTGGCCTGGCGGGATGAGCTGATGCAGGAATCACAGGAAACCCTGGATAATCTGCGTGATCGGATTTATCAGGAGGTCGGAGATGAAGCGGATCGTGCCAGCCGCGAAAGCGACCACAGCCTGGAATTACGCACCCGTGATCGTTACCGTAAACTGCTATACAAAATAGACGCAGCACTCTCCCGCATCGATGACGGTAGCTACGGTTATTGCGAAGATACCGGAGACATCATCGGGCTGCAGCGTCTGGAAGCAAGGCCCATTGCAACGCTCAGCATTGATGCACAAGAACGACGTGAGATAAGAGAAAAAGTACTATCCGCTGATGCCAGGTGATTATCTGTTATCAAAGTAGCTGAAGATACCCTGCGCAATCGCATGTGCCAATCTGGTCTGATAACCGGGATCACGCAGGCGACGTTCTTCAGCCGGGTTTGAGATAAAGCCGGTCTCAATCAACAATGACGGGATATCCGGTGCCTTCAGCACAAGAAACGCTGCCTGCTGCACACGCTGACCATGCACCTTCCCCACCGTCTGCAGGGCCCGGAAGACATGTCCTGCGACGGACAGACTGTTGCTGCGGGCCACACTCTGCGACATATCCAGCAGAACCGAGGCCAGCATATCTTCTTTATCTTCGAGACTGATCCCGCCAATTAAATCAGCCTGATTTTCTTTCTCTGCTAACCAACGAGCGGCCTCGCTGGAGGCCCCCTTGTCAGACAATACAAATACCGAAGCACCCTGCACCCGGTGATCGCGAAATGCATCCGCGTGAATGGAGACAAACAGATCAGCCTGCTGCTGGCGCGCCAGAGCCATTCTGTGCCGCAGACGCACATACGTATCCGTCCGGCGGGTCAGTATCACCCTGATGTCATCGCGTGCTGCCAGCGCTTGTTGCAACCGACGGGCAATCTGCAGGGTAAGCCGTTTTTCCTGCGTACCGTATACCTTACCCAGGGCACCCGGATCCTGTCCGCCATGTCCGGGATCCAGCGCAACAACCCAGGTATGAGGCTCAGGTGGAGCAGGGGTGGTCTTACCAACCTTTTGTAACAGGTCTTTATTTTTGTGCAAACGGATAATCAACTGGTGTGCTTGCGCGGCATCCGTGCTCAATACTTCCGGATAAGGTACCGTCTTCAGATCAAACACCACCCGCAATACGCCTTCAGTCCGGCGCGCATAGCGTACACTGCGCACCAGAGCAGTTGCACCTTGCACCAGCCGGAACTGTTCCGGCACCTGGGTATCGACCAGATCAAATACCAGCCGGTGCGGATTATCCAGTTGGAAATAAGTGTATTCAGGCGACCGGTCAAGCTCTAAAATCAATTCGGTGGTATCTGGTCCGGTCTGAATCTGTATACCCTGCAGTTCGGCAGCCGCTGATGCGGCCTGCCACATCAAGCACAGGATCACATGAAAGATTAAGCTGATCAAAGGGATAAAAATATTGAAAAGGTTTGTTAATATAGCCTGCGCATGCCTGATGCTCAGCCATTCTGTGCTGGCAGCGAGCAGTGCGCAGGTAGCATTAGATCATTTTTTAGCCGGGCTTGAAACACTTGAGGCACGCTTTGAGCAACGGGTCTATCCGGCGGGCCAGCCCACAACACCGGCGATAGCCACCGGGATATTCCGCCTGCAGCGTCCAGCCCGGTTTCACTGGGATTACCAGACACCCGAGGTCCGGCAGGTGATTGCCGATGGACGTGATATCTGGCTGGTGGAAGATGATCTGGAACAGATCACCCAATATTATCAGCGACTGGCCCTGAAAGGGACACCGGCAGCTATTTTACTCGGCATGGAAGCACTGGAAACACATTTTACAGCGGTTGAACTGGGCGAACAGAACGGGATGTTATGGCTGGCCTTGCACCCTACAGCACCGGAACACGATATTAAACAGGTGACACTGGCCCTGCGCGACAATGTGTTATACCACCTGGCCTGGGTGGATCAACTGGATCAGACAACACAGCTGCGTTTTTACGATATACAGCGCAATATCCCGCTGGATGGCAAACAGTTTCAGTTTACCCCGCCACCAGACTGGGACTTGTTTCAACACTAATCCGTGATGTGAACAACGACAGAGGACAAACAGATGCGACCCATTCATATCGGACTATTGGGCTTAGGCACCGTTGGTGGTGGCACCCTGGCAGTACTGCAGCGAAATGCAGTGGAAATTGCACGTCGTGCCGGACGTGAGATAGTAGTCAGTCATGCATCCAGCCGGAGTCTGCGGATGGCACCGGAGGCACTGGCCCGGGTTGCGATGATGGATGATCCGTTCCAGCTGGTCGCACAGCCGGAGGTGGATATCGTAGTTGAGCTGATCGGCGGCTGTACCCCGGCACGTGAGCTGGTATTACAGGCAATTGCGCAGGGCAAGCATGTGGTGACCGCGAACAAGGCATTGATCGCCCTGCATGGCAACGAGATCTTTGCCGCAGCGCAGCAATATGGTGTGACTGTCGCATTTGAGGCAGCGGTAGCCGGCGGTATTCCGATCATCAAGGCGGTACGCGAAGGGCTGGCAGCAAATCATATTGAATGGATAGCCGGCATCATCAACGGTACCAGCAACTTTATTCTGACTGAAATGCGGGATCAGGGACGCGATTTCACTGACGTGCTGCAAGAGGCGCAGACGTTGGGTTATGCCGAAGCTGATCCGACGTTCGATGTGGAAGGTGTGGATGCTGCGCATAAGCTGACCATTCTGGCAGCACTGGCATTTGGTATACCACTACAGTTTTCTGCCTGTTACACCGAAGGAATCGGACAGATACAGCCACAGGATGTGGAGAACGCGGCTCGACTGGGTTATCGCATCAAACAACTGGCATTCACACGTAAGACAGAGCAGGGGATAGAACTGCGGGTACATCCGACACTGATCCCGGCGAAGTGTCTGCTGGCCAGTGTGGATGGCGTAATGAACGCCGTGCTGATCCAGGGTGATATGGTCGGGCAGACGCTGCTTTATGGACCGGGAGCTGGTGCGTTACCGACCGCCTCGTCAGTGGTAGCCGATATTATCGAAGTCGCGCGCACCCTGACGACAGATCCACACAACCGGGTGCCACATCTGGCATTCCAGCCCGGTGAACTGGCTGCAACCCCCCTATTACCGATGACAGAAGTGACAACCGCCTATTATCTGCGGCTGACGGCACAAAACAAGCCAGGGGTGCTGGCAGCCGTCACAACTATCCTGGCAGAGGCTGGTATCAGTATTGCAGCGATGTTGCAGCAGCAACCAGAATCGGGGTCATATCAGGTACCTCTGGTGATGCTGACACACCCGGTGCAGGAACAACAGATGAATGCTGCACTGGCCAGGATTACCAGCCTGCCAGACATCGCAGACGAAGGCGTGCGGTTACGGGTAGAGTCACTGGATTAGTTCCGGTACAAAACGACCCGAAACTGCGCACCTGATACAAACCATGTTTATTGATATCGGCAACAGCTGTATCAAGGCAATCCGGAATATTGACGGACAACACCAGCGCCTGCAGGCAACCACACTGGCATCCCTGCTGACCTCTGTACCACACACACCGGATGCGATCTGGATCTCAGATGTCAGCCCGGCACACCACCAGAATGCACACGCAGCCCTGTTGCAGAAGACCTGGCAGGTACCGGTGCATCGGGTCAGCCTGGCAGCACACGGAAAATATCTGCCAACCTGCTATGCCCGCGATCAGCTGGGTATCGATCGCTGGCTGGCGATGCTCGCATGTCGCCAGCAGATCAATCCACCCTTTGTGGTGGTTGACTATGGTACTGCAGTCACACTGGATGTAGTGGATGCCAGCGGCACCCATCAGGGTGGCTATATCCTGCCCGGCCTGTCCCTGATGCGTGCCGCCCTGCAACAACAGACCGGGATTACCGATACCATCTCGACGCGCCAGGAGCCGCATCTGGCACAGGACACAGGTTGCGCGATTGAACAAGGTGGCCAGCAGGCGATCGCCAGTCTGATCCACCAGATGATGCAGACCCTGCCGGCAAACACATCTTTGTGTCTGAGCGGCGGCGATGGCAGGAGCCTGCTGCCCTATCTGCAGATTCCCGCCACCTGCCTGGACGATCTGGTCTTACAGGGACTGATCCGGGTCGCACAACTGGAGACCCCGGCAACAACCTGATGAATACGATTCTGATTCGTGGAGCGCGCACCCACAACCTGCGTAACATCACCCTGGAACTGCCGCGTGACCGACTGATCGTGATCACCGGCCTGTCCGGTTCCGGCAAATCATCACTCGCGTTTGACACGCTATATGCCGAAGGCCAGCGCCGCTATGTCGAATCGCTGTCGGCGTATGCCCGCCAGTTTCTGTCTGTGATGGACAAGCCGGAAGTCGATCATATCGAAGGCCTGTCACCCGCCATCTCTATCGAACAGAAGACCACCAGCCATAACCCACGCTCCACCGTCGGCACCATCACCGAGATCTACGACTATCTGCGCCTGCTGTTTGCCCGGGTCGGCACACCTAGCTGCCCGCAGCATGGCGGTACCCTGGAGGCACAGACCGTCAGCCAGATGGTTGATCAGGTGCTGGCCCTGCCACCTGGCTGCCGCCTGATGCTGCTTGCACCGGTGGTCAGTGAACGCAAGGGCGAATATCAGAAGCTGCTGGCTGAGTTATATGCTCAAGGCTATATCCGCGCCCGGATTGATGGCGAGATCTGTGAGCTGGATCAGCCACCAACCCTCGCCCTGCGCAAAAAGCATACGATTGAGGTCGTCGTCGATCGGTTCAAGGTACGTGATGACCTGCGTTTACGCCTGACAGAATCGTTTGAAACGGCCCTGCACCTGGCAAGCGGCGTAGTACGCATCGCCTGGATGGATAACAGCCAGGAAGAACTGGTCTTTTCCGCCAATTTTGCGTGCACCGAATGTGGCTACAGTATTGAAGCACTGGAACCGCGTCTGTTTTCTTTCAATAATCCACTGGGAGCCTGCGCTACCTGCGACGGGCTGGGCCAGGAACATTTTTTTGACCCGAAGAAGGTCATCACAGACATAACCCTGTCTCTGGCGCAGGGTGCGATCAGGGGCTGGGACAAACGCAGCAGTTATTATTATCAATTGCTCAGTGCAGTCGCCACCCATTATGGCTTCGACCTGAACACGCCCTGGGTGGATCTATCATCCGAAGAACAGGACTGGATCCTGAACGGTAGTGGCGACGAAGAGATCAGCTTCAACCACGTGACCGAACGCGGCACAACTCAGCGCAAACAACGACCCTTTGAAGGCATCCTGAACAATCTGCGCCGTCGCTATCGCGAAACCGACTCCAACCTGGTACGCGATGATCTGGCGCGTTATCTGTCCAACCAGCCCTGCCCGGCCTGCCAGGGTACCCGTCTGAACCCGACTGCACGGCATGTATTCGTGGCAGAACACAACCTGCCTGCACTGACCGCTCGCTCCATAGAAGACACCCTCGCCTTTTTCGACCAGCTCGCACTACCCGGCCAGAAGGGCGAGATTGCGGCGAAGATCGTCAAAGAAATCCGTGAACGACTGCACTTTCTGGTCGATGTTGGCCTGAATTACCTGTCGCTGGAACGCAGTGCGGATACCCTCTCCGGCGGCGAGGCACAACGCATCCGGCTCGCCAGCCAGATCGGTGCCGGCCTGGTCGGCGTGATGTATGTGCTGGACGAACCGTCTATCGGGCTGCACCAGCGTGATAATGCCCGGCTGCTGAAGACCCTGCATAACCTGCGCGATCTGGGCAATACCGTGATCGTGGTGGAACATGACGAAGAAGCGATCCGCCAGGCTGATCATATCATTGATATCGGCCCGGGAGCCGGTGTACATGGCGGACGCATCGTGGCTCAGGGCAATGCTGAACAAGTGATGCAGGTCGCCGATTCGATCACCGGACAATACCTGAGCGGACAACAACAGATCGCAGTACCTGCTACCCGCACACCCTGCGATCCGGAACACCAGCTATACCTGCAGGGCGCGAGTGGCAACAACCTGCAACAGGTCGATCTGATCCTGCCGCTCGGCCTGCTGACCTGTGTCACCGGCGTATCCGGCTCGGGCAAATCCACCCTGATCAACAATACCCTGTATCCGCTGGCAGCGAACACCCTGAACAAGGCAAACCAGAATGTCGCGCCCTACCACCACATTCGTGGACTGGAACATCTGGATAAGGTCATTGACATCGACCAATCCCCGATTGGCCGTACCCCAAGATCGAACCCTGCAACCTATACCGGGTTGTTCACACCGATCCGCGATCTGTTCGCCAACGTACCGGAGGCCCGTGCCCGTGGCTATACGCCGGGGCGCTTCAGCTTCAATGTAAAGGGAGGGCGCTGCGAAGCGTGTCGTGGCGACGGCATGATCCGGGTCGAAATGCACTTTCTGCCAGACGTCTACGTCCAGTGCGACCTGTGTCAGGGACAGCGCTACAACCGCGAAACACTGGAAATCCGTTACAAAGGCAAACACATCCACGAAGTGTTGAGCCTGACAGTCGAACAGGCCCTGGATTTTTTTGCTGCAGTGCCGGTGCTGAAACGCAAACTACAGACCCTGATAGACGTGGGTCTCAGTTATATCACACTGGGGCAGAATGCAACCACCCTCTCCGGCGGCGAGGCACAGCGGGTCAAGCTATCGCGTGAACTATCCAAACGCGATACCGGCAAAACCCTGTATATCCTGGACGAACCGACCACCGGACTGCATTTTGCCGACGTGCAACAACTACTTAGCGTACTGCACCAACTACGCGACAATGGCAATACGCTGGTAGTCATCGAGCACAACCTGGATGTGATCAAGACTGCTGACTGGATTATTGATCTGGGTCCGGAAGGTGGCTCCGGTGGCGGTCGGATCATTGCCAGCGGCACACCGGCAGCGATCGCTCAGGAACCTGCTTCACATACCGGACGCTTCCTACAACCGATGCTGCAACCCACATCAGACACACCTTAATCACTTCTCATCCGGTAACGGCTCACCGAAACAGCCGACAAACCAGACCAGCGCAACACCGGCCAGACACCAGGCAATTGCAGCATACAGGAGGGCAATGCCGAACAAATCCTGTACCTGCACCCACAAGATCTGGCCGACCAGCATATCCTTCAGCCGTTCACCGCCGTGCGGATCCTGCGCCAGTAACAGAATACTGCCGGTAGCAGCCAGAATAAACAAGATGCCGATCAGTGCCTCCTGAGTCCCGGCGCTGAAACGGCGTAACTGATACAGCAACATCGCACCGGACACCGCTGCAGTCACCGCAATGCCATGATGCAGCCATGCGGTATGCGCTGAGTGTTCACCAATCCCCAGAGTAGTCGCAATCACCAGACCAAAGGCGGCGATCTGCGCAATCGCCAGATCCAGAAAGATAATGCCACGCTGCAACACCGCCTGGCCCAGCGGGACATGAGTCGCTAACACCAGCAGACCCGCGAGCAACGCAGGCCACAGGATCTCCCATTGCAGCAGCAGATTGTCCATCAGCGCGCTTGTTGCAGCAGGGCTATCGTCTGCGCATACAGCGCAAATAAATCACCAGCCTGTGCATTCCCACCCACCGTAAAGGGCAGAACTACCACCGGCACCCCGAATTTCTGCGCCAGCCAGCGCGCGCCCTTACTATCCTGATAGGCGGCTACCAGAATGAAGTCCGGCTTGTCCTGACGACTGATGCGCAACAAACGCGCCAGGTGCGCACTGGTCGGCGGAATACCCGGCTTCGGCTCCAGATTCCCGACAATCTCAACGCCTAGCCAGTTCAGCAGATAACGCCAGCTCTTGTGATACACAATCGCCTTAGTGTGTCGCAGCGGCACAGCCTGCTGCTCCCAGGTCTGAATCGCAGCCTGCCAACGCTAACTGAAATCTGCCAGACGTGCCTGATAATACGCTGTCTGCGCCGGATCAACCTGCACTAGGCGTGTACTGAACGCCTGCGCGATCAGCAACAACCGATGCGGATCCAGATGGACATGCGGATTACCAGAAGCATGCACATCACCCTGACTGCGATCCAGCTGCGTCGGCACCTCAACCCGTTCCACCTGTTCTGCTGCCATAAAATAACCCGGCTGCCCCATCTGAATGCGGCGATTGCCTGACAGACGCAACAATAACGGCAGCCAGCCAACCTCCAGCTCAGCTCCAGTACAAAACACCATGTCTGCCCGCCGCGCCTTCGCAATCAGAGACGGCCTGGCCTCAATATAATGCGGATCCTGCAAGGCCGTGGTTGCTGATTCAGCCCGCACCTGTGCGCCACCCAATACCTCGGCCAATGCCTGCCATTCCGGCTCACAAGCCAGAATGCGCACCTCTGCCCATGCATGCCGGCAAGGCCAACAACAACAATAAAGCCACCGTTCCTTGTAAACCATACGGCGTCATATTGCTCTCCGTAACTGAAGTCGGGAAATCCTCAGAACCGGTTTATGATCTGGCGAACACATGGGCACCTCTGAATAGAATGTAATCCATACCCGGTGATCCCATGTAAGAAATACACTCAGAAGGTATGCGCACCATGTGAGCCGAGGCTCATTACATATTGCAGCATCATTGTGTCGTACTTTTTCTCATGACCATTGTCCAGATGACTGTATTGCAGCCGGATGCGACTGAAATGACTCGGAGCATAATCCAGCATCAGGCTGGTCTGGTTCGGATCGCCTTCGGTGCCCAGCCCGGAATCTTGCAGAAATCTGTCCAGATCAACCCCTCTGCCACTGAAGAAGTTGGTAATCTTATTCTCAGCACGTAACCGGTCATAACGCACACCAAACCGCCAGCCAGGCCGGAACTGATACACCGCCTGGGCATAAAAACCGGCCTGTTTCCCATCATAATCCGCTGCTGCCGCCTCGACGCAGCAACCGAACAATGGATGGCTAACTATTATCTTAGCCTTACCCTGTTCGTTGCGCACAAAATATTCTGCCTGCAGCTTCAGGTTTGTCTCACGCGAATTGCCGTTTGGTGCCCATTTATACACAAAGTCCAGTCCGGCGATATCCACTTTACCCTGATCTAGTCTGTTACTGACATCACTGACATCACTGTGCACATGTGCATCAGTTTTGCGCTCATTAAATTTTGACCGATAATAACTCGCACCCAACTGCCAGCTGGAACTGACACCCCAGTCACCACCGGTCTTGACAAATACCCCCAGGCCCTTGTTACTGCTGCTATTCTGTCCACTGGGGTAGACCGAACCGGAAGTAATCTCAGCACCCAGATTCAGATAGTGCTCAGTCGGCGCTATCCAGCGCACCTGCACACCAGTATCCGCCAGACGTCCACCGAACAGTGCGTCGTACACAAGTGGGCGATCTGCAAAATCATGCGCATGCGCATGGATCGCATTCAGATAACCGATACCGGAAAAAAAACGCCCACCCTTGATCGTCACACCCTGTCCCAGTCCGAGCGTTTCCACAAACACTTCTTCCAGTTCCAGCTTCGTCTCGCCATCATGCTGTGCGATGGCCGCATGCAGTGCGCCATAGAAAGTATCATCAATGTTCGCCGACAAGGCCAGTTCATTGTGTCCCGTGGTAAAACCCCGTTCGGGCAACCCGACCTCGCCGCCCAGTTGAAAACCAGGCAACACCAGGTCCCCGGCCTCCTTGTCAACATATCGCCCGTCTAAGATCAGGCTGATCGCCGGGTTAAATTCGTTTCCCGAAATACGACCCGTCGATTCAGCCCAGGCCGCTGGCACAGCAGCAACTGTGCATAGTGTGATCACAGACAACAGACGCTTCATACAATGCTCCTGTGTGTTGAATACAGGTTAAATATAAACCAAATGTCTATTGCGGCTGAAAGCCGCCCGGCATTTCCACAGGCCCATCCGTAAAAAAGAATTTTTCCATCTGTTCTTCTAAAAACCGGCGCGCCTTCGGCTCTATCGGGCTCAACCGGTACTCATTGATCAGCATAGTCTGATGGCGTAACCAGTCCTGCCAGGCAATCTTCGATACCTGTGCAAAGATGCGCTGCCCCAGCTCACCGGGATAGGGTGCACGATCTAGCCCTTCAGCTTCATACCCCAGCTTAATACACTGTACGAGTCGACTCATGTGGCTTGTTCCTGAATGAATAATTCATCTAATAACCGATTCACCGGTGCCGGCACACCTGGTGTGATACCGCGCTGCGGATGGTACCAGATCTGCACATCGGCTTCCTGCACCTGCAGCGGTGTTTGTGCCAGCTCATATTCACGCGGCAGCATGTCCAGATGAAAGTGAGTAAACTGGTGGCGCCGCACTGGCAGATCGCGCCGCCAGTTGGCCACAACTGACCATTGCTGCTGACACCATGTCAAAGGTTCCTGGTCTGTCGGCAGTTCCGGCAGACTCCAGAGTCCGCCCCAGATACCGTGCGATGGTCTTTTTTCGAGCAGGACACAGCCTGCCGGATCGCGGATAATCAGGAATTGTGTTGTGCGTAACGGAATCGCCTGGCGCGGCTTTTTGCCCGGATACGCCTGCCAGTTATGTTGTGCATAGGCTGCACAGGTGGCGGCTACCGGACAGGTGGCACAGGCCGGGTGGTGCCGGGCACACACAGTTGCACCCAGATCCATCATCGCCTGGTTGTAATCCGCTGTGTGCGTGGCCGGGGTATGCTGTTCTGCCAGTGCCCACAGTGTCTTCAGTACCGATGCCTGACCAGGCCAGCCCGCCACTGCATGGTGCCGGGCGAGTACCCGCTTCACGTTGCCATCCAGTATCGGCTGACTCTGGCCCTGTGCCAGCGACAATATCGCACCGGCAGTGGAACGACCGATACCAGGCAATGCCTGCATGGCAGCTGATGTGGTCGGAAACTGCCCCGCACATTCCGCCACCACCTGTTGTGCCGCACGATGCAGATTACGCGCCCGCGCATAATACCCGAGTCCTGACCAGTATTGCAGCACCTCATCCGGCGCTGCGGCGGCCAGGGCCTGCACATCCGGAAAACGCTGCATAAAGCGCACAAAATACGGAATGACCGTCGTCACCCGGGTTTGCTGCAGCATGATCTCTGATACCCACACCCGGTACGAGGTCGGGTTCTGCTGCCAGGGCAGGTCTTTCCGGCCATGTGCTGCAAACCAGAGTAGAATGCGGTGCGCAAAGTCCGTCAAGCGACCAATCTTTCTGTCGAGAGGAATATTATCGTGGGCAAAAAAGGCTTATTCACCGGTATCATCATCGGTTGTGTGCTGGTCGGAATCTGGCTCGGCATCCGCTTCAGTGACACCCCGGTACCGGCGCAATACCCGGAACTGGTACGTGATTTTGTTCTGTCGGATGCCGGTGGCAACCCGGTCAGGCTGAGCGATTCCCGGGGTCAGGTTGCCCTGCTCTATTTCGGCTACACGCACTGCCCGGATGTGTGCATCGCCGCACTCAGCAAAATCGCCCGCGCTCTGAACCATCTGCCAGCAGCCCAGCAGGCAGAAGTCCAGCCCTTTTTTATCAGCCTGGATCCGGAACGGGATACACCGCAAAAACTCGCGGCGTATGCCCGAGGCTTTCATCCGCAGATCACCAGCCTGACCGGCACCACCGAACAAGTGAACCAGGTTGCCAGTACATTTTTTATCGCACACCAGAAGGTTCCGGGCCAGCATGCGGCAGCCTATGATCTGGATCATTCCTCCGTGATCTATGTGCTCAGCCGTGCCGGGGGAGTGCATCGGCTGGTACATCAACCGGAAGACGCAGCACAGCTGGCCACGTATATCCGGCAGGCCTTACAGCACCGCTGAACATGGTGGCGGAGTCTACACAATTTCAAAATCATGTGTGATGGTCGCGGTTGCCCCCAGCATGATCGCAGCAGAACAATATTTTTCCGCGCTCAGGCTGACTGCTCGTGCAACCTTACGCTCATCCAGGTCTGCGCCACTCAGACAGAAGTGTGCATGAATGCGGGTAAATACCTTCGGTTCAGACTCTGCACGTTCAGCACTCAATTCCACCTTACAGCCAGTTACCTGCTGCCGACCACGCTGCAGAATGTGAATCACATCCACCTCACTGCACGCACCCATGCCGATCAGCAACAGTTCCATCGGACGAATCCCCAGATTACGCCCGCCCTGTTCCGGCGGCCCGTCCAGCACAACCGCATGACCGCTGCCGGACTCACCCACCATCAGCATATCTTCAACCCACTTCACGCTGGCCTTCATCCGATTAACTCCTGTAACGCCTGACCGGGCTGCTCCGCCCGCATACAGGTCTCGCCGATTAAAAACGTATTCACACCCTGTGCCTGCATCCGCTGCACATCCGCTGCAGAATGAATGCCACTTTCGGTCACTACCCAACGCCCGTCCGGCAGCAGCGGTAACAGATCCAGAGTCGTGTTCAGATCGGTGACAAAGGTGCGCAGATTGCGGTTATTGATGCCGAGTATGCAGCCCGGTATTGCCAGCGCACGCTGCAACTCAGCCGCATCGTGCACTTCCAGCAACACATCCAGGCCCAGCTGATGCGCGAGTGCACTCAGCTCCGACAGTGCTGCATCATCCAGACAAGCCGCGATCAGCAGGATACAGTCCGCTCCCAGTACCCGCGATTCGATCACCTGATACGGTGAGATGATAAAGTCCTTGCGCAGCACCGGGAGCGTACAGGCTGCCCGCGCCTGTTGCAGATACACCGGGTCACCCTGAAAAAAATCACGATCAGTCAACACCGACAGACAGACTGCACCATGCGCAGCATAATCTGCCGCAATCTGCGCCGGAACAAAATGTTCCCGCAATATCCCTCTGGAAGGTGATGCCCGCTTGATTTCGGCAATCACACCGGGAACATTCTGAGTATAGCGGGCCTCCAGTGCCCGGGCAAAGCCACGCCGTTCATCCGGCTGATCCGCGAGCTGCGCCTGCAATTGTGCCAGCGGCAGTCTGGCCTCGTTCTCCGCCACCTCAACCCGCTTGCGGGCCATGATGCGACATAGGATATCCGGGGTATTATGCATACAAAGGTATCACTCAGAAATTAACTGCAACGGCCTGTCAGCAAGACGTTATACTGTCTTATCCATCATTTAACTATCAGACACTCAACACATACTATCCGGCATGACATCAGAACCTGACCGCCTGCATTTTCGCGACCTGCAATTGCCCGAACCCCTGCTCCAGACCCTGGAATCAGTCGGCTACGAGACCCCATCACCGATCCAGGCGCAAAGCATCCCGCCCCTGCTCGCCGGGCGCGACCTACTCGGGCACGCCCCGACCGGCACCGGCAAAACGGCGGCCTTTGCCCTGCCGATCCTGGCACGCCTGGAACTACGCACCCGGCCAGTGCAGGTGCTGGTACTCGCGCCAACCCGAGAGCTGGCGATCCAGGTCGCCGAGGCATTTCAGCGCTATGCACAACAACTGCCCGGGTTTCACGTCCTGCCGATCTATGGTGGACAGGATTATAGCGGACAAATCCGTCAATTGCGGCGCGGTGTGCAGGTAGTGGTCGGCACACCCGGGCGGGTGATGGACCATATGCGGCGCGGCACACTGAAACTGGATGAGCTGACCACGCTGGTACTGGACGAAGCAGACGAAATGTTGCGGATGGGCTTTATCAACGACGTCGAATGGATCCTGGAACAAACCCCGGCAGAACGCCAGGTTGCACTATTTTCAGCAACCATGCCGCACGAAATCCAACGCATCTCACAGCGCTACCTGCGCGATCCGGCCACCATCGCGATCAAAACACGCGTCGCGACCGCCGAAACAATCCGGCAACGTTACTGGCTGGTCAGCGGCCTGCACAAACTGGATGCGCTGACGCGCATCCTGGAAGTCGAGACATTCGACGCAATCATCCTGTTTGTGCGCACCAAGACCGCGACCCTGGAGCTGGCCGAGCGGCTGCAGGCGCGTGGCCACGCCGCAGCCGCACTGAACGGCGATATTGTGCAGAAACAACGCGAACAGCGCATCGAACAACTGAAACAGGGCAAACTGGATATCCTAGTCGCAACCGACGTCGCCGCGCGAGGGCTGGATGTCGAACGCATCAGCCACGTGATCAACTACGACATCCCGTACGATACCGAGGCCTATATCCACCGCATCGGACGCACCGGGCGCGCCGGGCGCAGTGGCGAGGCGATCCTGTTCGTCGCACCGCGTGAACGCCGGATGCTGGCCACCATCGAACGCGCCACCCGGCAGAAAATCGCACCGCTCAGCCTGCCGACCACCGAGGCCGTAAATCAGAAACGGATCGCCGACTTCAAACAACGGATCAGCGACACATTAGCTGCAGACAACCTGGACTTCATGTACAACCTGTTACAGGACTACCGGACCGAACACCCGGAACATGAAGCCTTACAGATCGCCAGCGCACTGGCACAGATAGCACTCGGCGAACAAGCGTTATTATTGCCACCGGAGGCAAAAAAACCACCTCGACGTGAGACAGACAGAACCGACAGAACCGAACGTCGTCGCCCACGCCGCGATACCGGGATGCGCACCTATCGCATAGAAGTCGGACGCAACCATGGCGTGAAGCCGGGCAACATCGTCGGCGCAATCGCGAACGAAGCCCGGATCAGCGCACGCCAGATCGGCCACATCGCATTGCAGGCCGACCACAGCCTGGTTGACCTGCCGGACCAGCTGCCTGCCGCTGCGCTGCAGGCATTGCAACATACCTGGGTGTGCGGACGCCAGCTGCGACCGAGTCCGGCACAAGCCGGTGGTCGGGCACCTGGCAGAGACAGGCGCGCCAGAACCACTGCCTGAATGCAGCTTATCTGACC
>JAHDBG010000106.1 GCA_020630515.1 Gammaproteobacteria bacterium
ACGGCTGCGACAGGGCCTCATGCACCTTGCAGGTGACGACCATCAGTTCGGCACCCTCCAGGGTGCAGGTGACACGGTGGTTGGCAGTGCTGCTCATGGCGGACTCCGGGGTGGATCGGTTGGCGGGTGGTGTCGGTTGATTATGGCCTGTAAATCCTGGTTCAGCAGGCCGGTACGGGCGTGTGGTGGCCCGGTTTCTGTATACAGATACAGTCCGGGCTCTGTGCCAAAGCGAAAGGCAACGGGTGCTTTGCGTATCTGCCGGAAGAGTTGTTGTATGTCTGCGGCACAGGGGTCGCCGGGCCGGGTATGTGGTACCCAGTCGGTCCCGGCGAGCTGATCTGTGATGCGCAGTTTGTCCCGGCCTCGGATGCCACTCAGATGGATCAGACCAGTGTCGGGTGCTATGTGGCTAATGACGGCAGTGCCCTGCGGGTCTTCTGTGCTGGTGTCGAAGCCCAAGCTGATCAGGCTGAGCAGCAGGGCTCCGGTCAGCAGGATGACCGCCAGGGTCTGGTAGATACGGTAACCGGTCTTCAGGAGTTTAGTCATACAGGGTTCTGCTGCTGGCGTTGTACCAGTCCTGCCAGCGACTTAACACAAAGGTGCCGTTCGCAAATTTTTTTGCCAGTCTGCGGGCCTTTTCGTCGCTGAATAAATCAAAGTGGTTCTGTAGTTCGGAGCCATACAATCCCCATTGCAGATCGCGTTGATCATAGCCACTACCGATGACGCCGGAATATAACCCAAGTCTTCTACCGATAAGTTGTCCCGGGCGTTTAACCATACCATCAAAAACTTCATTGCCCCAGCTTCCGACATCTGCAACAGTTTCACCAGCGTAAGCAGAGATGGCTGCGGCTCTGATCATATGCATCACTTTATCCATCTGTTCGTCAAATTTACGGCCTGGATTTGTCTGTTGAGCAGGACTGTTCCTGGCCAGCAGCCCTTCCTGATCATAGTGTACATTTTCTACCCAGTTGCGTACTTTGCGAAAGCGTTTTGCGTCTTCTGTCTCGTGTTTGGAGCTATGGGGTTGGCCTCTGAAATTAGTTCCCAGAATAGCGGACATACCGACAAATAATTCTTCCATATCATCCTGGGTATCGTAGAACCAGTCAGTTTTCGGGTCATTCATCAGATAATAACAGACTAATTCCTGAAATATCTGGTCAGGGTCATAAATCCCATTATCTATGATAGCACGTGTTTTGTTGCGATAATCTGCGGCAGATAGCTCAGACATGATTTGACCTCGTTTTTAATCTGCCGGATTCAGGTGTAATCTCACCTGTATTCCGGTTGGTTGCTGTTCCAGCGCAATCTGCAGGTAGCGAGCGTCCGGGCAATCGCCTGCCAGTCTGGTATCTGTGTCCCAGTAGAAGGTCGCTTCTGCGGTTGGTTTCAGATCACAGCCCAGGTGTGTGAAGTACCGGGTATACTGATTCAGGATGGTATGCGCTGATACCTGAGTCTGATATTGCATGCTCACCAGAGCGCGTCTTTCTCCGTCATGCGGAGAGTGGCGGTATCGTGGCTCAGTGATCGGGCTGAGTGCTGGTGCATCCTGTAATAAATCCAGTGGCGCAAACCAGTGGACCCAGAGATCCCAGGCACGTTTGTCAAATGACTCGGGTGTATAAAAAAGCAGACAGGAACCCAGTATCAGGCTGAGCAGGCTACCAGTAGCTATACTTGTCAGAATAAGGTTGGTCTTGCCGACGTGTTTGGTCATGTGACAGATGACTTGTTGTGACCTGAGTGGCGGCGCATCTTGTGCCAGTATTGGCGGAGTTTGTGGTAGCGGGCACGGGTGTTGGGGATCAGGCCACGTGACGGTTTGTGTTGTATGACCAGGTAGCGATAGCAGCGTCCGTGCCGGATGCGGCGGCTACCTATGGGATCGGTGCCGGGCAGGCGCCATTCGGGCTGTTCGCGGATCTGCAGGTACCAGGGGTTGTCGTCATAGAAGTCAAAATGGAGTCGGTCAGGGGTCTCTGGTGTCAGGTTGCGGAAATCTCCGGTGGTGTATATTAAACCCATGCCAATACCGTCTAACGGCTTGAGTGTCTGATCCAGCAGATGGATACTCAGGCTTTCTTCAAACGGGCAGTCATGGGTCAGAAAGGCCAGGTAGCGATCACCAACACGCAGACAGGCTTCCAGCCAGGCACCGTCTATGATGATATCGGTGCGCTGACCGTGCAGCCAGATACGGCTGGTTTCGGTTTGTTCCGGTGTACTTGCTGGCATGCGTTCTATACGAAATTCGGT
>JAHDBG010000037.1 GCA_020630515.1 Gammaproteobacteria bacterium
GAGGAATAGGTACCGATCAGGACACCGATCAGCAGTGCAAACGCAAAGCCGTGGATAATTTCACCGCCGAGGAAGAACAGTGCCAGCAGTACCAGCAGGGTGGTCAGAGAGGTCATCAGGGTGCGGCTGAGGGTATGGTTCAGCGACAGATTGATGATCTCCAGCGGGGTGCCTTTGCGCAGTTTGCGGAAGTTTTCGCGTACTCGATCAAAGACTACGATTGTATCATTCAGTGAGTAGCCGATCACTGCCAGGACTGCCGCTAAGACCGGCAAATCAAACTCAAGTCCCAGTAATGCAAATAGACCCAGGGTAATCAGCACATCATGGGTTAAGGCTAGCACCGAGCCCAGTGCAAAGCGCCATTCAAAACGCAGTGCGACGTAGATCATGATTGCGATCAGTGCAACCAGGACGGCCAGGGCGCCATCTTCGGTCAGCTCATCTCCGACCTGCGGGCCGACAAATTCAACCCGACGCAGGGTGATCGGGTCTGTGGCTGTTGCGGTTAAGGCCGTATAGACCTGATTGCTGAGGGTGGCGGTATTGCCTTCATGGCCACCAGCCAGCCGGATCAGCACGTCCTGTGGCGTGCCAAACTGTTGTACCGAGGCATCGCCCAGGTTCTGTTCTGCCAAAGTGGTACGAATCTGTGCCAGGTCAGCTGGCTGGCTGTAGCCCAGTTCAATCAGGGTGCCGCCGGTAAAGTCGACACCCAGATTCAGGCCGCGCAGGATCAGGGCACTGACAGATAACAACAGCACGCTGACCGACAGGATTATCGCCAGGCGTCGCTGCGCCATGAAATCAATCCGGGTCTGACGTCTGATCAGTTGCATGGCCTGTTCCTCAGATCGCCAGTTGTGGCTTGTGCCGTCTGCCATACAGCAGATTCACGATCGCACGGGTGCCGATGATCGCGGTGAACATAGAGGTGACCAGGCCAATGGCCAGCGTAATCGCAAAGCCGCGTACCGGGCCGCTGCCGATGGAAAATAATACGACGGCGGCAATCAAAGTGGTGATATTCGCATCCAGAATCGTGGTAAACGCCTTTGCATAGCCAGCATGAATGCTGGCGAGTGGGCTGTTGCCGATGCGTAATTCTTCGCGTATCCGCTCAAAGATGAGCACATTTGCATCCACCGCCATACCCACTGTCAGCACGATTCCGGCGATACCGGGCAAGGTCAGTGTTGCCTGTAAAATGGACAGGATGGCGACGATCAGCACCAGGTTGCTGAGCAGGGCCAGGTTGGCGACCAGGCCGAACATCCGGTAATAGATCAGCATGAACACCATCACCAGTGCCAGGCCGACTATAACGGAGGTCAGACCCTGGTCGATATTGTCCTGACCCAGGCTGGGGCCGATGGTGCGTTCTTCAACGATTTCTATCGGGGCCTTCAGTGCACCGGATTTCAGTAACAGGGCTAGTTGATGTGCTTCATCTGCCTGTAAGCCTGTCGTCTGGAAGCGACGTCCGAAGGGCTCGCGGATCACCGCAACACTGATCACCTCTTCCACCCATTTTCTGATCGGCTTGCCGTCAGCATCGCGTCCGACGATACGCCTTTCTTTAAACACGACCGCCATCGGCTTGCCGACATGAGCGGTGGTGGTATCGCGCATTCTCTTCGCGCCTTTGCTGTCCAGGTTGACGACGACCGCCGGTGAGCCGGTCTGTTGGTCAAAGGTTGAGGCAGCACTGGTCATCTGATCACCGGTCACGATCAGTTGTCGCTTCAGCAGGATCGGTTGCCCGTCGCGTTCGTAATATAACCGGGTGCCGGGTGGTGCCTTGCCGGCGCGGGCTGCATCCAGTGCCTGTGCAGTATCACCTGCTACTAAGCGATATTCCAGGGTGGCGGTGGCACTCAGGATATCTTTTACCTTGCCTGGATCCTGCACGCCGGGCAGCTCGACCACGATACGTCGCTCGCCCTGCTGTTGTACCACTGGTTCAGATACGCCGAGTGCATTCACCCGGTTGCGCAATGTGACGATGTTCTGGCTGAGTGCCTGTTTGCGGATCTCGCGTTGTGCAGCATCCGGGAAGATCGCGCGAAAGGTGTGGCTGGTTTGTGCATCCTGAGCACTGAAATTCAGTTCCCGAAACGCCTCAGCAGCGCGCTGTTGTGCCTGATCACGTTGTTCGGCATTACGGAAGCGGACTTCCACGCCATGGTCGATTGGCTTAACTGTCAGATAGCGGATTTTTTCGGTACGCAGAAAGCGCCGGATCGTGCTGACTTCCAGTTCGATGGCATTGCGCAGGGCCGCAGCCATATCGACATCTATCAGTACGTGGATACCACCACGCAGGTCCAGCCCCAAGCTCATCGGTTGTGCACCCAGTCCGCTGAGCCAGGCCGGCACGTCCGGTAACAGGGTGAGTGCCTGGGTATAGTTCAGCGGTAAACTGTTGGCGATGATCTGTTGTGCATGCAACTGATCTGCTGTCTGATGAAACCGGATAAACAGCTTGCCGGCCTGTTGTTCAAACCGTTTCGCTGTGATCGCGGCCTTTTCCAGTACTGTCTGCAGGTTGTTCTGCAGGCTCTGATCCACGCGTGCACCACGCAGTCCGCTGATCTCCAGCACCGGGTCCTGACCATACAGATTCGGCAGGGCATACAGGGCTGCCAGGAGTATCACGGCGGCAACCAGCACATTTTTCCATGCCGGATATTGATTGATCATTGCCTGACCAGATAATGCGTTATGCTGGTGATAAAGTGCCTTTCGGCAGTACGAGTTCGACTGCGGCACGACGGATCTCGACTACGGTATTCGCTGCAATCTCCAGTTTCGCCGTATTGTCGTCCAGTTCGGTGATTTTGCCCATCAGGCCGCCGACGGTTTGTACTTCATCGCCCTTACTCAGCTCTGCAATCAGTTTTTTGTGTTCTTTCTGGCGTTTGGTCTGGGGTCGGATGACAAACAGATACATCACTACGAACATTCCCACCAGAAAGATGATCGGCAGCATGCCGCCATCCGGGCTGACAGCAGAGGCATTGGCGAGTGCGTCAGAAATAAAAAAACTCATGCGGAACTCCGGCAGGTTACAAAATAGCTATGAGCACCTCTGAAAACGTTGCGAGCGCAGTAGTTTTCAGGGGTGTCCTGATGTAGAGACGATGATTCCGGGCTCAGAGTGCCTCTGTGCCTGTTTCACCAGTACGGATTCGCACCACCTGAAGCAGCTCCTGCACAAAGATCTTGCCGTCACCGATCTTGCCGGTCTTGGCTGCATCCACAATGGCCTCAATTGCAGCGTCCAGCAGGTCGTCACCGATGGCGACCTCTACCTTGATCTTAGGCAAAAAGTCAACAACATATTCAGCGCCGCGGTACAGTTCGGTGTGTCCCTTCTGGCGACCAAAACCCTTCACTTCAGAAACTGTAATGCCTTTGACGCCAATCGTCGATAAGGCTTCGCGAACATCATCCAGCTTAAACGGCTTAATGATAGCGGTGACTAATTTCATATGTTGTATCCTGAAAAACAGCGGTGTTGGTTGTGAGCGGGAGGGTAGTGAGACCCGGGGTCGGGCCTTGCTACACAATCAGGATGGAAACGTCTCTGGCTCGTCAGAGGGCGCTCATCAGAAGAATTGACTCCACGCAACCGAAAGCTGAGCATTGTTGTTACCGCTTTCTTTACTGGCCTTGGAAATCGCCAGGGTCAGGATGCCCAGGTCTTCCATTGCCTTACTGAGGCTGACTTCCATATGCTTATAGGTGGTATCCACGTTGGCAACACCGTCATCGGCAAAGTTGTAATAACCCAGAGTTCCGGCGATCCCCCAGTCATCATGGAGTGGGAGGTCAGCAGATACGAAATAGTACCAGTCACCCTCTATAAATTTTTCGTTGCCCTGGTTCGTGTCATTCACCTCAGATGCAACCGTGTACTTCACACCAGCAGAGAAGGCATGAAAACCGAGCGTGGCAGACAGTTCAGCGTAGTTTTGATTTTCATCTGCATTCGGGTAGATATAACCTATTGCACCAACATCATAGCTGACCTGGTCCAGCATGCCGATCAGCCCGGCATACAGATCAATTTCAGAACCCTTATCAATATTGGAGATCCAGGCCCCGGCATACAGACCGTCATGACCGACCAGGTCAATACTGCCCTGTACGGCAGGCTGGTTGTTCGTCTGGGTAACACCGCGTGACAGGTAGTCACTGGTGATGGTCAGGCTGCCACCGACGTCAGCATGGGATATGGCTGACAGGCCTAATGCGGCTAAGCTGACAGCAAAAAGGTTTTTTATTGCCAAAAGAAAGTCTCCTGATAGTACGAAACAGAGTGGGGCATCCGGAACAGAGCACAAAGTGTGCCAGGTTGTTTACATCAACCCATAATACAGGCTGAAGCAAGGTTATATTGTGTTCCAGGTCGGTAAAATCAAGGAATTTTATCCTCAGGGCGTCTACCGCCTGCCTGCGAGAACCTGCTTTGCACCATGCTGGTGCGAAGCAGTGGGTTCAACCTGACAGTGCTTGCAGCAGGCGAGTGTGAATCTGCGCAAAGTCGCGATTGCTCATCACCAGCACTGAATCTCCTGGCTGTGCGGACGCTGTGATTTGTTGCACGATAGCCGCAGTGTCAGCATAAACCTGCAGGGCTGGACCCAGTTCCGCCAGTACCTGCACAGGTGACCAGGCCAGATCAGTTGGCGCAAACAGATATACTTGATCAGCAGCGGATAATGCCTGCGCCAGTTGTGCCACATGCGCTCCGCGCCGCATCGAATTTGAACCAGGATCCAGCACGGCAATGATGCGCTGATCACCCACCTGCGCACGCAGGCCCTGTAGTGTCAGGCGAATCGCGGTCGGATGGTGTGCAAAATCATCAAATACCCGCACACCGCGCACGGTGCCACGCAATTCCATACGTCGCTGCACATGGGCAAAGTCATTCAGGGCAGCAATCCCCTGCACCGGATCCACGCCGGCATGTTGTGCGGCGGCCAGCGCAGCCAGTGCATTGCGGATGTTATGCTGTCCGGCCCAGGGCCAGGTGACCTGCCCGACCGGGTTGCGTTGATAACAGACGGTAAATGACTGCCCGTCCGGGCTGGCATCCTGCACCTGCCAGTCGGCTGATGCCGTTTCGGCAAACGATTGTTGCGGTGACCAGCAGCCTTGTGCCAGTACTCCGGCAATATTCGCGTCAGCCGCCGGGGTAATGATCAGGCCATTGTCCGGTACGGTCCGTACCAGATGGTGGCACTGGCGTTGTATCGCTGCCAGGTCGGGAAAGATGTCGGCGTGATCAAATTCGAGATTGTTCAGCACCAGCGTACGCGGACGATAATGGACAAACTTGGAGCGTTTATCAAAAAAGGCCGTATCGTACTCGTCTGCTTCCACGACGAACAGGTGTCCGGCACCGGGCCGGGCAGATACGCCGAAATTTTTCGGTACCCCACCAATCAGAAAACCTGGTTCCAGCCCGGCCTGTGTCAGAATCCAGGCGAGCATACTGCTGCAGCTGGTCTTGCCATGGGTGCCGGCGACCGCCAGCACCCAGGTATCCTGCAGATACTGCTCCGCCAGCCATTGTGGCCCGGAGGTATAGCGCAGCCCTGTGCGCAGTGTATATTCTACCGCCGGATTCCCGCGCGACAGCGCATTGCCGATAATCACCAGATCAGGTGCGGGCTGCAGATGTTCCGGCTGATAGCCCGACAGTAATTCAATACCGGCTGCTGCCAGCTGGGTACTCATTGGCGGATAGGTACTGGCGTCGGATCCGGAGACTGAATAGCCGAGCGCACGCGCCAGTAATGCGAGGCCACCCATAAAGGTTCCGCAGATGCCCAGAATGTGCAGATGTGGCATTATGCTGAGGCATCCGCAGCAGGGCGTCGGAAGATCAGATCACGCACTCTGTGTCCGAGCGCCTGACCGCGTTGTTCAAACCGGGTCAGCGGACGTTCTGACGGACGTGGCACATAACCGTCGTCTGTAGCTGTGTTCTGTAACTGCGGTTCTGCTGACAGTATGGTTAGCATCTGTTCAGCATAGGGCTCCCAGTCAGTTGCTAGGTGCAATATA
This sequence comes from Gammaproteobacteria bacterium, assembly GCA_020630515.1. GTDB lineage: Bacteria > Pseudomonadota > Gammaproteobacteria > Chromatiales > Chromatiaceae > JAHDBG01. The sequence continues at coordinate 6,082 of JAHDBG010000037.1, forward strand.
CCACCGGGTTGCAGTTTGTGCGCAGCCAGTTGTGTGAAACCAGGCTGCACCAGCCGTCGTTTATGATGCCGTTTTTTTGGCCAGGGATCAGGAAAAAATACACAGATACCCGCCAGCGACTGATCAGGTAATCGATGGCGCAGTACTTCCAGTGCATCCTGTTGCAGAATACGTGCATTCTGGCTGTTTTGCGCTGCCAGGCGTTGTAACAGATGACCGACGCCGGGTGTATGCACTTCAATTCCGAGAAAATTGCGATCCGGGTAGCGATCTGCTGAAGCTGCCAGAGCAGTGCCATTGCCGCAGCCGATTTCCAGCCAGACGGGCTGGGTATTACCGAATAATGTGCTGCAGTTCAATCGGGTTGACTCAGCTGCCACGCCGAAATGCGGCCAGAACTGGTCAAATGCACGTTGCTGACCGGCGGTTAAACGGCCCTGGCGTAACACATAACTGCGGATCGGGCGTAATGTTGGTGGTTGTGTTGGCACAGGGTTTAGCGTGGCAAGATGAAGTGACTGATCCAGCCTCGGGCAATATAGTCCGGGAGTTCCGGCATCGCTGATGCCACATCCGACCGGGTTGCCAGCGTGGCTAGGCTATGTTGTGCCAGCTGCGTCAGTAACTGGCAGGCAGCGTTCGTGATACGGCTGACCTGCGGCTGCAGTCCGGCACGATGGACACACAAGGCATCCGGCGCATCCAGGCCGTGGAATGTCGGAGGTAGTGTGCCGTGTTGCTGCCAGTGTTGCCAGATCGCATACACCGGCCAAGGCGTTTGCAGCAGCCCGGTTGCTGGCGTAAGCTGCAACCGTGCCTGTACCTGCTCGCGGGCTGTGAGTGCCGCGTAGTCGGCTGCCGGGAAGGCCGCCGCATCCGCAGCATAGTAGGCCTGGTGTAACAAAAGTTCAAGCCGGCTGAGATCGCTGAGATAGGGCAGATCGGATAATGCGCTGAAGGTGTCGGGTGGATGCGTGAGCCAGACGGGAAGTTCAGTCCCATACTGATTCAGGTTCCAGTGGATGGCAGGGTGATCCCGGGCATAATGTTGTGCTAAGGTCTGAAAGCAGGCAGGGCCCAGCACAGCGCAGGTCATCGGATAGATCGCCTGCAGGGCGTTGTGGCAGGTGCTCTGACTATTGCGGCGATAGATGTGCAGACGTTCGGTTGGTGTGCGCCCTGGCTGAGGTGCAATGTGTTCTGCTAAGCTGGTCTCAGCACCCTGTATCGCCTGCAGAAACTGGTGTTGCAGCCGGGCCAGTGGCAGACTCATTGCCGACTGGTCTGATGGTACAGATCAGCAGCCCGGGTGGCCTGCGCCAGTAAGGTCTGCAGAGGTGGAAGGTCGTTATCCCATTCAATCAGGGTCGGGGTATCCGGGAAATCGTGTAAGACTTGCTGGTACAGTGCCCAGACCGGTTCGGCCACCGGGTTGTTGTGCGCATCAATCAGGATATCACCCTGATCTGCGAAGCCAGCCAGATGAATTTCACGTACCCGTTCCCGGGGTATCGCCCGAATAAAGGCGTGCGGATCGGTACCCAGATTACGTTGATTCACATACAGGTTATTGACATCCAGCAACAGGTCGCAATCGGCCTGATGCAACACTTCGGCCAGAAATTCGCCTTCGCTCATCTCGCTTGATTTGTAGGTCAGGTAGGCAGACACATTTTCGATCAGAATGCGTTGTCCGAGACAGTCCTGGGTCTGACGTATGCGTCCGGCCAGATGGGCGGCGGTGTCCGCCGTATAAGGCAGAGGAAGCAGGTCATGGCTCTGTGCCGCCCCCTGGTGGCAGAAACAGGCATGTTCAGAAATCCAGGCCGCCTGAGTACGGTCTGCCAGTTGTTTCAGTGCCTGCAGATAGTCAGTATCCAGCGGTGTCGTTCCGCCGAGAGACAGATTGACGCCGTGTAATGTCACCGGATAGGCAGCGCAGATCATATCCAGCAAATGCAGATCCAGGCCGCTCTGGTGAATAAAGTTATCGCTGAGGACTTCTAACCAGGGAGCACTATCGGGTTGCTGAATCAACTGAGTAATGTGCGGGGTGCGCAGGCCGATGCCGACACCATGAATCGGATGCGGGGCCGGGTGTGACATAGTGGGATGCCCTGCGGGAACGCAGGGCAGATATCTCAGCCCTTCGCTGGTTTGGTCTTAGCGACGACACCGCCGGTGATTTTTGTACAGGTACCGGCAGGCACATACACCCATTCTGTATCCAGATTGTCCCGTGGTGCCTGTCCGGCACAACCATGTGCACCATCCAGTGCGCCACAATCATTTCTGCCCGCCTTGGCGACGCCAGCACATTTTTCCCAGGCCTTCGGATTATCCGGCACGGCAAACGCCTGAGATGCACCGAGTGTGGCAATACCGGCAATGGTTGCCGTCAGGATTGAAGTGGTAGTCGGACGCATGATCATAATTTCCTGAGGTTGAAGACGAACAGGCTCTGTGACAAGTCAAGGTGTGCTGTCCCGGGGATGCGATTCAAACTGATGTGGGTTGGTATTGGTATGCTCGGGCACATGACACTCAATGGTGTCCAGTTTTGGTATCAGCGTTATCGGATAACGCCTTTCAGTGAGGTGACACCGTGTCATTCCGCGCGAAGTCGCGGAATCCATAGCCCGGGGTTAGATTAGTAGTAGATCAGGTTAGATTCTACGACTGCAGCTTCGCTGCGCGCAGAATGACACGTGTTCGCCAGGTCGTAACCAGATTCTGAAGAGTTCCTATCGTGGCACACCACGAACACGACCATCACGGATTTTGCAGTGGATATACCTTGGCATGCTACTCCACATCAGTCCGATGCGACAACCCCGTGGGCTGAGAGTTGCATCAGCGAACAGGTATTTCAGTGGCCGGGTATTTTCGTACTATTTGATGGAGTGAAAAATAGTTTACGCAGCCTTGGCAACGCTCTTTATATGATAGCGGCTGTTACGGGCAGAAGGGTTGGTCGTATTCTGCCAGGCAGGCTGCCATAAGGTAACACTTTCAGATGCATATTCTGACGGGAAAAGCCGCTCAAAAATCCGTCTTATCCATAATGCTTCTTTGGTTTCAGGTGGGGCGATTGCATAGTCTTTTCTGGCATTAGCCATTTCATGATCTGAAATACTGGTGTTACATCGTTCTGTTAACTTTTCGCTCCATTCATAGCCAACGCCATCGGAAAACTGTTCTTTTTGTCGCCATAAAACGGACTCAGGCAGGTAAGGTGTTTCCTGATCATAAAATGCTTTTCTCAATTGATATTTCTCAATTTTTTCAGGGTTGTTGCTCGGTCGTTTGGTACCGGGAGGAAGCGCCATAACCCATTTCAGTAGATTGAGATCTAAAAAAGGCACACGGACTTCTACGCCGTGCGCCATGCTCATACGATCTACCCGTAAACAATCAATCGTGGCAAGCCCATTGAGTTTGTTAATCAGTTCTTGCTGGAAGGCCAGATCAGAGGGTGCATCATTAAAAAAGAGATAACCGCCAAACATTTCATCTGCACCTTCACCGGATAGTACAACCTTAATCCCTTCTTGAGCAATCGTCTTGCACAGATAATAAAGCGGAATACCGGATCGTACATTGGTCAGATCATAGCTTTCCAGATGCCATATGATATGTTCCATATCATTCCAGGCATCTTCCATACTGAAAACAATTTCGTGATGCTGACTGCCAATATAGCTGGCTACCAGTCGGGCTGCTTTTAAGTCCGGGGCATCGGGGCTGATGCCAACCGAGAAGGTGTGGAAGTTCCCTGTTGATTGTAATCTGGACGTAATGGCAGCAATTAGACTGGAATCGAGGCCACCTGATAACAAACATCCGATTGGTACATCAGCCATTAAACGTTTTTCAACAGCCTGAGTCAATAAGTTACGTAAGGTGGTAAAATGCTGTTCTGATTGAGTGTGTTCAGAGTAATCTATGAAGGGTTGTATTTTAAAATAAGATTTGAGGCCATTTTCTTTTGTGAAGTAGTGCCCGGCTGGAAATTCTTTAAAGGTATCACACAATTCCATGACTGCCTTTATTTCAGAAGCAAAGATCTGATTTCCGGCCTTATCCTGTCCATAGTAAAGTGGTTTGACGCCAATGGGATCACGCGCCACTAAGATATTCTCTCCATCCAGAATGACGAAGCTGAAAATTCCATCCAGCTGTGCCGCAACGGTATCTGCGCGAAATTTTTTATATAGGTGGAGAATAACTTCACTGTCAGACTGTGTTTTAAACAGGCAGTCTTTAAGTACCCCATCGCGCAATTCTTGGTGATTATAAATTTCTCCATTATGGATAAGTTGAGTTGTACCATGACCTATCGGCTGTTTTCCTGTTTCCAGATCAACAATGGCTAAACGATCATGGTGCAGCATGCCATAATCGTCAATATATTTTCCTTGTCCATCAGGGCCTCTATGACTGAGAAGACCTGCTATCCTTGATTCATGTAAACAGGCGGTTTTTCCGATAACCGCGATAATACCGCACATAATTATGATACCGGTCTGGATAATGAGGAGTACCTTGAATAACTTGTGTCAGAACAGATTAATGTTCATTCGCAACAGCCTGTTAAGAGTTACTTTTCAATACAAATCAGAAGGATATGGGCCTTTTCTTCCCGCCGATGCCAAAGTACTTTAAGTGTCATTATGTTAAATAAAGCACTCAGTTGCTGGTGAAATGCGAGCCAATCCAGAAAATACTCATCATATATTCTATAAAAAAAACAAAATTCTCCGCCTTTAATGAGAACACGACTGGCATCTGTGGCAATTTTTTGCGGTAGAGATGATGTTCTGAATATGCCCGTTTCATAAGAATCATAATCTGGAATTGACTCTGTTACAGTGCTTGGAATACTAAACAACACCATGTCATAAGCAGCATCAGGTTCCTGTGAGCATAAACTTTCGACGCAGACATGATCCTGTCCTGCTCTGAAAAGAGGGTGGTCTGCAATGGCGACTATATGTTTATTGATATCAGTAAATAAGACACTCTGGCTATCAGCAATAACAGCGGCCAAGCCAATCACACCGCAGCCACATCCCATATCGACGACACGTTTGTCTCTGACGTTAATGGGTCCGTTCAGAATACCACTGACGAATGCCTGAGCTGCTACGCCTCCTAAGGGGTGGAAAACAGTCGGTGGTATGGTGACATCGAAGATAATTTCGTGTTTGTTCCGAACCTGTATCTGAGATGATTGTAAGGATAAACGACGATGATATTCTGCATAAGGCTCACCAATATTTCTGGATAGTTGATCACTGTCTTTCTGTATAAACTCAACACTTTGATAAGAAATCATAATCACACTTCAGAAAAAGGTTTCCTTCTGATAAGTTGGCCTCGCCCGGGGCTGGCCAGAATACGGTTATTCTGCATAATCAGTTCTCCACGAGAAAAGGTCATGACTGGCCGCCCTTTCACTGTCCATCCTGCATAAGGATCGAAATCAGAACGGGAATGCAGGTTTTTCGCTTCAATGATGGTCTCCTGATTTGTATCAAAAACAACCAGATCTGCATCAGAACCAATCGCTAATGTGCCTTTTTCAGGATACATACCGAATATTTTTGCTGGATTAGTACAACACACTTCAACCAGGCGATTCCATTGCATTCTTTTTTTGAGAATACCTTCAGTATACAGAAGAGACAGGTAAGTTTCCAGTTGTGGCATCCCAGCTAACATATTTTCAACATCCTGCTGTTGTTGCTTTTGTTGGCGTGACCAGCCATCGTGATCAGTTGCAATGACCTGGAGAATATTCTGATTCAGGTATTGCCACATTGCTTCCAATTGAGATTCATTACGCAAAGGTGGCCAGGAAGTGTACAAATCACCATTTTCACCAGATAAGGCTGCATCAGACATTAAAAGGTAGCAAGGGCGGGTTTCCCCATAAACTATCTGGCCACGTTGCCGGGCCTGATTGACTGCCTCAACACCTTCTGAACAGGAAAGATGAACTAAATATAAAGGTGTCTCTGCTAATTGAGCTAATCCTACTGCACGTTGTGCTGCAATGCCTTCTGTAAGTGGTGGTCTGGAAGCTGCAAAATTAGTAGATCCGGTTCTTCCTTCACGTTTAAAGCGTTGTGATATATGGCAAAGACAACCGCCATCTTCAGCGTGTACATTGACAATAGCGGACAGCTTGCCGGCCTTTACCATAACATCCAGAAAAGGTGTGGATTGATAATCAAAATTATCAGACATGAATATCTTGAAACTCGGAAAGCCCTCGGTAACCATATCTGCCATCTGGCTGATATTAATTTCGTCCGGCTCCAGCATGGCAATATGAAAGCTGTAATCGACAACAGCTTTACCCTTCGCCTTATCTTTCCAGATAGCCAGCGCCTGTTCCAGAGTGTCTCCTGAATCCGGTATCACATAATCAATGATCGTGGTTACACCACCATTCGCAGCAGCAGCAGTACCTGAATAAAAATCTTCTACCGACTGACAACCCTGAAACTTAATATCAACATGCGTATGCGCATCAATCAGGCCCGGCAAAATATAGCGGCCTTTGACGTCAATTTCCTTATCTGCAGCTCCGAGACCCAGGCCAATTTGCCTGATTTTACCGTTTTCAATACCTATATCAGCGCGATAGATATCACTGGCTGTGACGATAGTGCCGTTTTTTATGATCAGATCCATATTCAGATTTACTCAATATTCAGAATGCATTGACAGGCAGGAAAAGCGCAAACTCTGACATCTTCACGTTTCTCTAACATTTATCGATGAGATCTTATTTTTTATTTGTTGATATTCAGTTTCAAAAAAGAATTTTTTTTCACCAAATGCGGGTTTTAAGTCATCAAGCCAAGTGGCCTGTTCATCATATTCTGAAAAAAATGGTCGTTGTACCCAGTCAGCATTCCGACCTTGTATAAATCTCAGAACAAACACTTTTTCACCGTGAATCTCTGTAATACCCTGAACTTCTATTTTACCAGGACCACAGCTCATAGAAGGTCCCCGGGCAGTTCTGCCCAAGCCTGAAACGCTTTGCATGGCATCACGATAAATAGACCAAGCCTTACCTAACGGAACTTTAAAGTAGCGGTGAGCACCGGTATCTCTTTCAACGAACATATAATAAGGGATAATACCTGACTTCACTTGTTCCTTCCATAACCTTCCCCAGATTGCAGCATTGTCGTTGATGTTGGCCAGTAACGGGCCTTGGCTACGGATCTGTACGCCTGTGTTTTGTATACGGCGGATCGCTTCGTTGGAAACAGGCGTGTTCATTTCCTGCCAATGATTATAGTGGGCCATTAATGTGACGTGTTTCCCATGGGCCACAAGTCTCTCAAAAAGTCTTAATAATTCATCTGCATCCGGGTCAGTAACAAAACGATAAGGCCAGAAACTCAGTGATTTAGAGCCGATTCGAATGGTTTGAGTGTGCTCTAAGGCCGGGTCAGTTAACCCTTCAAGGTACCGCTGAAGATTTTTTGTTTTCATCACCATAGGGTCGCCGCCAGTGATGAGTACATCTGTGACTTCTTGGTGACTCCTCAGGTAGTGAAATAAGGTGCTGGCTTCTTTTGCAGCAAACCGCAATTCTTTATCACCGACAAACTGAGCCCATCGGAAACAAAATGTACAGTAAGAGTGGCAGGTTTGGCCCTGACTCGGAAAAAACAAAACAGTTTCATTATATTTATGCTGAATTCCACTCAATTTTTGATCGTTAAAGACAGGGACGTTTAATTTCATCTGGCCGGCTGGGTGTGGGTTCAAACCCTGACGAATCTGAGTGGCAAGCTGTTGAATTTCAGTTTTAGGTGCGTCCCTGTTAATCAATTCTGCCATTTTATCGAAGCTTTCGGGCTCTAGCATGTCCTTCTGGGGAAAGGTCAGCCGGAATATCGGGTCTTCAGGAATGTTATCCCAGTCTATGAGTTGATCAATGACATATTGGTTAACACGGAAAGGAAGCACCTGAGCGACTACTTTGATATGAAACCGAAGCTCTTCCGGAATTTTTCCTAAAGCAGAAATTTTATCGATCTGGTGATGTGTATAAATTTTGAACGGAATTTCTTCAACGGCTGATTTTGTATTAAAGGTTATATTTTTCGTTTCTTCCA
>JAHDBG010000038.1:0-1417 GCA_020630515.1 Gammaproteobacteria bacterium
AATAGCAGAAAAGACCGACTCACGCGGGGCTAAACTAAAACGACTGGAAGACTCAATCGCTAATCTGGATAACCTGCAGGGACGTGCTGTGATTGAAACAGCAGAGGGTGTACAACGTATCCGTGGCCTAGCCGGCACAGGCAAGACCATCATACTTGCCTTAAAAGTAGCCTACCTGCATGCACAACACCCGGACTGGAAGATCGCCATAACCTTCCAGACCCGGTCGTTAAAGGGCCAGTTTCAGCAGTTTATCAATACATTCACCATTGAACAGACGAATGAAGAGCCAGACTGGGAAAACATCCATATCTTACATGCCTGGGGCGCACCAGGTGGCCCGGGAAAAAATGGATTATATTATACCTTCTGTCAGACCCGGGGACTGGATCATCATGACTTCAGATCAGCAAAATCAAAATATGGCTATCAGGATGCGTTCGCCGGCGCCTGTCAGGAAGCACTGAACGAGTGTACAGAAGAGAGCCATCATTACGATGTGATTCTGGTGGATGAAGCTCAGGACTTTCCACCAGCCTTTCTGAAGATGTGTTATCGACTACTGAAACCAGAAAAACGGCTTATTTATGCCTATGATGAACTACAGAGTCTGAATGCACAATCATTGCCTTCGCCTGAGATAATTTTCGGTCAACATGCTGATGGTACGCCTGTCGTTAGTTTCCCGGAAAATGCCGGCAAACCTCAATCCGATATAATTCTGAAGACATGTTACAGAAATTCGCGTCCTGTTCTGATAACAGCACATGCCCTCGGTTTTGGTATCTATCGAGCCCCGGATAAAGGTCTTGATACGGGACTTGTGCAGATATTCGATCAGAATAAACTCTGGTATGACATCGGCTATCAGGTGAAAAAAGGAAAGTTGGCAGATGGGTGTGATGTCACACTCTCACGCTCGCCTGACAGCAGTCCTGAATTCCTGGAAAACCATTCATTACCTGAAGACCTGATACAGTTTCATCATTTTAATTCAGACAGAGAGCAGACCGCATGGATTATTGACGCTGTTTCCGAAAATCTTGAAAAAGATGAGCTACGCCCGGACGACATTGTGATCATCAACCCTGACCCGTTGACCACCAGAGAAGCGGCTGGCCCGATCCGGAAACAACTTTTACAGCGCGGTATCAATTCTCATCTGACTGGTGTAGATACTTCACCTGATATATTCTTCAACAGAAACTCCGTCGCGTTCACAGGTATTTTTCGCGCCAAAGGCAATGAAGCTGGCATGGTCTATGTAATTAATGCACAGGATTGTTATACATCAGATAACCTGGCTTGTGTGCGGAACCAGCTGTTTACTGCGATTACCCGAAGTAAGGCCTGGGTACGTGTGTTGGGTGTAGGTGACAATATGCGAGCACTGGCACAGGAGTTCCGGCAGGTTCAG
>JAHDBG010000038.1:1517-14148 GCA_020630515.1 Gammaproteobacteria bacterium
CAAGGCTATCAGGAAATCGGAATCAGCGGCAAAGCCAACCTCAATAACCTGCTGAAAACCATTCCTTATCGTGATATCTACGCGGAGATAGAACGTACAGAAAATTATAATATAAAGATGTTAGATGGCGCTTTCATTCAAATCATGTATCTCTTCCGGAACAACCAGATTACAAAACACCGCCTTGCCTTTTATCCTTCACCGCATCTGGAAGAATTTCAGAATAATCCTGAAATCTATCTTCATGATGAAATGTATGCAGAAGTCACCAGGAAAGCCATCGTGCCATTTCCGTTGCGATTTGATTTTGATCGCCGGGATCATGTCGCAACAGATGCTGATCATCCTGCATCACATCTGACCTTAGGGCAGTATCAGAATTGCCGCATTCCTGTCAGCGCCCCGATAACACCTTATCATTTCATAAGTTTTACTCTCAGAAGCTTCTACAATAGTGCCTTTCGAAAACATTGCACCAAAATATCCCACTTCACACAGGCCTTTGAATCGTCAATGACACCAAACGAAATGAAATCGCTTTATATGCAAGTGCCATATCAGGGGCCCAATTCAAACTGATTTGGACTGGTGTCGCTATTTTCAAGCAGGCGACACCAGTACCTCAGTACCTGTCTGCGATCTGGAGAACACGTGTCATCCTGAAAGTAGACTCAGAGGGTATTATCCGGGTGGTGTTATTGCAGACAACCCTGTGCTGTCCAGCGACACACGGGGGCTGATGTCTGGCTGGCCAGACAGTCTTCTGTTTCGCAGATCACAGCACCCTGAGTCCAGCTGGCATTCCGTTTACTCGCATCTGCCGCATTGACACCCAGTATGGCCAGATATTTCTGCAGATAAACCGGGCGGAAGCATGACGTTGCCGGCTGGAAACAGGCGTTGCTGCCATCAACGCAGCATTCCTGAATATCGGTATCCTGCGCATAATTGAATGCACCGGTTAAGGTCCACTGCGAGACCGCTTTCTGCGCGGCAGGTAGCGTGTTTGCTGTTCCTTTAGTCGAACTACCGGCTGCGTAATTGTACGGATCCCGAATTGCCTCGCCCGTCGCGACAACCCGCACCGGGATATCATCTGCGCACAGTGCCGGACGCCAGTCGCTTCTGTTGCCACCCACGCCATGTGCGCAATCTGCCGGAACCGGATCTACATACGGCATCGGCAGACTCTTCGGTGCCTCGTCCTGACCCAGTCCCAGGAACGAATAACTATACATCTGCAACGGCTTGCCACCTAACTGAATCGTCCTGACCGCATCATTACCGGCGCTGCAGTCACTGCACGGAAAGGTGATCTGTGAAGAAGCACCGCCCATCTCAACATTGCCGAAGTCAGTTGCTGCACTATCGCCTCTGACACTCAACCAGGCAAACAAACCTTCTTCAAATCCGCTCAGAGTCCGTGTTTCCACACTGACATCAGCACCGACTCTGGTCTGCAGCTTAGTACGCAATGTCTGCCACAGAGTGAGACTGTCCGCCGGATTTTCCTGTTCAGCAATACGCATCCCGGCAGTCGCATACACCTTAGCGGAAGATACCCGGCATGCAGCATCCCAGTCGAAGCCCTGCCATTCGGGTTTGCCATCATCCAGCGGCCCGTCAGTTCTGATCAAATTCAGGGCACCGATTACTTCGTCCGTCACCGCATCAATATCGGCAGGGGTCTTACCCCGGAAGCTGCGTACCGGATCGGCCAGCGCAGCAACCTTCGGCCCTGCATGCTCAACCAGACGGCCACCCGCCTGCTCATACACGTACAGGCGGGTGCCACTGCTACCAGCATCGTACATGATATAACACGTATTTTTATCCGGCCCCAGTGCTGAAGCCGCCTGAGTAGCACTGGCCAGGCCAAACAGCCCAATACCCGACAAGATGATCGCCTTGCTTGTTCTCATCATACGAATCGTCCTTAAAAATTCGGAATTTCAGGCATCTGCATACGATAGCCTCAATCACTTCGAGCTGAAAAAAGTATGCAGATCACCTGTGACAGGGGTGACTTTTGCCGTAAACAGCGCAACGGCATGTTGCGCACAACTCACCAGAACGGCGATAATAGATAAATTCTACGTAAAGTGCAAAACACTTAACCCATATCCTTCACCAGACCGGAGTAGTTACCCGGATTTTAAGGCAACCCTATGAAAAACAAACTCTCTTATCCAGCAATATGGCAAAAGACCTGTTGTGCCCTGGCAGCCTGTACCGCACTGGCTGGTGCCGCATTAGCGGAAGACAATGCAAGCGATTGGAGCGGCAAGTTCACAATCGGTCTTGAAAGCTCGAATGCCTCCGCAGATTCACGTGATATCAATGCCTCATTAACTCTGGTGCATAACCAGAACTTCCAGGCCAGCCGTCCGTTCCGGCATACCCTGATTGGCTCTATGGATAATGCAAAGACCAAATTATATGGTACAACTACCCGGACTCAGGATAAAGATACCATCTCATATCAGCTGGCTTACTTTATCGACGAGAAAAGCCAGATTGAAGGGAGTCTGACGTATCTGCACGATTACAGTCTGCAGATTGATAAGGGCGGACTGGCCAGCCTGAAATACGTCCGGCATATCCTGGCAAGTACTGCGCACCAGCTTAACTTTGGGATCGGTGTATCGTATCTGGACCTTGAGGGATATACACCACCCAAAGTTCGCCAGGCCGGTGGGCAGATGTCATACAACTACAATGGCCAGTTAACAGAGCGTTTCAGTCTGAATCACGATGGAATGTTAAAGGTCACTGCGGATGTTCGTTATGCCAGTCTGAATACCGGTATCTCTTATGCCCTGACCAGCAATATTTCATTGTCGTTAACCCATAGCCTCAGTTCACTATCGAACGATGCTAATAATCAGGTGAATGAACGCAGCAATACCACTAATCTGAACATCGGTGTCGATTTTTAACCATGTCCTGGCGTAAACTGATGCCTGACCTGACAAGGTGATATATGCCGGGCACAGTGGAATTATGTACTGATGGTGCCTGCAAAGGTAACCCCGGCCCGGGCGGCTGGGGTGCTTGGCTGCGTTATGGCACAACAGAACAATCGCTCTGGGGAGGTGAACCGGACACGACCAACAATCGCATGGAATTGTTAGCGGTAATCAAGGGGCTGGAAGCCCTCAAGTGTGCCTGTCATGTGGTGGTTACAACTGATTCCAGCTATGTGCAGCAAGGCATCACCACCTGGATCCACACCTGGAAGCGGAATGGCTGGCGCACCAGCCAGAAAAAACCGGTTAAAAATGTCGATCTGTGGCAACAACTGGATCAGGCATGCGCACGCCATCGGATTAACTGGATCTGGGTGAAGGGCCATGCCGGGCATCCGGGGAACGAACGGGCAGACCAGCTTGCGTGCCAGGGTGCAGCCGAGATCATGGCATGAGAGAGCGGCAGATCATTCTGGATACCGAGACAACCGGGCTGGATCCGAAACAGGGCCACCGGATGATAGAGATCGGTTGCGTTGAACTGATAGATCGGAGGCTGACCGGCAACAATTTCCACCACTATCTGCAACCGGATCGACAGATAGAAGAAGGTGCCGCGAAGGTACACGGCATTACGGACGCATTCCTGCGTGATAAGCCGCGTTTTGCCGATATTTCCGGGGCACTGGTCGATTATCTGCGTGATGCAGAGGTGATCATCCACAATGCGCCTTTCGATGTCGGCTTTTTAAATGCTGAATTTGCGCGTCTGCCGACAAAATATCAAATGGCCAACCTGTGTCAGACGATCACGGACACACTGAGTCTGGCCCGTGCGCGCCATCCGGGCCAGCGTAATAACTTGGATGCCTTGTGTGCCCGGTACCGGGTCGATAATACCGAGCGCACCCAACACGGCGCATTACTGGATGCTGAAATCCTGGCGCACGTGTATCTGGCAATGAGTAGCGGTCAGAAGAGCCTGAAGCTGGTCCGACGCAACAGCCGACAGGCCAGTGCTATCCGCCGAGTCCGGCCCGATCTGTCGTTACCACTGATGACCCCGACAGCAGTTGAGCTGGCAGCCCACACGCATTACCTGGCTCGACTGGATCAGGCATCCGGCGGTAACACCGTCTGGCACCGGTAATGGCATCGCTCACTGAGCAGGAACAACTGGCCTGGCTGGCCCTGTTACTGGCCCCGGTCGGACCAGCAACACTGAATACCTTGCTGGCTGAATGCCCTGATCCGCAACAATTATTACGTGCACCACCGGCACACGAAAGATTTCGCGCTTATGCGAAAACGCCTGACTGGACGACCGCTGCAACCCACCTGAGCTGGTTGCAGCAACAAACGATCCACCTGATCCCCATCACCCATACCGCTGCATATCCTGCCTTATTGTGTCGTTTATCCGACGCTCCCACCGTTTTATTTGTGCACGGCAATCCAGATTTATTACACTTACCGCAACTTGCTGTCGTGGGCAGTCGCCACGCCAGCCAGGGTGGCTTTGCCACCGCCAGACAATTTTGTGCCCATCTGGCACAACATGGCATGGCGATCACCAGCGGTCTGGCACTCGGCATTGACACAGCAGCCCATCAGGGTGCCTTATCCGTACAAGGCCACACGATTGCGGTGGCTGGTACCGGACTGGACCGGGTCTACCCGGCACGTAATCATCAGCTGGCCCATCAGATCGTGCAGCAGGGCGCACTGATCTCAGAATACCTGCCCGGCACAAAGCCGCTACGTCACCATTTTCCACGACGAAATCGGGTAATTGCCGGGTTGTCACTCGGTGTGCTGGTGGTTGAAGCCGCACTAAAGAGCGGCTCACTGATTACAGCTCGCCTGGCAAATGAGCTGGGACGTGAAGTGTTCGCGATACCGGGTTCCATTCATAATCCGCTGGCACGTGGTTGCCATGGTCTGATCCGCCAGGGTGCGAAGCTGGTCGAAACGGCAGAGCACATCATCGAAGAACTGGGGGCAGCACTCAGCGAGCTGTCATTGAACCTGGAACAACCCATACCTGCCACACAACCTGCGTCAGCCGAGCTGACGGCTGAACACCAGACACTGCTGGATGCGATGGGCTTTGATCCGGTCTCAACCGATCAGTTAGTACAGCGAACCAGCATGAGTGCGGCTGAAGTATCTTCCATTCTGCTGTTACTGGAACTGCAGAATCAGGTATCATCCGGACCGGGCGGCCTGTTCCAGCGCATCCAGTCGTCATATCAAAATAGAGAACCCACACATGAATCTGGTGATTGTTGAATCCCCGGCGAAAGCGAAGACGATCAAAAAATACCTCGGTGCTGACTTTGACGTACTGGCCTCGTATGGTCATGTGCGCGATCTGATACCGAAAGAAGGTGCCGTTGATCCGGTGCAGGGCTTCGCGATGCGCTACGAAGCGATTGAGCGCAACGACCGGCACGTGCGGGCGATAGCGCAACGACTGAGTAAGGCGGATACCCTCTATCTGGCAACCGACCCGGATCGGGAGGGTGAGGCGATTTCGTGGCATCTGTATGAATTGCTGAAGGAACGCAAACAACTCAGAAACAAGACAGTACACCGGGTCGTATTCAACGAAGTGACCCGTAAGGCGGTGCAGGATGCAGTCGCTAATCCACGCGAATTGTCAATGGAACTGGTCAATGCCCAACAAGCCCGACGTGCACTGGATTATCTGGTAGGATTCAACCTGTCACCCTTGTTGTGGAAAAAGGTACGACGCGGCCTGTCTGCCGGACGAGTACAGAGCCCGGCACTACGCATGATCGTCGAGCGTGAGGCGGAGATCAGCGCGTTTCAGCCGCAGGAATACTGGACGATTACCGCAGATACCACCAAAGATGAACAACCGTTCAGTGCAAAACTGATTCAGCTGGCAGGCGAACAGATCAGCCAGTTTTCGATCACTCAGGCGGAACAGGCCGAGGCCGCTGAGGCTACGATCACCCAAGCGGCACAGAGCCGGCTGCTGGTGCAGCAGGTCACTAAAAAACAGCGTAAGCGCAACCCGGCGGCACCCTTTACCACTTCCACCCTGCAACAGGAGGCCGCGCGTAAGCTGGGCTTCACCACACAACGCACAATGCGTGTCGCGCAACAATTGTATGAAGGGATTGATATCGGTTCTGGTGCGGTTGGCCTGATCACTTATATGCGTACCGACTCAGTCAATCTGGCAGACGAAGCGGTGGCTGAGTTGCGTGACCATATCACGCAGACGTATGGTGCCGACCAGGTGCCGCAACAACCGCGTCGTTATCGTACCAAGGCGAAAAATGCACAGGAAGCGCATGAAGCGATCCGACCGACTGCGGTAACGCATACACCGGACAGTATAAAGGCGTATCTGAAGGCGGAACAACTGAAGCTGTATACCCTGATCTGGAAGCGCACCATTGCCTGCCAGATGATCCATGCGACCATCGACACAGTTGCTGCGGACCTGCAGGCCGGAGCAGGCCACCTGTTTCGCGCGAATGGCTCAGTAATCACCAGCCCGGGCTTTATACAGGTATATCAGGAAGGGACGGATGATGCAAAACCGACGGATGACAATGACCGCCAGTTACCCGTGCTGAAGGAAGGCGAATACCTGCCGTTGCTGGCAATCCGACCGGAACAACATTTTACTGAGCCGCCACCGCGCTATAGCGAAGCGAGTCTGGTGAAGACCTTGGAAGAACATGGTATCGGGCGACCTTCAACCTATGCCTCTATCATCAGCACGCTGCAGGATCGCGATTATGCCGAGCTGGAAAAAAAGCGTTTCCGGCCCACTGATGTCGGACAGGTGGTCAATCGCTTCCTGAGCAGCCATTTCACGCAATATGTCGATTACGACTTTACTGCCCGGCTGGAAAATGATCTGGATGCGGTCGCACGAGGCGAAGAAGACTGGGTGCCCCTGCTGGAACGCTTCTGGCAGCCGTTTATTGAGCGGGTACAACATACCGACCTGAATGTCACCCGGTCGGATGTCACACAGGAACAAATCGACGAACAATGTCCGAAATGCGGGGTGACGCTCGCCATTCGATTGGGGCGTAATGGACGGTTTATCGGTTGCACCAGTTATCCTGAGTGCGACTATACCCGCAACCTGAACGAAGACGCAGCCAGTGCGCAGGCTGAGCCGGAACAGGTTGGTCGTGACTGCCCGAAGTGTGCTGCTGCCCTGGTCTATAAACAGGGGCGCTATGGCAAGTTCATCGGCTGTTCCGGTTACCCGAAATGTCGCCATATTGAACCACTGGAAAAACCGAAAGAAACCGGTGTCACCTGCCCGAAATGCAGTACCGGTGAATTGTTGCAACGCAAATCGCGGCGCGGCAAGATCTTTTATTCGTGCGCAACCTACCCGACCTGTGACTATGCAGTCTGGAATGAGCCGGTCACAGAGACCTGCCCGCAATGCAGCTGGCCCGTGCTGACGATCAAGACCACCAAGCGACGCGGTCGCGAAAAGGTATGTCCGCAGGCGGAGTGTCAGTTTGCTGAGCCCTGCCCCGAACCATCTGATCCTGCGTAAGGTCGCTACTGGAAGCCCTCCTGCAACATCGCACCCCGGAGAGCTATACCGGGTAGCGCCTTGTTACAACAGGACCGGGCAGGGCTGCTTGCCGGCTATTTTCTGGCGTAGTCTCCGACCTTGCATAATCAACACCTGACAGCTATATTCCTTCCTCACTTATGGCACTGATTGTTCAGAAATACGGCGGCACCTCGGTCGGCAACCCGGAACGCATCGCCGCTGTGGCACGTCGCGTACAGCACACCCATGCTGCCGGGCACCAGGTGGTGGTGGTAGTGTCCGCTATGTCGGGCGAAACCAACCGCCTTACCACGCTGGCTCGATCAGTGCATCCGGAACCACCGCTGCGTGAGCTGGATGTGTTACTGGCCACCGGTGAGCAGGTCACTATTGCGCTGCTGAGCATGGCACTCGCCAAGCTGGGCTGTGCCGCCTGCTCTTATACCGGTTCACAAGTGCGCATTCTGACTGACGCTGCACATAGTAAGGCACGTATCCTGGAGATTGAGCAGGCTCAGGTAGCTGCCGACCTGAATGCCGGCCGGATTGTAGTGATCGCCGGTTTTCAGGGCATAGATACCAACCAGAATATCACGACTCTGGGTCGTGGTGGATCAGATACCACAGCTGTGGCGATGGCTGCTGCGCTGCAGGCAGATGAATGCCAGATCTTTACCGATGTGGATGGGGTCTACACCACTGATCCCCGGATGGTGCCACAGGCACGCAGGCTGACCCGGATCACCTGCGAAGAAATGCTGGAACTGGCCAGCTCAGGTTCTAAGGTATTACAGATCCGCTCGGTCGAATTTGCGCACAAATTCCGCGTGCCACTGCGGGTATTGTCAAGCTTCAGTGACACCGGAGACGGCACCCTGATCACGTTTGAGGAGAGCCCAGTGGAAACGGCAAGGATCGCAGGTATCGCATTTAACCGGGATGAAGCGAAGCTGACGGTGCAAGGTGTACCGGACCAACCAGGTGTGGCACATCGCATTCTGGGGCCGATTGGCGAAGCGAACGTCGAAGTGGATATGATTGTGCAGAATACCGCACACGATGGCACGACCGACTTTACCTTCACCGTGCATCGTGGCGATTATGCGAAGGCACATAATATTCTGCAGAATACCGCACAACAACTGTCGGCACGTCAGGTGAGCGGTGATGACCAGATCGTGAAGATTTCGCTGGTCGGTGTCGGGATGCGTTCACATGCCGGGATTGCCAGTCAGATGTTCGCCGCTCTGGCCGCAGAGAATATCAATATTCAGATGATTTCCACCTCAGAAATCAAGATTTCTGTTGTGATGGAAGAAAAATATACCGAACTCGCGGTGCGCACCCTGCATACCGCATTTGGCTTGGATATCGACACACAACCTCAGGAGGAAAAGACCTGCAGAACATGACTTCCGGTTAACGCATCCCTTCAGATCTGTTTGCTAAAATCTTGCGACAAGTCAGTATCCGGTATAACCGAATACTGACACAAGTGGAGTCCCGAACTCCGCTTGCACCTGTCAACTGCAGGAAATCAGGCTTATGCTGATATTAACGAGACGCGTCGGAGAGCGCCTGATGATTGGTGACGATATCAGCGTCACCACATTGGGTATCAAGGGTAATCAGGTTCGTTACGGTATCACGGCACCTCGTGATCTGCCGATACGACGGGAAGAAATCTATACCCCGCCGCCCCCTGCCCGACCGCACTCTGACGCAAAAGAACTCGACTTATCCCATTCAGACCGGTTATCATTGCCGGTTGAAGACGATACCCCGTAACGGAGAGTTGGCCGAGCGGCTGAAGGCGCTCCCCTGCTAAGGGAGTATGGGGTTAACAGCTCCATCGAGGGTTCGAATCCCTCACTCTCCGCCACACAGTATCGCTCCATCCGACACACGCCGCAGGACCGCTCCATCTGTCCTGCCAGAATTGCTCCATCCGCATTTTCCCTCTCTGCACTCTCACAACTTTCATACATTATCCGCACCCAGTCCAACACATTTCCAGCTAATTGAGAATGCCCCCTAACATACTGGAGACGTTCGCACCCTGATATGTTCAGAAAAACAGCCCTGCCACTCGTCATCTTTCTGGCACTCACCGGACTCTTATGGCTGATGCTGAGCCAGATGAATGCGGGCGAGTATCACCCGCGTGACATTCCCGGCAACCAGATCGGCAGACCAGCACCTGACTTTACCCTGCCCGGTCTGCTGGATCAGACGCAGCAGGTAAGCCCGGCGAACTACCTCGGACAAACCTGGTTGCTCAACGTCTGGGGCACCTGGTGCCCGGAATGCTGGCGTGAACATGCGTATCTGATCCGGCTGGCTGAACGCGGCATCCCGATTGTCGGACTGAACTGGCGTGATAACCCTGCAGATGCACTGCGCATGCTGCAACAACTGGGTAATCCGTTTATTCAGGTCGCCTTTGATCCGCACAGCCAGGCAGTGATTGAATGGGGCGTGTATGGTGCACCCGAAACCTTCCTGATTGATGCCGACGGCATCATCCGCGCCAGACATAAAGGCGCACTGAATCCCACCCTCTGGCAACAACAGTTTGCCTCTCATTTTCCCCACCAGTAGCACACGATGCCCATCACATTCTGGCTGATCCTGCTCTGCGGCAGCCTGAGTCTGGCGCAGGCAACGGAACAGTATCAATTCAGCGACCAGGCACAGGAACACCGGTACCTCAGCCTGATTCAGGAGCTGCGCTGCCTGGTATGCCAGAACCAGAACATCGCCGATTCGAATGCCGAACTGGCGCAGGATATGCGCCGCAAGACGTACGAACTGGTGCGGCAGGGCTATACCCGCCAGCAAGTCGCTGATTTCATGGCAGCACGCTATGGCAACTTTGTTCTGTACGATCCTCCCTTCAATGCGGCAACCGCGCTGCTCTGGCTTGCACCGCTCGCCCTGCTGATCCTCGCGATCGTGGGCGTTCTGCGTTACATCCGGCAACACAAATGAAACCGATTATCTTTGATGACCAACCGGGCGATTATTTTGCCCTGAGCAACCTGTACCCCAGAAGCCTGAAGCTGCAACAACAATACTGGCACAGCGTCGAACATTATTATCAGGCGCAGCAGTTTATACAGACTGCGGACCAGGAACGGATCCGCCAGGCACTGACACCACAGGCGGCACGCCAGCTGGCACAGACCACGACCGCAGCCCGCCGGGTTAACTGGGAACAGAGCAGAACAGACATTTTGCAAGAGGCACTGTACGCCAAATTCAGATATAACGATGACCTGAATGTGCTCTTACTCAGCACTGCCGATGCGCCGCTGCACTACCGTACCGACACAGACACCTACTGGAGCATTACCGCCGGAGGTGAAGGTGAAAACCGGCTGGGCGAATTGCTGATGACGATCAGAACCCGGCTGCGACGCTGGCAGGCCCTGCAAGCCGAAGCCAGTGCCCGGACACCCTGGATGTCGATCCAGAAAGACGTACCGGTGCCAACCGACTACGGCACTCTGAACTTTAATGTGTACCTGGATCATCGGGGAAAGGAACATGTCGCGATCATCATCGGTCGAATTGAGCCCGATCAGCCAGTCCTGACCCGAATTCATTCTGAATGTCTCACTGGTGACCTGTTCCGGTCACTGAAATGTGACTGTGGCCAGCAACTGGAACAGGCCCTGCACCGGATGCAGGATGCCGCTGCCAGAGGTAGTGGTGGCATCCTGCTGTATATGCGGGACGAAGGACGCGGCATCGGTCTCGGCAACAAGATGCGTGCCTACCACTACCAGGCACAGGGACTGGATACGGAAGAAGCGAACGAAGTCCTCGGCCTGCCGGTGGACGCCCGTACCTATCAGCTACCAGCGGCGATCCTGCGCGACCTGGGAGTACAGCAGGTACAGCTGATGACGAACAATCCGGCCAAGCTACGTGGGCTGACGCAGGCCGGAATCCAGGTCATGCGGGAAAAAATGGTCTCGCCGCAGAATACACATAATGCAGATTACCTGGCGACCAAGCATACCCGGATGGGACACGATATCC
The DNA here is from genome assembly GCA_020630515.1 of Gammaproteobacteria bacterium. Classification (GTDB taxonomy): domain Bacteria; phylum Pseudomonadota; class Gammaproteobacteria; order Chromatiales; family Chromatiaceae; genus JAHDBG01. Next base: position 13,101 of record JAHDBG010000038.1, read on the forward strand.
CGACAGACCCGACCGGATAACCATGCTGCATTAACCCGGTAAGCAGCACAACCCGGATCAGCCGACCTGAACGCGGACGGGGCACATTTGAATTAGCGCACTAACTGAAAGCTGCCGTCTTCGCCTTGCTCATGACGTCTTTCAGAGGGATCCTTATGCTGTCACACGATCAGAACTTCAAAAATCTGTTCATTGATTACCCGTTGCAGGCGCTGCGCTTTTTTGCACCATCCGAGGCCCGGCATATTGATGAAACCGCTCAGATTACCCCGGTTCGTCAGGAACAACTACAAGACAGACTGGGTGAACATTATCATGAGCTGGATTGTCCGCTGTTAGTCGATTGGCCAGATCAGCGGCGCGAGGCCCTGTTATTTGTATTAGAAGAAGAAACAGACCCGACACGTTTTTCTATTCACCGTTTAGCTCATTATTGTCTGCATCTGGCCGGGATGTTTAAGACCGACCGGATCGTGCCGGTCGTGGTGTTTCTGCGGCGTGGTTGTTATGCTACAGAACTGAAGCTTGGCAGTGAGTACAGGACTTATCTCAATTTTGCGTATATTGCCTGCGATTTATCACGTTTGCCGTATCAGAAATACCGATACGAGGACAATATTGCAGCCTGCGTTAACCTGCCGAATATGGACTATACTGGTGTTAGCCGACTTGAGGTCTATGCACATGCAACACGACAGTTGCGTAAGTTGGAACCAGACCTGAGAAAGCTGGCAAAATATCTTGACTTTATCGATATCTACGGCGCTCTGACAGAGGCAGAGTGTCGTGAATATACCCAACGTTATCCGGAGGAGGCCACCTACATGAGTGCATTTGCTGAAAGATTCCGTCAGGAAGGCCGTCAGGAGGGCCGTCAGACCGGTATCACCGAAATGCTGTCTGGTTTACTGCAGACAAAGTTTGGTACGTCGGCGTTAAATGATGACATACGCCGTCAATTAGCCCAGGCAGATATTGCAACGTTGCAATGTTGGTCACAACGTGTGCTGACAGCAAACAGCCTGCGCGAGGTTTTACACTGAGAAAC
>JAHDBG010000039.1:0-7746 GCA_020630515.1 Gammaproteobacteria bacterium
CGCAGCAGGTAACGTTCTGTCTCTTGTGCACGCATCCGCGCGATCTGGAGATGTTGGTGAGGTGCGAGTGAGTCGCCGAACCAGGCGTCGTTGCTCGCATTGATCAGGTAGCCTGCTTCCGGCAGGGCACGCTTCACTTCGCTGGCAAACGCATCTTCGTAACAGATGTCCACGCCTGCGAGTTGTCCGGCGAGCCTGAGGACTGGCTTGTCGCTGGTGCCTGCCGAGAAGTTCGACATCGGAATTCGGATGAAGTCCAGAATCGGCTGTAGCCAGGTCCTGCCCGGCAGGTATTCGCCAAACGGCACCAGGTGCCGTTTGTAGTAGGCCTGGCGCCCGGACTGTCCCAGACTGATCATCGCATTGTAGTAACGGCCTGCTTCTTTGACGACGATGCCGGTCAGCAGGTCGCGTCGTTGCTCCTGCATCGTGTCATGCAATGGCTGCAGCAGGCTCGCTTCGACCCGGGTGTTGTAGGCCGGGATTGCGGTTTCCGGCCAGATCACCAGTTTGCTGTCTGGTACCTGTTCGGTCAGGCTGCGGTAGCGGCGTATCGTCTCCGGGTACCAGTCCGGTTGCCATTTGTGTTGTTGTGCGATATTGCCCTGAATCAGGCTGGCCTGGAACGGTTCGCCGATTGGCTGGGTCCAGGTGTATTGTGTGAACAGTGCGCCCAGTCCCCAGATGACGATCTGGCCTGCCCAACTCCATCCGTTGCGCCAGTCATGGAGCAGCCCGGCACTCAGTGCAATCAGCCAGCTGATGCCGAACACGCCGATGATCGGTGCATAGCCTGACAGCGGCAGGTCGGTCTGGCTGTACCCGATCACTAACCACGGGAACCCGGTGAACAGCCAGCTGCGCAACACCTCGACACTGACCCAGACCATCGGTGCCAGGCCGAGTAACGCGACCCGGGTACTGAGGTAGCGGCTGAGTGTGTGGTAGATCCCGGCGAACAGAGCGAAGTACAGGCTGACTATCGCGATGAACAGTGCGGTAATCGCGATCGCTGCGATCAGGCCGATGCCGCCGAACTGGACGATGCTGTTGTGTAACCAGGAGACGCCAAAGCCCATCAGGCCAAGGCCGAACGCATAACCGATGCCGAGTGCCTGTCTGGTGGTCTCAGCCTGGTTCAGTTGGCGGTACAGGTATGCGAGGGTGAAGACTGCGATCAAGCCTAGCCCGTAGGGTGCGAAGGCCAGTACGGTGATCGCACCTGCTGTAAACGCAGCCAGCCAGCGCAGTTTAGCGCTCGCGATAGGTGATCCGGCCTTTGGTCAGGTCATACGGGGTCATTTCGACCTTTACCTTGTCGCCAGTCAGGATACGGATGTAGTTTTTGCGCATCCGTCCCGAGATATGCGCATTGACCACATGTCCATTTTCTAATTCAACTCGAAATGTGGTGTTGGGTAAGGTGTCAACGACCGTACCTTCCATTTCGATTACATCTTCTTTTGCCATACGCTATTCGTTTGTTTCGTGGGTTTCAGGTAAGACCGGCAGAGTGACTATGCCAGTCAACTTTTCGTTTTTGCTCAGACGGATCAGGCTGACGCCCTGAGTATCGCGGCTGACTTGTGAAATTTCATCACTGCGCGTTCTGACCAGTGTGCCGCCATCTGTGATCAGCATCACTTCATCACCCGGTTCGACCCGAACGGCTCCGACCTGTCCGCCATTGCGTTCGCTGATGCGGATTGAGATCACGCCAGATGCACCGCGCCCACGTACCGGATACTGGCCGATCGGTGTACGTTTGCCATACCCCTGTTCGCTGGCGGTCAGCACATCGCCCTGTTCGCCGACGATCAGTGAGTTCACTTGCTGTTCCGGCTTGAGTCGCATGCCGAGCACGCCTGCCGCCTGCCGCCCCATCGCGCGTACCTGGGCCTCGATAAACCGAGTGGCCTTGCCCGCTGTGCTGGAGAGCATGATGATCTGCTCGCCATCGGTCAGTTCAACTCCAATCAGCTGGTCGTTGTCCCGCAGGTTGATTGCGATGATGCCAGCACTGCGTGGATTGGAAAATTCGCTCAGTGCGGTCTTTTTCACGATGCCTGCTGCAGTCGCCATGAATACGTACCGGTCTGCCGTGTATTCTCGTACCGGCAGCACCGCATTGATCCGCTCGCCTTCTGCCAACGGCAGCAGGTTGACCATCGGTCGTCCGCGTGCAGTGCGTCCGGCCTGGGGCAGTTCGTAGACCTTCAGCCAGTAACATTTACCCCGGCTGGAGAAGCACAGGATCGTATCGTGCGTATTCGCGATGAACAGCCGGTCAACGAAGTCTTCATCTTTGATCGCGGTCGCTGTCTTGCCTTTGCCGCCGCGCCGCTGCGCCTGGTACAGGTGCAATGGTTGCGATTTCGCATAGCCCTGGTGTGATAAGGTGACCACCATATCTTCCGGTGTGATCAGGTCTTCCAGAGTGAGATCGGCCTGGTCCTGGCGGATTTCGCTGCGGCGGGCATCGCCGAATTGTTCTGCTATCGCATTCAGCTCGTCCCGTATCACCTGCATCAGCCGGTCAGGTTCGGACAGGATCGCCAGCAATGCAGCGATTTTTTCCAGAATATCGGCATATTCCTGGATGATTTTGTCTTGTTCCAGCCCGGTCAGCTTGTGTAAGCGCAGATCCAGGATCGCCTGCGCCTGCACTTCGGTCAACCGGTAGCCATCATCGGTCAGGCCATACTCTGGCGTCAGTTCTTCCGGGCGGGATGCCTCGGCACCCGCCCGTGCCAGCATTGCTTCCACCGTGCCGGAACGCCAGGTACGCGCCACCAGTTGCTGCCGGGCTGTCGCCGGATTCGGTGCGGCCTTGATCAGTGCGATCACGTCGTCGATGTTCGCCAACGCCACTGCCAAGCCTTCCAGCACGTGCGCCCGCGCCCGCGCCTTGCGCAGCTCGTACAGGGTGCGCCGGGTGACCACATCACGCCGGTGACGGATGAAGTATTCGAGCAGCTGTTTCAGGTTCAGTGTACGCGGCTGACCATCTACCAGCGCAACCATGTTGATGCCGAACACGGTCTGCATCTGGGTGTGCTGATACAGGTTGTTCAGCACCACTTCGGTCACTTCGCCACGTCTGAGTTCGATCACCAGCCGCATGCCGTCTTTGTCGGACTCATCACGGATTGCGGTGATGCCGTCGATTTTTTTCAGCTTGACCAGCTCGGCGATCTTTTCCTGCAGCCGGGCCTTGTTCACCTGGTACGGCAGTTCCCGTACCACGATCCGCTCGCGACCAGCAGACATCTCTTCAAATTCGGTGCGGGCGCGCAGGTACAGTTTGCCGCGTCCGGTACGATACGCGTCGCGTATCCCGGCGGTGCCGTTGATGATTGCTGCGGTCGGAAAATCGGGTGCCGGGATATGCGCCATCAGGTCGGCAATGGTACTGTCCGGCTGGTCTATCAGGGCCAGACAGCCCTGGATCACTTCGCTCAGGTTGTGCGGCGGGATGTTGGTCGCCATGCCTACCGCGATGCCGGATGAGCCGTTGATCAGCAGGTTCGGGATACGCGCCGGCAGGACGGTCGGCTCTTGTTCTGAGCCATCGTAGTTCGGGGTGAAATCGACTGTTTCGCGGTCGATATCGGTGAGCAGTTCATGCGCGATCCGTGACATACGGATTTCGGTATAGCGCATCGCGGCGGGCGAATCGCCATCGACTGAGCCGAAGTTGCCCTGTCCGTCAATCAGCAGATAGCGCAGTGAGAATGGCTGCGCCATACGCACGATCGTATCGTAGACCGCCGTATCGCCGTGCGGATGGTATTTACCGATTACGTCACCGACAATCCGCGCCGATTTTTTGTACGGTTTGTTCCAGTCGTTGTTCAGCTCGCCCATCGCATACAGGACGCGCCGATGCACTGGCTTCAATCCGTCACGCACATCCGGCAGCGCCCGCCCGACGATGACCGACATCGCATAGTCCAGGTAAGATTGCTGCATCTCCTCTTCGAGGCTGATGGACAGGACTTCCCTGGCAAATTCGGTCATGGGCGATGTCTCATGCGTGGATCACGCTGTTTTGCAGGCTGCAGGATGAAACTTTCTATTCTAGCATAATCAGCTCAGACGTGCCGGGCGAGGGAAGCGGCATACCCCAGATAGCTGTGCGGTGTGACTTCCAGCAGGTGCTGCTTCGCGTCTTCCGGTATCTCCAGTGCCTGGATGAACGCCTCAATCTGCGGCCGTTCAATCTGTTTGCCCCGGGTCAGCGCCTTCAGTTTTTCATACGCTTCCGGTATGCCATAGCGTCGCATGACGGTCTGGATCGGCTCTGCCATGACTTCCCAGCTCATGAACAGTTCGGCCATCATCTTCGCCTGATGAACCTCCAGTTTATCCAGCCCGCGCAGGATCGACTGTATCGCGATGCTGGTATAGGCAAAGCCAACGCCCATATTTCGTAATACGGTTGAGTCACTCAGGTCGCGCTGCCAGCGGGATACCGGCAACTTGGCCGACAGGTGTCCGAACATGGCATTCGCCAGTCCGAGGTTGCCTTCGGCATTTTCAAAGTCGATCGGGTTCACCTTGTGCGGCATGGTGGATGAGCCTACTTCGCCATCTACCGTCTTTTGTACAAAATAGCCGATCGCAATGTAGCCCCAGATATCGCGACACAGATCCAGCAGGATCTGGTTGCTCCGAGCCAGCGCATCAAACAGCTCCGCCATATAATCATGCGGTTCTATCTGGGTGGTGTACCAGTTCGGCTCCAGATCCAGTAACTCTACAAAGGCGGCGCAGAACTCCGGCCAGTCTACGTGCGGAAACGCAATACTGTGCGCACTATAGTTACCGACTGCGCCATTCATCTTGCCCATGATCGGCACCGCGCTGATCTGCTGAGTCTGCCGCTCCAGCCGGGCAACCACGTTCGCCAGTTCCTTGCCCAGCGTGGTCGGCGTCGCTGGCTGGCCGTGGGTACGTGCCAACATGCTTTGATAGGCATGTTGATGCGCCATTTCGCGTAATCTGTCGATCACCTGGGTGAGCAATGGCAACAGAACGTCATTCCGGGCGGTCTGCAACATCAAGCCGTGCGCCAGATTGTTGATGTCTTCTGAGGTGCAGGCAAAGTGCACAAATTCAACCACCTGTGCCAGCTCAGCATGGGTTCCGAGCATCTCTTTCAGATAATACTCGACCGCCTTCACATCATGCCGGGTCGTCGCTTCTATCGCCTTTACTCGCTGCGCCTGACACTCGTCAAAGCCTTCCACCAGCTCATCCAGCACGCCCTGCGCTGCAGGCGACAGGACAGGGACTTCCTCAATCAACGCCCATTGTGCCAATGCCTCCAGCCAGCGCACTTCGACCTGCACGCGCCGCTTCATCAGGCCATATTCGCTGAAAATCTCGCGCAATGCCTGCGTTTGTGCCGCATAGCGTCCGTCTATCGGCGTAATCGCCGTCAGTTCACTGAGTGACATGTCGCTTCCTCAAGTTGTGTCACCATGTTATCAATCAGTCGCGTCCGGCCCAGCCAGGCTGCAACCAGGATCACTGCCCGTTTGCTGCCGACCTGCAGTGGCGCCAGACTATCGGCATCCACGATATACACATAGTCTGTACGAAATCCGGCTACATTCAACCGGTTCGCCAGTTCGATTTCCAGCTGCGGAGCTGATCTCTGACCCATCTGCGCCGCTGTGTGCTGTATCTGCTGATACAGCTGTGGCGCCAGTGCTCGCTCGGCCCGGGTCAGATACTGATTGCGCGAGCTGAGTGCCAGTCCGTCCGGCTCACGTACCGTCTCCACCGCCTGAATCTGCACCGACAGGGCCAGATCGGCCACCATCCGCCGGATGATATAGAGCTGCTGGTAGTCTTTGCGACCAAACAACGCGATGTCCGGCTGTACGATATTGAATAACTTGCACACGATCGTCGCCACGCCGACGAAGTGGCCAGGTCGCGATGCACCACAATACTGGTCGCTGATACCCGGCACCCACACCTGAGTCTGTTCTGCGAGTGGTCGCGGATACAGTTCTGTCTCAGTTGGCACAAACAGCAGATCAACCCCGGCCTCAGCCAACGCTGCCTGATCAGCCGCTAAGGTGCGCGGATAGTGCGCCAGGTCTTCGTCTGCGCCAAACTGGAATGGATTCACAAAGAGACTGACCACCACGATATCCGCTGCGCGCTGCGCCTGTGCGACCAGCGCCAGATGACCGGCATGCAGATTGCCCATGGTCGGCACCAGCGCAATGCGCTGCTGCCGACATGCCGCCAATCGCTCACGCAAGACCGAAATCTGTGTCACTGTGTCCATCAGGCAATTCGTGTAGCAGGAAGATAGTGTTCAGCTGCAATAGCAACGTTATCCGGATATGGCTCTCAGGATGGCACCGCGTCATTCCGCGCGAAGTCGCGGAATCCATCCGTGGTCAGACGGGATAGATTAGTGGCAGATCAGGTGGATTCTGCGACTGCAGCTCCGCTGCGCGCGCTGTATCTGGCGCCGACCAGACCTGCCGTGAGCCCAGCCAGGCCGAGACAGATGCTGAGTAATTCTCCATGCAACGCCAGCCAATCAGCTATTCCGGCCCCAACCAGGGCACCCAGCAATAATCCGCTTAAGGGCCAGCCATACAGACACCAGACTGTCTGTTGTACAGCGGACTGATGCATGACGAGTCTGACCTGGTCACCCACTTGTACCGGAAACGTCACGCGATCGCGCGCAATCTTTAACGGGTAAGATCGGCGTGGCCATAATCGCGTAATCCAGGCCGCACCACACCCGTTCTGCCGCTGACAGGACCGACAACGCTGCGCCGGTATCGCCAGATGGATCTGGTCTGCGTCACACGATACCACCTGCGCCATTTGTTCCGTCGTGGTCTGACCCGCAGGTGCAGGGTCAGAGGTGAAATACACGGTTCTCACGGGGCCGGCCGCACAGCAGTCATCATCTGCTGCAAGGTCTCTTGCGGCACCTTACCCAACAGGGTGATACGCTGGTTATACCGGCGTGCACCCAGTATCCAGGTCGCTCCCTGTCTGGAGAATCCTTGCAGACCGCCATCCACCCAAGGCTCAATGTACAGTGACATCATGCTCAGGCCATCGGAAAAGATGAAATGGTCACGTTGTTCTTCCGGTCGGTAATGATGCAGTTGCATCGCAAATCCGGCTGGCAGTGCTGCAAACTGCCAGCGTTGCGCCGCTGCAGGTCGCTCAGGCGGCGTGTCCACCGGCATTGCATGTTGCCGGCCCATGACCGGTGCCTTGTTCAGCGTCAGCTGTGTGAACAGGGTCTGTGCCAATGGCTGTTTCTGATGATCCAGCAGGACCGAGCGTAACGGTAGTTTCGTCTCCTGATCCAGATACAGACGACGACCAAAACGCAACCTGTCTTTCGGTTCTATCAGCACAATCTGCGCCGACCGGTCTGCCACCCGATGTTGTTTACCCAGAGACAGCCGGTAGTATGGTGCCATCTGTTGATAATGAAACAAACAATTCATACCCAGAATATGCTGGTTCACCCTATCATCACCTTGAGGGTCATGCATCACACCACGGCCACGCCGTATCTGATACGGCACACCACTCAATGCACTCAGATATTCTGTTTCACCAGCCGCAGCACCCTGATGCTGCAGATGCATTACTTCCAACTCGGAACCAACCTGATAGACCACGCGTCCTTCATAGTTCAGATGATGCACGGCATGATGCATCGCCTGCAGCCAGTCTGCCGCTGTC
>JAHDBG010000039.1:7846-14079 GCA_020630515.1 Gammaproteobacteria bacterium
CAGACCTCGTCTACGGCACATAGCGAACCGCCATCAGCGCACCACCGGCATTCGGCTGGGTCACATGACTCGCCCCCAGATACGCATGATGCTCAGACAGATAGCGATCCAGATAGGCAGGTGGTAATGATGCCTGATCAGGTGCCTCCACAGACATCCATTGAGGTATCAGACCAATGGCCAGTAGCACCACCGACGCCGCAAACGCTATCTGCCAGCGACGACGTGGGGCGCGCCGCGACCTCTGCACAACCGGCGCAAATACAGTCGGTTCTGATGCCAATGCCTGTTGCACCTGAGCCGCCACACCAGATGCATCCGGCGTGTTATCATGCTGCAGTAACCGGCGAATTTGCTGGTAACGTGCCCAGGTCGCACTCAGCGCTGCGTCATCCAACACTCCCCGGCTGACGGCCATGTCCTCATCCGTGGATAACTCATCATCCATACAGCAGGAAATTCGCTCACGCGTATTCATGACACAATAACTCATTCATAAAAAACAACTATCATTCGGGTTATAACGCCGCTGCAATCGCTTCGCGCGCTCGGAAGATGCGTGATCGCACGGTACCGATCGGACAGTCCATCGCTGCTGCAATGTCGGCATAGCTAAGCCCCTGTAGTTCACGCAGGGTTAACGCAATACGTAAGTCAGTCGGCAAGGCCTCCAGAGCCTTGTTCAGAGTCTGCAGCGTATCATCCCGTATCGCTAATTGTTCCGGGGTGGCATGTTCCTTCAGTTGCCCACCCATCTCCAGCTGTTCTGCGGTGGTTGCCTCAATATCTTCTTGTGGCGGGCGGCGTTTGCGGGCGACCAGATAATTCTTCGCTGTATTGATCGCAATGCGATATAACCAGGTATAAAAGGCGCTGTCTCCCCGGAAATCAGGCAACGCCCGATAGGCCTTAATAAATGCCTCCTGAGTGACATCCAACACTTCATCCGGATCACGGATATAGCGCATCAGCAGACTCGCCACCTTTTGCTGATACTTCAGCACCAGGACGTTAAACGCCTGCTTATCACCGCGCTGGACCCGTTCCACCAGACGCTGATCGGTTGCCCTGTCAGCGGTCACGCACGCTCACCTCAAGTCCCCGGTTGCCGGATTCTGACATCATCAACTGGCACATACAGACCTCAATTCCGCTGAAAGTTTCACCACGAAACACCTTTTTTCACGCAGCATAGCTCGGCGATCATGGCGCAGGCCAGCGCCAGGTCGCTGATGTATCCGCGACCGGTTCCATACGGATACAATCAACCGGACAAGGCGGCAGACAGAGATCGCAGCCGGTACATTCATCCGCAATCACTGTATGCATCTGCTTCGCCGCACCCAGAATCGCATCCACCGGGCAGGCCTGAATACATAATGTGCAGCCAATACAGTCCTGTTCAATAATCCGTGCCACCGACTTCGGTTTCGCGGCTGCCGCCTCATCTGCGAGCGGTACCGGATCGCGCCCGAGCAGATCGGCCAGCGCCACCATGGTGACCTCACCACCTGGCGGACAACGATTGATTTCAGCCTCGCCCGCCGCAATCGCTTCAGCATACGGACGACAGCCCGCATAGCTGCACTGACCACATTGCGTCTGCGGCAATAGCGCATCAACCTGATCGGCCACCGGATCACCCTGCACCCGGAACCGGATCGCGGCATAGCCCAGTAACAGGCCGAAGAATAAGGCCAGTGCAGCTATCGCCAGTACCGCAGACCACATCAGCCCGGCACCAGCCCGGCAAAACCCATAAAGGCCATCGACATCAGGCCTGCAGTCACTAGTCCGATCGCATTGCCCTGCCAGACCGTCGGCACATCCGCTACCAGAATGCGCTCACGCAAGGCAGCAAACAACACCAGAACGACTGAAAACCCAACCGCTGCACCGAAACCATACAAGGCGGATGCAACAAAGCTGTGCTGTTCCTGACTGTTCAGCAAAGCCACCCCCAAGACTGCACAATTGGTCGTGATCAGCGGCAGAAAGATACCCAGCACCTGATACAACAGCGGACTGGTCTTGTGTAACACCATCTCCGTAAACTGGACCACGGCCGCAATCACCAGAATGAAGGCAATCGTGCGCAGATACACCAATTCCAGTGGTTCCAGCAGATACGCATTCACCAGATAACTGCTGACAGATGATAATGTCAGCACAAATGAGGTTGCCAGACCCATGCCCAACGCCGTTTCCAGCTTGCGCGACACACCCATAAAGGGGCACAGGCCTAAAAACTTAACCAGTACAAAATTATTGACCAGTACCGTACTCACTAAAATCAGCGCATATTCACTCATATGATGATCCCTGAGGCCATCCCTCTCAGCCTGTATATCCACATTCCCTGGTGCGTGCGCAAATGTCCTTATTGTGATTTTAACTCGCACACAGCACCCGCCGAACTGAACGAAGTCCGCTACCGCAACACACTGCTGGCTGACCTGATGCAGGACCGTGATCTACTGAACGGACGCACCATTCAGACGATCTTTATCGGCGGCGGCACCCCCAGCCTGTACAGTGCCGGAACCATCGGCCAGATTCTGGATCAAGCCAGCCAGATCGTGCCATTCGCTACCGATATCGAAATCACCCTGGAGGCGAACCCGGGGACAGTGGATGCACAACGTTTTGCGGACTATCGTGCCGCTGGCATCAACCGTCTCTCCATCGGCATACAAAGCCTGAACGACAAAAAACTACGTGCACTGGGACGCATTCATGATCGCAGCACAGCACAAACAGCCATTCGGGCCGCACAACAGGCCAGATTTGAACAGATCAATCTGGATCTGATGTATGGTCTGCCGGACCAGACCCTGGCCGAAGCACTGCAGGATCTGAACGAATTGCTCAGCTACCAGACCAGCCATATCTCCTGGTATCAACTGACCCTGGAGCCGAACACATTATTTTACCGACAACCACCAACCATTCCAGACGAAGACGCTGTCGCTGACATGATGCAGGCCGGTCAGGCACAACTTACAGCACACGGCTATCAGCAGTATGAAGTCTCAGCCTACAGCCAGCCTGATAGTCGCTGCCGTCACAACCTGAACTACTGGCAGTTCGGCGATTATCTCGGCATCGGTGCAGGTGCTCACAGCAAACTGACCTTGACGGACGGACGTATTATACGCTGCAACAAATACCGCCATCCTGAGCAATACCAACGAGCTGCAAACTCTATCCATCAGCAACACACACTGCCCCCGGTCACTCTGCCGCTGGAATTCATGCTGAATGCACTACGCCTGACCCACGGGGTGCCACTCACATTATTCACCGGGCGCACCGGCTTATCCTGCGACAGCATACAACAGCCGATACAGGATGCGATTGCACAAGGATTGCTCGAACCAGCAACCAACCACTTGCAACCGACTCAGCGCGGACATCTGTTTCTGAATGACCTGCTGGCCTACTTTCACACCAGGTAATATCGGTTATGTCAATCAAACAATGGCCTGATGAACAACAACCCCGTGCCAAGCTGCTACAACAAGGCCCCGCTTCCTTAACCGATGCCGAGCTGTTAGCAATCTTTCTGCGTACCGGCGTCAAAGGCAAAAGTGCAGTAGACCTGGCACAGGAGTTGCTGCAACAATTCGGCAGCCTGCGCAACCTTTTACAGGCTGATCAGGCCGAATTCTGTGATAAGCCCGGACTCGGTACCGCAAAATATACCCAATTACGAGCCATACTCGAAATGAGTCATCGCCATCTCACAGAACCGATGCAGCGCGGTGCAACCTTAACATCACCTGACTTCACCATAAATTATTTCAAATCCCGACTGCGTCATTACCCCTACGAAGTATTTGCAGTACTCTATCTGGATACCCGGCACCGGATCATTACGTACGAAGAATTATTTCGTGGCAGCATCAACCGCAGCAACGTGCACCCTCGGGAAGTCGTACGACAAAGCCTGAAACACAATGCAGCTGCAGTCATCTTCAGTCACAACCACCCTTCCGGCAGCGCCGAACCCAGCACAGCAGACTGGCGCATGACCGATCAACTGCGCGAAGCACTCGCACTGATTGATGTGAAGGTGTTAGATCACATCATCATTGGTGGTGGCGAACATTGTTCTTTAGTCGAACGAGGCTGGCAGGCATGAACCTGACAAAAGACTTGCAACAGCGCACCGCTGCGATCACTCATTTTATCTTTGATGTCGATGGAGTCATGACAGATGGTCACTTATTCCTCACTGAACAGGGTGAAGCCTGCAAAGGCTTCCATGTGCGGGATGGACTCGGCCTGCAACTGTTACAACGCGCTGGCATCCGGATCGCTGTGATCAGTGGTCGTGACTCACCCATTGTCACAAGTCGATTGCATACACTCGGTATTCACGAGATTTACCAAGGCATCTCACACAAAGGAGATGCTTATGCCACCTTCAAACAACGGCATCAACTACAGGATCATCAAATCGCTTATATGGGTGACGACCTGATTGATCTTCCCGTCCTATGCCAGACCGGACTTGCCATCGGTGTCGCCGATGCCCATGAACAGGTCAGACAACACGCGCACTGGTGCACTCGCAACCCGGGTGGACAGGGTGCAGTCCGAGAGGCCTGCGAATGGCTACTGCAGGCACAAAACAAACTGCAACCGCTGATACAACACTATCTGCCTGTTGCATAACATACTATTAGAATCTAAACAGCCCACATAAAAAAAGCCTGTACTCCATAGAGATACAGGCTTTTTAATCTGAGCAGGGCGGCGCAGCAGAAGCTGCGCACCATCAGAGATTTGTTATCATCGGGCAGCAACTTCAACCCGACGATTCAGCGCACGACCTTCAGGCGTATCATTATCGCCCACAGCATTTGTTTCACCCATACCCTTTACGGTAATGTTGCGCACACCATGACTCGCCAGATAGTCAGCAACGGTTTGCGCACGGCGCTCAGACAGTTTCATATTATACTTTTCAGGCCCGATAGAGTCCGTATAGCCTGTCACATGAACCTGCTTTTCGCCACCCTTCAGACCTTTGATTGCTTCCGCAAGACGCTGCAGCTTAGCCTTATCAAACGGCTTCAGCAAGACAGTATTTGATTTATTAAACGCAAAACCATTCAGCACTTCATGCAGTGATTCAGGAGCCGCACTGGCAAGGTGAGCGCAACCTTCAACATCAACAGTAGCACCTTGTGCCGTATCAGGACAACGATCACGACTGTCTGCTATACCATCACCATCACGATCCACGAAACAGCCCAAGTGGTTCACAACAGCACGATACACGGAATCCGGACACTGATCCACATCATCGTTGACTCCGTCTCCATCCGAATCACCCACTGGACGACGTGTCGTCAGCGTAGATCGGGGAGCAACGGCATCGCCACAATAAGGCACATTTTTTACCGTACCTGTCGCAGAATCCCAGCATTCCTTAAAATTGTTATACACAATATCGCCACTGGACGAGGTAACATAACTACCAGCATACGTGGCTACAGTACCGAGAGACAGGCTGACAGCCAAACTGATAGGTACCACCAAACCGAATATATTCCGTTTGCCCTCTGTTTCAAACATGGTTACTCCTCCGGGATTGCAATAAAAGCAAAACAGATAGATCGTTCAGGCTACCCGCCAATCCGACCTCAACACATATAATCGCGAACACTGCAAGCTCTGTGAGACATAAGTGTCACAAAAGCCTGCAAAAAATCAGCTTTTTCAAAAAATGCTGGATTGTGCAGTCAGATACACACCGCCAACACCTTAAAAACACCCGAATAGTATACCATCAAGTGTCGCCAGCACGAAGCATAAAGTACTGATTTCGCTGCTGCAAAAGCAATTTCTAAAAAAAAACCCTGATGGCTTAGCCATCAGGGTTTCCTGATTAAATGCCTGGCAGTAACCTACTCTCACATGGGGAGACCCCACACTACCATCGGCGATATATCGTTTCACTTCTGAGTTCGGGATGGAATCAGGTGGTTCCGATATTCTATGGCCGCCAGACAAACTGGTGTAAAGATATCTCTGAAAACAACTACACTCGCAGCAGTTTTACAAGCTACCCTTAAAAATCTGGTTTGATTTATCAAGTACCGGGAATCATGCGCAAATTTTCTGCAAAAACGCCCAAAATATTTGGGTGTTATAGAGTCAAGCCGCACAGGCAATTAGTACTGGTTAGCTTCATACGTTACCGCACTTCCACACCCAGCCTA
>JAHDBG010000040.1 GCA_020630515.1 Gammaproteobacteria bacterium
TGGCGATGGATTCCGCGACTTCGCTACGCTCCGCGCGGAATGACAGGTGGGGCTATCCAGGAAGATCGGCAAAAATAGTCTGTTTAAATCTGTTGTACGCAGTGGGCCTGCAGCGCGCACTGGCTGCAGTGCGGTTGTTTTTTGCAGCTGTGCTGTGCATGGTGCACGATCAGGGCATGATATTCCTGATACAGGGCCGTTTGTGCCGGCAGGTGCTGTTCCATATAAATGCGTAGCTGGTCGTAGGGTTCGTCTCCGTTTGCCAGCCCGTAGCGTGCCAGCAGACGGCGGGTGTACAGGTCGATAATAAAGACGGGCTGGTTCAGGGCGTACAGCAGGATGTCATCAGCCGTTTCCGGGCCGATGCCGTTCACGGAGAGTAATCCGGTACGTGCTGTTGTCAGGGGTAGGGCTTGCAGTGCGGTTATGCCGCCCCGGGTCTCCAGATAGCGGCACAGGTGTAACAGGCGTTGGGTCTTGATATTGTAATATCCGGCCGGCTTCAGGTGGGCTGCCAGCAGCGTTGGCGGGGTATTCAGTAGTGCGCTGCTGTCTGTCAGACCGGCTTGTTTCAGGTTGGCAAGCGCCTTGGCCGCGTTCTGCCAGCGGGTGTTCTGCGTCAGGATTGCGCCGATCGCGATTTCAAATGCATTCTCACCCGGCCACCAGTCGGGTTGCGGGCCATAGGCAGTGCGTAACTGGTGATACAGTGTGAGTGGCGTTATTTTTTCACCCGATGCCATGCGGGTCTGGCTGGTAACAGGGTGCGACGGTCAACACGACACCATCCACTCCGGTGACCTGAATCTGACTGCCAGCCGGGCAGTCCACACCCTGAATCTTCCAGCGAGTATCATCGACCTGGATCTTGCCTTGTCCGTGCAGGATCGGTGTCTGCAGGGTGAAGATACGCCCGATGTATTGTTCACCACGCCGGTTCAGGCGGGGCTGGTCGGTCTGAATCGGGTGTTTCCCCAGCCAGTAGCGTGCGAGCAGGATGCTGCCGAGGCTCAGGGCGGCATAGCTTAACAGTTGTACCTGCCAGGGTAAGTCCAGTGCACCAGAGAGGGATCCGACTGCGAGGGCGGCGAGTCCCAGCCAGAGAAAGTAGACGCCGGGTGAGAAGGCTTCCAGTAGTATCAGAATCAGTCCGAGCAGCAGCCAGTGCCAGTATTCCAGTTGGTTCAGCCAGTCCATCAGGCTTTTTTGCTGAAGGTTTCCCTGGCGATTTCACTGATGCCTGCCAGTGAGCTGATCAGGCTGGAGGCCTCCAGTGGCATCATAATGATCTTCTGGTTGTCTGCAGATGCGATGTTCTGCAGGGCCTCGGTATATTTCTGGGCTACAAAGTAGTTCACGGCGTTGACATTGCCTTCAGAGATGGACTGCGAGACTACATGGACCGCTCGGGCCTCCGCCTGCGCCTGCCGTTCACGTGCCTCTGCTTCGCGAAATGCAGCTTCTTTCAGGCCTTCAGCCTGTAAGATTGAGGCCTGTTTTTCGCCTTCAGCCTTTAAGATTTCTGATTGACGTTGTCCTTCAGCCTCTAGTACCGCAGCGCGTTTTTCCCGCTCTGCCTTCATCTGCCGACCCATTGCTTCAATCAGGTCACGTGGTGGTGCGATATCTTTGATTTCAATCCGGGTTACCTTTACGCCCCAGGGTGCAGTCGCATCGTCCACTACGTCCAGCAGACGGGCGTTGATGTGGTCCCGCTGGGATAACAGTTCGTCCAGATCCATGGAACCCATTACGGTGCGGGTGTTGGTCATCACCAGGCTTAAAATCGCCTGATAGATGTCGTTGACTTCATAGGAAGCCTTAGCCGCATCCAGTATCTGGAAGAAGACCACACCATCGACTGTGACCATCGCATTATCGCGTGTAATCACTTCCTGAGAACTGACATCCAGTACCTGTTCCATCATGTTTTGTTTTTGTCCGATCTGATCAATCACCGGCATGATCAGGTTCAGACCCGGCTTCAGTGTTCTGGTGTAACGACCGAATCGTTCTATTGTGTATTCCATGCCTTGTGGTACCCGTTTGGCACCCAGCACCACCAGGACGACTGCTAAGCCCAGCAGGGCAATGATCACCATATCCATCGCATAAACTCCTTATATTTTTTCAGGTTTCGCCGTCAAGAAATGAGCGCAGTTTTTCGGAGCGGGTCGGATGACGCAGTTTGCGCAGGGCCTTCGCTTCTATCTGGCGGATGCGTTCCCGTGTCACCTCGAATTGTTTGCCGACTTCTTCCAGAGTATGATCGGTCTGCATGTCGATGCCGAAACGCATCCGCAGTACCTTTGATTCACGCTCGGTCAGCCCGGCCAGCACACTGCGGGTAGCCTCGCGCAGGCCCTGGGTCGTGGCGGCTTCTACCGGGGAAGACAGGCTCTGATCTTCAATAAAGTCACCTAGGTGTGAATCTTCGTCATCGCCAACCGGCGTCTCCATGGAGATTGGCTCTTTCGCGATTTTAAGAACTTTACGTATCTTATCTTCCGGCAGGTCCATCTTGACAGAAAGTTCTTCCGGGGTTGGATCTCTGCCTTTTTCCTGAATCATGTGCCGCGCGATCCGGTTCATTTTGTTGATCGTTTCGATCATATGCACCGGGATACGGATGGTGCGTGCCTGATCGGCAATAGATCGTGTGATTGCCTGGCGTATCCACCAGGTTGCATAGGTGGAAAACTTGTACCCGCGTCGATATTCGAATTTATCCACTGCCTTCATCAGGCCAATATTGCCCTCCTGGATCAGATCCAGAAACTGCAGACCACGATTGGTATATTTTTTGGCGATAGAGATGACTAAGCGCAGGTTTGCCTCAACCATTTCTTTTTTGGCGCGCCGTGCCTTAGCTTCACCGAGTATCATACGGCGATTCGCATCTTTGATTGCAGCAATGTGCAGACCACAGGTGTGTTCAATCGCAATCAGGGCCTTCTGGCGTACCCGGATCGCATCACCCTGTGCTGCCAGTGGTGCTGCCCACTTATCTTTGCCCTGACTTTGTTCGTCAACCCAGGTCAGGTTAGTTGCGTGACGTGGAAATGAGGTGATGAAGGCCTTGCGTGGCATACCAATGTGGTCCACACATAGCGACAGTATTGCACGCTCCTGCTCGCGTATCTGTTGCACAATTTCCTGCAGTTGCTGATGGAGTCTGTGCAATAAATCGGGTGCCCAGCGTAGTGCCATAAAGGTTTCGGCGCAGTTGTCTGCTGTGCGTCTGAGTTCTGAGGTATCAGTCGGTTGTGCATTGCGTGTTTGTTGCCAGTGTTGGTAAGCAGTCTGTAATGCCGCCATTTTGTGGGCAACCTCTGTGGTATCCAGGCTGTTGTCTCTGGGTTCGTCTTCGTCATCCGGCTGAGTGGACTCCGGCATTGGAATCGTATCACCAATGTCAGGCAGTTTAAAACCGACCACAACATCAGCGAGCTTTTTTTCTTCGGCCATAACCGCAGCATAATCTGCCAGTATCTGGTTCATCGCAGGTGGAAAGGTTGCTAAGACTTCACTCATCTGAGCCAGACCCTGCTCAATCCGCTTGGCAATGCGCAATTCATCTCTGCGAGTCAGGAGTTCCACCGTACCCATCTCACGCATGTACATCCGCACCGGGTCGGTTGTGCGTCCGAATTCGCTGTTGACGCTGGCCAGGGCGGCGACGGCTGCCTCGGCGGCTTCGTCATCTGCGACAGCATTATCAGACAGGGTCTGGTCGTTCGGATCCGGGGCATGTTCATGCACCGTGATGCCCATATCATTGATGACCCGGACAATGTCTTCTATCTGTTCCGGGTCAACTACACTGTCCGGCAGATGATCATTGACTTCAGCATAGGTCAGAAAGCCTTGTTCCTTGCCTTTGGCGATCAGTTCACGAAGCGAATTTTCTTGCTGCTGAGCAGAGTTCATGGACATCCTTACGAAATAAAGGGCACCTCTGAAAAACGCCCGTTTTCAGAGGTGTCCTGAAGCTGTAGTTTAACCTGCTTAAGGTAACATATTATGCCGCCAATGGATAGATACACCTGGCACTTTTCATGCGACAGGCGCTTCTGAAAACGGGCGTTTTTCAGAGGCGCCTGATGTCAGGCGTGCCAGCAGAGTTGCTAAGGGCAGCACGGTGATCTGTTCTGGCAATTGATAGCATTCCTCGCCACTGTAAACGACGAATTTTGCGGTGGGCCGGATATCTGCACAGGCCAGATAAAAGCCTTTACTCAGCTTAGGTGCAGAAGTCCGTTTGATTTCAATCGCCCAGATCTGGTCTGCAAATTGTAGCACCAGGTCAATCTCGGCACCGGCTGCCGTCCGGTAAAATGTGGCTTCTGTATCGTCTGGCGCAGTGGACAGGATGTTTTCTAATACAAAGCCTTCCCAGCTGTCGCCTGATTTCGGGTGTCCGAGCAGGCTGTCATAGTTGCTGATCTGTAACAGGCTGTGCATCAGGCCACTGTCGCGCAGGTAGATCTTTGGTGATTTTACCAGGCGCTTGCCGGTATTATTGCGCCAGGGCGGTAAACGTCGTATCAGCAGCAGATCAACCAGCAGATCAAGATAGTTACTGATGGTTTTGTTGCTGACTCCCAGGCTGCGTCCCAGGCTGGTATGATTCAGCAGCTCGCCATGCAGGTGCGCCAGCATGGTCCAGAATCGACGCAGGGTTTCTGCCGGAATACGCGGACCAAACTGAGGGATGTCACGTTCTAGATAGGTGCGGATAAAGTTACGGCGCCAGGTCTGGCTGTAAGGTTCACTTCTGCTGAGAAAGCTGTCCGGGAATCCGCCGCGCAACCATAAATTCTGCCACTGGTCTGCGCCAACCTCCTGTAGATTGAATGGGTACAGTTCGACATACGCAATACGTCCGGCTAGTGTTTCGCCAGTTTGCTGCAACAGCTCCATTGAGGCTGAACCCAGCACTAAAAACCGGCAGTCTGTCCGGTCTTGTCTGCGATGCTGATCAATCAGACCGCGTAACGTCCGGAACAGCTCTGGCATCCGGTGGATTTCGTCCAGAATAATCAGCTTATCCTGATGCTGATGCAGATAATGTTCCGGGTCAGTCAGTTTGCTGCGATCCCGAGGGGATTCCAGGTCAAGATACAGGGATGACTGATATTCACCAACAGCATGTGCCAGAGTGGTCTTGCCGACCTGGCGTGGTCCGAGTATCGCAATGGCTGGAAAATCTTCTGCCAGCAGGGCGATCTCATGGCGTTTTGAGCGTTCAATCATCCTTGCAATTATGAATTGCGGTTTCAGAATTGCAAGGAAAAATTTCTCATATTTTTAATTAAGATATTGTTTTCTTAATATTTACTGGTTTTTCAGTTATGTTAATTCTTTGGGGTGCCTCGGCACTGTCTGACTGGCGTTGTCAGAAGCTGAAACAACAGATCATGGCGGTGCTGGGGCAGGCGGTTTCAGTCCGGGCTGAGAGCCTCTGTTTTGTCGCAACACAACGAGCCTTGTCTGCTGCAGAGTCGGCCAGATTAAATCGGTTACTGTCGTCTCAGGTTGCAATGCCCCTGCCGGCGGGCACACTGTTTTTGGTTATACCACGCCCTGGGACGCTGTCGCCCTGGTCATCGCGTGCAACACATGTCGCACAGCTCTGTGGTTTGCCGGCAGTGGTGCGGGTGGAACGCGGCATAGCCTTTTTCATTACAGGTGCCGCCTCGAATAACGTCCAGTGGCAGACGATGGCGGATCTGTTGCACGACCGGATGACAGAAACGGTGTTGCCTGACATGGCTGCGGCGGCGGCGTTGTTTGCACAGGCTGAACCGACGACATTTGGTACGGTGGACTTGTTGCAGGGTGGTGTCACTGCCTTGCACCAGGCAGATACAGCCCTGGGGCTCGCATTGTCTGCCGGAGAGAAGGATTATCTGCTGGCCTGTTTCCGGCAGATCGGGCGCAATCCGACCGATGTCGAACTGATGATGTTTGCGCAGGCAAATTCAGAACACTGCCGACATAAGATCTTTAATGCCGCATGGGTGATAGACGGAGCGAAAAAGCCCCGGTCTTTATTCGATATGATCCGGTATACGACGGTACGATCGCCGCAGGGTGTCCTGTCAGCCTATAAAGACAATGCAGCGGTGATTGCCGGGCATACCGGACGACGTTTTTTTCCGGATGCTGACGGTATCTATACTGAGCATACGGAAGCGATGCCCATCCTGTTAAAGGTCGAAACCCATAACCACCCGACTGCGATCTCGCCCGGTCCGGGTGCGGCAACTGGCTCTGGCGGTGAGATCCGGGACGAAGGGGCGACCGGCATCGGGGCGAAACCGAAGGCAGGTCTATGCGGATTTTCGGTATCAGATCTGCGTATACCGGGCTTTGTGCAGCCGTGGGAAGAAGATGTCGGCAGGCCGGCACGCATCGCCTCTGCTTTGGATATTATGCTGGATGGGCCGATTGGTGCGGCCGCATTCAACAATGAATTTGGTCGTCCGAATCTGACCGGTTATTTCCGCACATTTACACGCACAGTAGCTGGCGAGCTGCGGGGTTATCACAAGCCGATTATGCTGGCAGGTGGCCTGGGGAATGTGCGTCCGCAGCATGTCGAAAAAAAGGCATTTCCGGCAGGTACTCCGCTGGTGGTGCTGGGTGGCCCGGCGATGCTGATCGGGCTGGGCGGTGGTGCAGCATCCTCGGTTGCGTCAGGTGCATCGGCTGAAGCACTGGACTTTGCCTCAGTACAACGTGCGAACCCGGAGATGGAGCGGCGTTGTCAGGAAGTGATCGACCAGAGCTGGCAACTGGGTGATGACAATCCGATCCTGTTTATTCATGACGTCGGTGCAGGCGGATTATCGAATGCGTTGCCGGAACTGATCCATGATGGTGGTTGTGGCGGTCAGTTTGATCTGCGCCAGGTGCCGAATGCGGATTTGAGCCTGTCGCCACTCCAGATCTGGTGCAATGAGGCGCAGGAGCGGTATGTGCTGGCGATAGCGGCAGAACGACTCGCGGTGTTTGCTGCCTTGTGTCGGCGTGAACGCTGTCCGTATGCAGTGGTTGGTCAGGCGACCGAAGACCAGGCGATCATATTGGACGATCCGCAGTTTGCGAATCGACCGATTGATCTGCCACTGGACGTATTCCTGGGGAAGCCACCTAAAATGGTGCGTCAGGTCACCTCGGTTGCACCTTATCGGAGCGCACTTGATCTGAATGGTGTGTCCTTGCCGGAAGCAGCTCAGCGTGTGTTACGTCTGCCGACCGTGGCGAGCAAGTCCTTTCTGATTACGATTGGTGACCGATCCATCACTGGCCTGGTTGCACGTGATCAGATGGTTGGTCCCTGGCAAGTGCCGGTGGCAGATGTGGCGGTGACAGCGAATGATTTTTGTGGCTACGCCGGGGAAGCGATGGCGATAGGCGAGCGTACTCCGCTGGCTGTCCTGGATGCACCAGCGTCAGGCCGGATGGCGGTGGGTGAAGCGATCACGAATATGGCCGCTGCGGACATCGCCCGACTGAGTGACATCAGACTGTCTGCAAACTGGATGGCAGCGGCGGGTGCGCCGGGAGAAGATGCATGCTTGTTTGCGGCAGTTGAGGCAGTCGGTATGACACTCTGTCCGGCACTGGGTATCGCGATACCGGTCGGCAAGGATTCGCTCTCCATGCGTACCGTGTGGCAGCAGGATGGCACAGAGCGCAGTATGACGGCGCCCGTCTCGCTGATCATCTCGGCCTTTGCCCCGGTCGCCGATGTACGGCGTACCCTGACGCCACAATTGCGTCTGGATTGCGGCCCGACAGCACTGATTCTGATAGATCTGGGAACAGGGCAGAACCGATTGGGTGCCAGTGCCCTGGCACAAGTGTATGGCCAGGCAGGCGCTATCGGTCCCGACCTGGATAGTGCCGACCAGATGCAGGCCTTTTTTGCTGTAATACAACAGTTAAGTCAGCAGGATCTGATTCTGGCCTATCATGACCGGTCAGATGGCGGGCTTTTCACAACCTTATGTGAGATGGCGTTTGCCGGACGGTGTGGGCTGCAGATTGACCTGGCCGGACTGGCTCCGGACGTGCTGGCGGTACTGTTCAACGAAGAACTGGGCGCGGTGATCCAGGTGCGCCAGACAGAACA
The DNA here is from genome assembly GCA_020630515.1 of Gammaproteobacteria bacterium. Taxonomy (GTDB): domain Bacteria; phylum Pseudomonadota; class Gammaproteobacteria; order Chromatiales; family Chromatiaceae; genus JAHDBG01. The sequence continues at coordinate 8,144 of JAHDBG010000040.1, forward strand.
GGAGGCCGTGCTGATACAATTGGCCCAGGCCGGGCTGGCGGCCTGCAGCCATCCTGTCGGCGTCCCGCAGACAGATCAGCAGATTCAGTTCCGGCAGCATGGCCGGGTACTGTGGGACACCACGCGGGCAGAGCTGCAACAGCACTGGACCGAAACCAGCTATCAGATGCAGCGGTTGCGCGATCATCCCGACTGTGCAGACGAAGAATTTGCGCGGATTGCAGCGCAGGATACCGGATTACAGGTTCGCCTGAGCTTTGATCTGCAAGATCCGCTGCCATTGATCGGCGGCACCAGGCCCCGTATCGCGATCCTGCGGGAACAGGGCGTGAATGGCCAGACAGAGATGGCCGCTGCTTTTCATAAGGCTGGATTCGCCTGTGTGGACGTGCACATGTCAGACATCCTGGCCGGAGAGGCCACGCTGGATGATTTTCACGGCCTGGTGGCTTGTGGCGGGTTCAGCTATGGCGATGTGCTGGGTGCTGGCACCGGCTGGGCGAGTGCGATCCTGTACAACACCCGTGCCCGTGATCAGTTTGCCGCCTTTTTTGCCCGACCGGATACCTTTACACTTGGTGTGTGTAATGGCTGCCAGATGCTGGCGCAGATTCGAGAACTGATACCGGGTAGTGCACACTGGCCGCGCTTTGTCCGCAACCGCTCAGAACAGTTTGAAGCACGTCTGGTGCAAATTGCGATACAGGCATCGCCGTCCATACTGCTCACCGGGATGGTCGGGAGCCAGTTGCCGATTGTTGTTGCACATGGCGAGGGGCGTGCTGAGTTTGTTGATCCGGCGGCGTTGCAGGCAGCTCAGGTGACGCTGCGTTACGTCGAACACGATGGTGAGGTTGCGGCGCGTTATCCGGCCAATCCGAATGGTTCACCGGCAGGTGTCACCGGTTTGTGTAATGCCGACGGGCGCGTGAATATCATGATGCCGCACCCTGAACGCGTCGTGCGTACGATGCAGCATAGCTGGCATCCGGCGGACTGGGGAGAAGATGCGCCCTGGTTGCGCCTGTTCTATAATGCGCGCCACTGGTTGCAATAAAAGGAGGGGATATTGTGCTGGCTGAGCAGCGTAAATCGGATTACTTTAACAGGAGATCAGTCACATGAGCGATCTGCAACATTATATTCGTGCACGTAAGGCCGTATCTGATGATTTTGCGGCATGTTTTATGCTTTCTGAGATTGATATACCCTGCCGTTAGCATCCCCGGCGGCGTTTTTATCCCCACTTCTGAAGAGAGTACTGTATGGCTGCCCAAGATGTTTTAGACATGATCGAAGAAAACGACGTGAGATATGTCGATTTTCGTTTTACCGATACCCATGGCAAAGAACAGCATGTGACCGTGCCTGCACGGACAGTTGATGCGGATGTCTTCAGAGATGGCAAGATGTTTGATGGCTCCTCCATCGCTGGCTGGAAGAGTATCAATGAATCGGACATGATCCTGATGCCGGAAGCCGCCACAGCGGTGATGGATCCGTTTACAGACGAAGCTACCCTGAACCTGCGCTGTGATGTGCTGGAGCCGGATACTATGGCCGGCTATGAGCGGGATCCGCGTTCTGTGGCCAAACGTGCAGAGGCCTATCTTCAGTCTACCGGTATTGCGGATACCGCCTATTTCGGACCGGAGCCTGAATTCTTCGTATTTGACGATGTACGTTGGGGTGCTGATATGTCCGGCGCCTCTTACCGGATAGATTCAGAAGAAGCTGCATGGAACAGTGACAGGGATTATGGAGAAGATGGCAACATGGGCCATCGTCCAGGCGTGAAAGGGGGTTACTTTCCGGTGTCGCCGGTCGATTCACTGAGCGATCTGCGGGCTGCGATGTGTGATGCGATGGAAGAAATGGGTGTGCCGGTGGAAGTGCACCACCATGAAGTGGCAACAGCAGGCCAGTGTGAAATCGGCACACAATTCAGCACTCTGGTACAACGGGCAGACTGGAACCAGATACTGAAATATTGTGTGCAGAATGTTGCTCATGCGTATGGTAAAACAGCCACTTTTATGCCGAAGCCGCTGGTGGGTGATAACGGCTCAGGGATGCACGTGCACCAGTCGCTGGCCAAAGGTGGCGAAAATCTGTTTGCTGGTGATCAGTATGGTGGACTGTCGCAGATGGCACTGTACTATATCGGCGGAATCATCAGACATGCGCGGGCGCTGAATGCGTTTACGAATGCCTCGACCAACTCATACAAACGACTGGTGCCTGGCTTTGAGGCGCCGGTGATGCTGGCCTATTCTGCGCGTAACCGTTCAGCCTCCATACGTATTCCGTGGGTTTCCAGTGCGAAGGCGCGTCGGATAGAAGTCCGCTTCCCGGATCCGACAGCCAATTCCTATCTGGCGTTTTCCGCGATGCTGCTGGCCGGTCTGGATGGTATACAGAACCAGATACATCCGGGTGATGCGATGGACCAGGATCTGTATGAACTGTCAGAGCAGGCAGCATCCGCCATACCGACCGTCTGCCATAGCCTGGATCAGGCGCTGGACGCACTGGATCAGGATCGTGGTTTTCTGTGTGCCGGTGATGTCTTCACAGATGATCTGATTGATGGCTACATCGGTCTGAAGATGGAACAGGTTACCCGGTTACGTATGTCAACCCATCCGGTTGAGTTTGATATGTACTACAGCTTATAGTCAGGAATCAGCCTGGAGAATGTGTATTCTCCAGGCTGAAACGGTGGAGTTAAGAAGATAATATCATGAATAAAATCAATAAATTAGACAGTATCCGGGCCGGATTAGTCTGCATATCTGCGATGCTGGCCAGTCAATGGGCGTTGGGTCAGACAATAGATCAGGTGCTCCTGGCAAAGCATAACAGCCTGAGGGAATTGCATCAGAGCACATCTCCGTTAACACTGGATGCGAACCCTGAGTCATCGGGTGCAAGCTTGGTGCTGTGACGCCTCAGTAAGCCTTGTTGCAGATGCTGAATCAGGCATGTGAGATAGATAACCCGGGCGATGGTATTTCTGTCGCCCGGTTTTTGTCGTTCTGGTGATGAGATAATCAATGCGAGATCTGTCCCGGCGTGATTTTTTACGCTATCTGGCTGCAGGTAGTGCAACGGTAGTCGGTGGATTTTGGGCCTGGTCTTCGTATTTTGGTAAGGCCGCCCGGTTGCAGGACTTGTATCAGGTACCGATGCAGGGACAGGTGCGTATCCTGCACACTGCCGATATTCACGGACAACTGAATCCGGTTTATTTTCGCGAGCCGAATGTGAATCTGGGGTTGGGGGAAGCGTATGCGCGGCTGCCGCACCTGGTCGGGAAACAGTTGCTGGATGCATTGCAGATTCCGATGGACAGCCCGGAGGCCTATGCCTATACCTATCTGGACTTTGAGGCCGCTGCTGCGCGGTATGGACGTATGGGTGGCCTGGCTCATCTGAAGACTTTATACCATCAGTTGCGAGCGGCGGCGGGTGGTGTGCAGAATACGCTGACTCTGGACAGTGGTGATTTGTGGCAGGGTTCGGCCACCGCACTGTGGACGCGCGGGCTGGATATGGTTGAAGCGGCGAACCTGCTGGGTATTCAGGTGATGGTGGGCCACTGGGAATTCACCTATCGTACCGCAGAGGTACTGAACAATCTGGCACTATTCAAAGGTGAGTTTATTGGGCAGAATGTGCGGGTGAAGGAAGAGGCCTTATTCGGTGAGGTCTACCCGGAACTGGTTGCACAGAATGATGGGCGTGGGCTGTTCAGTGAAGACACCGGGCATGTGTTTCAGCCCTATACCCTGCGCGAAGTGGCAGGACATCAGATAGCCGTGATCGGTCAGGCATTTCCGCGTACAGCGAATACGAATCCACCGGGCTTTATGCCTGACTGGACCTTCGGGCTGCGTGAGGATGACCTGAAAGACCTGGTGGTTAAGATCCGACGTGAGCATCAACCCGCTGCTGTGGTATTGTTATCGCACAATGGGATGGATGTGGATCTGAAGATGGCGCGGCAGGTGCCCGGGCTGGATGCGATCTTTGGCGGGCATACGCATGATCCGATACCGGTGCCGGTGAAGGTGCCGAATGGCACCGGAGAGTGCTGGGTGACGAATGCGGGATCCAACGGTAAGGTCGTGGGCGTGATGGACCTGGCGATTGCCGCCGGACGGGTGCAGAGCAAGTCCTATCGGATGTTACCGGTATTTGCGCAACAATTAGATCCCGACCCTGAAATGCAGGCCTATATCCGCCAGCTACGCGCCAGGATATACGATAAATCCATTGTTGAAAGCCGTAACCCGCGTTATTTCGTGCAACCGGCGCGGGTCGGTCAGACCTATGCGCAGATTCTGGATGAACGGCTGGCGATAGCCGGTACCACCCTGTATCGGCGTGGCAATTTTATGGGCACCTGGGATCAGGTGATCTGTGATGCCTTGCGGGCAGAATATCAGGTGGATATCGCGTTATCACCGGGTGTGCGCTGGGGCACCAGCGTGTTGCAGGGACACTGGATCCGGATGGAAGACGTGATGGCGCAATGTGCCATCACCTATGGTGAGACCTATGTCACCGAAATGACCGGGCAGCAGATCGTCACCATGCTGGAACAGGTTGCGGATAACCTGTTTGAGCCGGATCCATACCGCCAGTCTGGCGGCGATATGGTGCGGGTCGGTGGTCTGGACTACCGGATTGCACCGCAACAGCCACTGAACCAGCGTATCAGCGATGCCCGGCTGGATGATGGCAGAAGCCTGGTGGCGGATCAGATGTATACGGTGGCGGGTTGGGCCGTGGTCGGGCGAGTGCCGGAAGGTCGGTTGATCTGGGATATTGTGCGCGATTATATCCTGCGTACCAGAGATGCACAGCAGGTGCTGCGGATCAGGCGGATGAACCATCCAACCCTGATGGGTGTAGCAGATAACCCGGGTCTGGCTGATTATTCAGGCCAGCAGGATTAAATCATCTGTGTCTGAACGTCAGCCGGATAGATGGAGAAATACAATATGTCACGAAAACTGATCAGCTTTGACTGGGCAATGAAAAAGTTGTTGAGGAGTAAGGCCAACTTTGAAATCCTGGAAGGCTTTCTGAGTGAGCTGCTTAAAGACAATATACAGATTCTTGAAATACTCGAAAGTGAAGGTAATAAAGAAGACCATCAGGATAAGTTTAATCGGGTTGATTTCAAGGTTAAAAATGAAAATAATGAAATCATTATCATCGAAGTACAATATCAGCGTGAGCTTGATTATTTACAAAGAATATTATTCGGTACATCTAAGGTGATTACCGAATATCTTGCAGAAGGTGACCCTTATTCGAAGGTGGTGAAGGTTATTTCAGTCAATATACTCTATTTTGATCTGGGTCAGGGTAAGGATTATGTGTATTATGGCAGAACAAGCTTTCACGGCTTGCATGCTCAGGATACATTACAACTCTCGAAGAGTCAGAAAGCGATTTACAGAAAAAATACAATTCATGAAATATTTCCGGAATATTACCTGATAAAGGTGAATAACTTTAATGATATCGCTAAAGATACATTAGATGAATGGATATATTTTCTGAAGAATGAAGAAATAGAAGAAACCTTCAAGGCAAAGGGCTTAAAAAAAGCGCAGCAGGAACTGAATGTATTAAAGCTACCTGAAAAAGAACGGCTGGCTTATGCAAGATACCAGGATGATCTGCACTATCAGTCCAGTATGGTGGAATCTTCGTATGGTGTTGGCAGAGAAGAAGGCAGAGAAGAACAAAGAATTGAAATAGCCATCAATTTACTGG
>JAHDBG010000107.1 GCA_020630515.1 Gammaproteobacteria bacterium
TAGGTTTAGCCTCAGCAGACCAGATTGACCCGGGTCAGGGACTGATGGATCTCGGGCTGGATTCATTAATGGCGGTTGAATTACGCAATGATCTGGCACGTAGTTTAAAAATCACTCTACCCGCGACTGTAGTGTTTGATTATCCAAATCTGAATGAATTACATGCTTATCTGATGATTGCATTGTTTCCTGACGAAGATTCGGTTAGGGTGCGTGCCGTTGATCAGGCTGATTCTGTAACCGATAGTCTGACAGAGGATGAGCTGACAGATTTGTTTTTACAGGAATTTTTACAGGAAGACTAAGTATGTCAGCGAATACTCCGGACTATATTGCAGCAATGAAAAATGCATTGCAGCAAACACGCGATTTAAAGGCAAAGCTGGCAGAAGCAGAGAGGCGTAATCGCCCGGAACCGGTAGCAATTATCGGAATAGGTTGCCGTCTTCCGCAGCGTATTAATACACCGGATCAATTCTGGGCGTTTTTATGTGCGGGTGGAGATGCGATTACCGAAATTCCTCCGGAGCGCTGGGATGTGGATGCCTGGTTTGATCCTGATCCGGATACCCCCGGTAAAACGCCTGTCCGGCACGGTAGCTTTGTCGACCAGGTCGATCAGTTTGATCCGCAGTTTTTTAATATTTCACCACGCGAAGCAAGGCTGATGGATCCGCAACAACGTTTGTTGCTGGAGGTGAGTTGGGAGGCATTAGAACGCGCCAATATCGTGCCTGGTACGTTATTGAACAGTTCTGCAGGTGTCTTCATAGGTATCTGCGGGAGTGAATATCACACACTGATGGATACTCAGGATACCAGTGATCTGTATGAACAAACCGGGGTTGCGACAAGTGTGGCCGTGGGACGGTTATCGTATGTTCTGGGACTGACCGGGCCTGCTGTGGCAGTGGATACGGCGTGTTCTTCATCGTTAGTGGCACTGCATCAGGCCTGTCAGAGTCTGCGCCAGCATGAATGTGGTCTGGCCTTAGCTGGCGGTGTTGGGCTGACCTTATTACCAGAGCGGACTATTTCGTTCTCCAAGGCAGGTATGTTAGCAACGGATGGACGCTGCAAGACATTTGATGCCGCAGCAGACGGCTATGTCCGGGGCGAAGGTTGCGGTGTTCTGGTGTTGAAGCGGCTTGCAGATGCGCAGGCGGATGGTGATACGATCTTAGCGACCATTCGTGGTTCCATGATTAACCATGACGGTGCCAGCAGTGGACTGACGGCACCTAGAGGGCCGGCACAACAGGCGGTGATTCGTCAGGCCCTGCAACAGGCGCAGCTTGATCCCCGGGTGGTCAGTTATATTGAAGCGCACGGTACGGGTACTGCGCTGGGTGATCCGATAGAAATCGGTGCACTGAGTGCGGTGTTTCATGAACGTGATGAACCCCTTCAGGTCGGGTCAGTAAAGACCAATCTGGGCCATCTGGAGTCAGCGGCAGGTATCGCTGGTCTGATCAAAACCGTTCTGATGGTGCAACATCAGCAGATTCCGCCGCATTTACATCTTCAGCAACTGAATCCACAGGTTGAATGGGAAAAACTACCCATTCAGATTCCAACCACACTGACGCCCTGGCAGGCGAATGAACGTGTGGCGGGTGTCAGTTCGTTCGGCTTCAGTGGTACCAATGCCCATGTCGTTGTGTCTGAATGGATACCTGATCCGGTTGCGGATGCTGTTGCTGTTGAGGAAAAGGGTGCAGAACGTCCTGCACACATACTGACCCTGTCGGCAAAAAGCGCAGCAGGACTGGCTGCGCAGGTTCAGGCATATCAAGACTATATAGCGGAACACGCGACTCTGGATCTGGCGGAGTTGTGTTACACCGCTGCCACCTGCCGCAGTCATTTTGCGTACCGTCAGGCGTTTGTAGCTTGCTCGCGTGACGAGCTGCAGCAACAACTGGCAGTCAGTGCGGCAGATGATCATACGGCTGTAGCAACAGGTCATGCCCCGTCGCATCAAACTGCACCGGGCGTGGCCTTTCTGTTCACCGGACAGGGCAGCCAGTATGCCGGGATGGGACGTGAGCTGTACGAAACACAGCCGACCTTCCGGGCGACGCTGGATGAATGTGATGCGATCCTGCAACCCTTGCTGGATGGTGCCTCTATTCTGGAGATCATCAACGATCAGCAGAC
>JAHDBG010000041.1 GCA_020630515.1 Gammaproteobacteria bacterium
AGCAGCCGGTTCAGGATGCTGTCGAGCGAAGAGGTCTGGTCGGATGACATGGCAATACATCGTTTATTCAGATGAGTAGAGGTTGGTGTCAAACATGACACTGCGTCATTCCGCGCGTAGTCGCGGAATCCATAGCCCGGGTTCAGACCGGATAGACTGGTGGCAGATGCTGCGATGGTGCCTCGCTGCGCGCAGAACGAGTTGACGCCATTGACCTTTGCGCCGCATCACAAACTATTGTAATACGGCCCGATGGATGTATCCCGTACCAGAAGGAACAGGGTCTTTGGTTGTAAGAATATTGTTGTTTGCATATAAAATATTGTTATTTCTGCATTTGTTATTAAAAAAACAGGTTTTTCAGGGCAGAATGAGTACTGAAAAAAGTGCATTTTGTGATTGGTTCTGTGGTCTGATTCTGTCAGAATCTGCGTCCGCAGACAGCTTGTCTGATGCTGCTGTCGGCGGATGACTGATCTTCACTAACACCTGCCTGAATGGAGGCTATTGTGTTTAAGCAAGCCTGTGTGATGACAACCTTGTCAGCTGTATTCATTTCCGGCACTGCGTTCGCAGCTGCACGAGACTATATCAGCATTGTGGGTTCTTCAACGGTGTATCCTTTTTCCACCGTTGTGGCAGAACGATTTGGTCGTAATACCACCTTTAAGACACCGACGGTTGAGTCAACCGGTTCCGGTGGTGGGCTGAAGCTGTTCTGTGCCGGGATCGGGGTGGATCACCCGGATGTGACTAATGCGTCGCGCCGGATAAAGGCTTCTGAACAACAAAAATGTGCCGCTAACCGTATCCATGACATTCTGGAGGTCAAGGTCGGTTATGACGGCATTGTCTTGGCGAACGCAAAACGGGCACCGCGCATGAGCTTGCATCGGAAAGCGATCTTTCTGGCCCTGGCGAAACAGGTGCCCGGGCCGGATGGCAGACTGATTGATAACCCTTACCGTACCTGGGATCAGATTGATCCGGCCCTGCCGGGTACCCGGATTGAGGTATTAGGCCCGCCGCCGACCTCCGGTACACGGGATGCGTTTGTTGAGCTGGCGATGGAAGGCGGTGCAAAACAGTTCGCAGACCTGAAAAAATTGCGCAGTTCAACGGATGCGGCGGAGATCAGGGCCCTGATGGCAAAGCTGGGTGTGCCGGCCAGTGCCTTCAATGAAAAAGGTAAACAGGTCTTTAAGATTATCGCGCATGCGATTCGCGAGGATGGTGTCTACATTGAAGCAGGCGAGAACGACAATCTGATTCTGCAGAAGCTGGCAGCGAACCTGAAGGCCGTCGGTATCTTCGGTTATTCGTTCCTGGATCAGAACCGGGATCAGGTGAAGGGCACCCTGGTGGATGGACATATGCCCGAATTTGAGCTGATTGCATCCGGCGACTATCCGATCTCACGACCATTGTACTTTTATGTCAAACTGGCACATGTCGGTAACGTACCCGGCATGGAGGAGTTTCTGGCTGAATTTACCTCAGATCAGGCCTGGGGAGACGAAGGCTATCTGACTGATAAAGGCCTGATTCCGATGCCAGCGGCGGAACGGATGACCTATGCAGAGAATGCAAAGCTGCTGACGCCGATGTCGAAGCTGCGTTAGACTGAGCGCCTCTGTCAGCAGAGCCGTATCGTACCGTATCGGGTGCGATGCGGCTTATATTCCCTTCCGTCAGGTTATGCTATGTCGGTTGCTGTGCTGCTTGTGATCCTGCTGGGGTTGTCTGCCTTTTATCTGGGCCATGCGCGTGCGGTGCGTACAGTTGGCGGCGCCCACAGTATCCGCCGGTTACATTCACTGCCAGCTTATTATGGCTGGTATCTGGCCCTCTGGGTAATCCTGCCGGCAGGTGCCGTGCTGTTATTGTGGGGGCTGTTTCAGGAAACCGCTCTCACCGCCTGGATCACAGCCAGCCTGCCGGCACAGCAGCAGGCCCTGCCAGCGGCTGAGCTGGGCCTGTTGATCAACGATATTCGCAACCTAGCAGCGGGTAATATCACTGCCGGTCAGGTGACACCCGAAATCCAAGCTGCCGCTGCACAGCTGCAACAATGGCAGCAGACCGCGACCCTGGCCAGGATCGCGGTGATACTGGCCTTAACCAGTCTCATCGGCAGTCTCGCCTGGCGTGCCATTCAGCCGGAAATGCGGGCCCGCAACCGGGTGGAATGGATTGTGCAGGCCCTGCTGATCCTCAGTTCTTCCATCGCTGTTCTGACCACAGTCGGTATTGTGCTGTCTGTGTTGTTTGAATCCATCCGCTTTTTTCACAAGATCCCGATCACCGACTTCCTGTTCGGCCTGGACTGGAGCCCGCAGACTGCGTTGCGGTCTGATCAGGTCGGTGCCAGTGGTGCATTTGGTGCCATCCCACTGCTGGCCGGCACATTGCTGATCTCCGGTGTGGCGATGCTGGTAGCGGTGCCGATTGGTCTGATGTCAGCGATCTATCTGTCTGAATATGCGCATCCCAGGCTGCGTCAGGTAGCAAAACCAGTGTTAGAGGTGCTGGCTGGTGTACCCACGGTGGTGTATGGCTTTTTTGCCGCACTTACCCTGGCGCCGCTGTTGCGTGGCCTGGGTGAGTCACTCGGGCTGGAAGTTGCCTCAGAAAGTGCCCTGGCGGCGGGGTTGGTGATGGGAGTGATGATTATCCCGTTTATCTCATCCTTATCGGATGATGTGATCAGTGCGGTGCCGCAGGCACTGCGGGATGCGTCCTTCGGTCTGGGAGCGACCCGATCTGAGACAATCCGGCAAGTAGTGTTACCAGCGGCATTGCCGGGCATCATGGGTGGTGTGTTACTGGCCGTATCGCGTGCGATTGGCGAGACCATGATCGTGGTGATGGCGGCCGGACTGAGTGCAAAGCTGACTGCCAATCCGCTGGAGGCGGTAACCACCGTCACGGTACAGATCGTCACCCTGCTGGTCGGTGATCAAGAATTTGACAGTGCCAAGACGCTGGCAGCGTTTGCTCTGGGATTGTTGTTATTTGTGATAACTCTGGCACTCAATATCGTTGCGCTGAAGATCGTACGCAGATACCGGGAACATTATGAATGAGCGTCAGCAGGCGGTATACGCCACCGTTCAGGCCTCGCTCAGGCGCCGCTATGCGCGCGAGCGCCGGTTTCGTGCGCTGGGTTTGGGCGCAGTTATCCTCGGTCTGTCGTTTGTGCTGCTGTTATTTACAGACATCATCAGTAAAGGCTACAGTGCGTTTGTACAGACCTACATCACATTGCCGGTCTATTTTGACCCGCAGGTGATTGATCCGAATGAACAGCGCGATCCGGCGCAGCTGGCTCGCGCTGATTATCGTCAGCTGGTTCGTGCACCGCTCCGGGCATTATTTCCGGAGGTAAAAAACCGACGTGCAAAACGTCAGCTATACCGACTGTTGAGTACTGGTGCGACGTATCAGATCCGGGCGATGGTACTGGCTGATCCCGGCCTGATCGGACAGACCCGGCAGATTGCGTTGCTGGCTGATGATGATGTCGATATGATCACGAAGGGTCATGTCGATCAGGCAACAGCAGAGGAGCGGTTTGGTGCGGATTACCGGAGCTGGTTACAACAGCTGACCCGACAGGGCCGATTGCATACTCGCTGGAATATCGAATTTTTTACCGCTGGTGATTCCCGTGAGCCGGAACTGGCTGGTATCGGCGGGGCGATGGCGGGATCATTTTATACCCTGCTGGTCACCTTGCTGTTATCCTGCCCGATCGGCATCGCTGCAGCCATCTATCTGGAAGAGTTTGCGCCCCGCAACCGCTTCACTGATCTGATTGAAGTCAATATCAATAACCTGGCCGCTGTGCCATCCATTGTATTCGGCCTGCTCGGGCTGGCGATCTTTATCAATCTGTTCGGGTTACCGCGTTCCGCGCCGCTTGTCGGTGGTCTGGTGCTCACCCTGATGACGCTGCCGACGGTAATTATTGCCAGTCGTGCCGCACTGCAGGCCGTACCGCCCTCTATCCGGGAGGCGGCACTCGGCATCGGAGCATCGCGCACACAGACCGTGTTTCATCATGTTCTGCCGCTGGCACTGCCAGGGATGCTGACCGGCACCATCATCGGTATGGCACAGGCGCTGGGTGAGACCGCGCCCTTACTGATGATTGGCATGGTTGCCTTTATCGTGGATGTGCCGAACAGCCCGCTGGATCCGTCGTCTGCATTGCCGGTGCAGGTCTACCTGTGGGCAGACAGCCCGGAACGGGCATTTGTTGAGCGCACCTCCGCTGCGATTATGGTGCTGCTGGCCTTTCTGATCAGTATGAATGCGTGTGCAGTTGCATTGCGCCGCCGCTTTGAACGGCGCTGGTAAGGAAAGATTTTGTGTTCCGGGCTGAATGTATATACAATCGGCTGCGATGAACATAGCGAAGAGCGCCTCATCAGTCTGGGCTGGCTCAACGGCACAATGGTAATCCATCCTGTTACAGGCGTACTTATAAGGGATATTGAGTCAGAACGACATTATGCCTGAAATACAATCAGCATCTGGTGATGCACAACTAGCTGATGAGTCTTTCCGTACCATAGGTAAGACTTATGTTGATCAACCGCGCATGACTGCAAGCCAGGTCAATGTATATTATGGCGATAAACAAGCGATCTGTGATGTCAGTCTGGGTATTGCACGTAATGAAGTGATTGCGATGATCGGACCATCCGGTTGTGGTAAATCGACGTTCCTGCGTTGTCTGAACCGGATGAATGATACGATTGCAGGTTGTCGCGTATCCGGTACCATCAGGCTGGATCAGCAGGATATCTATGATAAACGCCTGGATGTCGTGCCGCTGCGGGCCCGGGTGGGTATGGTGTTTCAGAAGCCGAATCCGTTTCCGAAGTCCATCTATGATAATGTCGCGTATGGTCCGCGTATTCACGGGCTGGCACGCAAAGGTGTAGAACTGGATGAGGTGGTCGAAACCAGTCTGCGGCGGGCTGGTTTATGGACAGAGGTAAAGGATCGGCTGGCTGCACCCGGAACCGGATTATCAGGCGGACAGCAGCAACGTTTGTGCATTGCACGCACCATTGCAGTTTCACCTGAAGTGATCCTGATGGACGAACCTTGTTCGGCGCTGGATCCGATTGCCACAGCCCGGATAGAAGAATTGCTGGTCGAACTGCGCAAAAATTATACAATTGCTGTGGTCACGCATTCTATGCAACAGGCAGCACGAATCTCGCAACGTACCGCTTATTTCCATTTAGGTCACCTGATTGAAGTGGGAGAGACCACCCGGATCTTCACGAATCCACAACATAAATTGACGGAAGATTACATTACGGGTCGGTTTGGTTAGACTTCCGATACGATAAGGATTTGATTTTGACGCGACAGCATATTACTGAAGATTTGCCTTCCTGGAATCTGACACAACGTCAATTGTGTGCGGTAGAGCTGATCTTACAGGGTGCATTTTCTCCGCTCACAGGATTTATGGGTGAAGCAGATTATCAGCAGGTGCTGAGTCAGTGGCGTCTGGCCTCAGGCGAGCTGTGCCCGATGCCGGTGACGCTGGATGTATCGCATGAGTTTGCCGCATCCATTGTGCTAGGACAACAGATTGTGTTGCGCGATCCGGAATTTGTTGCGATAGCACAGATGACAGTAGACAGTTGCTGGCAACCGGAGAAGTTCACGGAAGTCGAACAGGTGTATGGTACCCGGAATGCTGAACATCCTGGCGTTGATCATGTGCTGCATCGCAGCGGCCCTGTATATTTAGGGGGAACGCTGCGCAAGATTGAATTGCCAACACATTATGATTATCGTCAGCACCGGCACAGCCCGGACGAATTGCAACGCTATCTGCACAAGCTCGGTTGGCAACGCGTTGTGGGTTTTCATACCCATCGGGTGATGCATCGTGCAGAACACGATCTGGTCGCGGGCATTGCGCGTGATCTGGCAGCGAATTTACTGATCCATCCGACCATTGGTGTTACACCACCGAGCCGCCTGGATCATTTTACCCGGGTCCGTTGTTATGAGCGGATGCTGGCAGAATATTCAGAACAGACCACCTGTCTGAGTCTGATCAATCTGGCCGTCTGCGGGGCCGGGCCACGTGAGGCTCTGTGGCATGCGTTAATTCGCCGGCAATATGGCTGTACACATTTTATTATCAGTGATGTGTATGCTGATCCGTTATCTGGTGAGTATGATCGTACGGCAATGCTGGCCTTATCAGATCGCTATGCTGCCGATCTGGAGATTGAGTTAATCGTCGCCGAATCTGTGCGTTATGTGTCGGAACGGGCGCAATATCTGCCGGTATCGCAGATTGATGCCGGGACGAACAGTCTGACGCTGACGGATGCGGAATGTGTGCGGCGGTTGCAGACAGATTTACTGGTGCCGGACTGGTATTCCTATCCGGCGGTACTCGCTGAGCTGCGTCGTGCTTATCCACCGAAATATCAACAGGGTTTTACGTTGTTTTTTACTGGTTTGTCCGGTTCCGGTAAGTCAACAGTGGCAAATGCGCTGCGGGTGAAATTACTGGAACTGGGCGGTCGCCCGGTGACCTTGCTGGATGGGGATGTGGTGCGCAAACATTTATCGAGTGAACTGACCTTTTCGCAGGAACATCGTAATCTGAATATCCGGCGGATCGGGTTTGTGGCCAGTGAAATCACTAAAAATGGTGGTATCGCGTTGTGTGCGCCGATTGCACCCTATACTGCAGTGCGGCGCGAAGTGCGTGACATGATTGAGGCAGTTGGCCAGTTTATTGAAGTGCATGTGGCAACACCGCTGGCAGAATGTGAAAAACGTGACCGTAAAGGCCTGTATGCCAAAGCGCGTGCCGGTTTGTTAAGACAATTTACCGGTATCGATGATCCATATGAAGCACCGGAAAAGCCGGAGTTCACACTGGATACGACCGACACCACGCCGGATGAATGTGCGCATCAGCTGTTACTCATGTTAGAAAAAACTGGTCTGATTCGGGTATGATCGGGGCATCTGCAGGATTTGCAGTTCATGGTAGTGTCCTTTAAAATGATCCGCCTATGGCAGGTCGTCTGTGTACTGCGCCTGTTGTTATACAGCGTTGCGTTGTTGATGCGCAACGCGGCATCAACATTGACTGTTGGTGTTTTTTTAAGTAATGGGCCGTCAGGCCCTTTTTTTATGGCTTATGTTTTCTGTTTCTCCACAGCTGCAGGCGACCGTTCAGGAAGTCGTCGAATCACTTGGATTTAACTTCTGGGGTGTCCAATGGGTGACGCGAGGCTCCGTGCTGCGCGTCTTTATTGACGCAGCATCCGGTATTCAGGTGGATGATTGTGCTGCCGTCAGTCGGCAGCTGAGCGCCGTACTGGATGTCGAAGAACCGTCAGATGCCCGTTATATCCTGGAAGTGTCCTCGCCAGGGCTGGATCGTCCGATCTTTACTCCGGCACAATTTGCCGCTTTATGTGGCTCTGCGGTACGGATCAGGCTCCGCACACCCATTGACGGACGTCACAAGTGGCAGGGCCGGCTAATACAGGTGGTGGATGAACAGATCACATTGCAGACAGCGGACACCATATTGACATGCCAGTTTGATCAGATAGAAACAGCCCGGATTGTCCCCGATTTTAAGGTTATGCGATGAATAAAGAGATTCTGCTCGTTGTCGAAGCGGTATCCAATGAACGTGATGTGGCAAAAGAACACATCTTCGAGGCCATCGAAGCTGCACTGGCCTCGGCAACGCGAAAAAAACAGGGCACAGATATCGCAGTGCGGGTACAGATTGATCGCAGAACCGGAGACTATGATACCTATCGTCGCTGGCAGGTGGTGGACGATTCAGAATCTGCGGTACTGGCACACCCACTGACCGAAGTGACCTGGTCTGTCGCACGTGAATCTGAACCGGATATTGCGGTTGGTGATTTTCTGGAAGAACAGATTCCTTCCGTTGCATTTGGCCGTATCGCAGCGCAGACTGCGAAACAAGTGATCGGCCAGAAGGTGCGTGAGGCCGAAAGAGCCAAGGTGATTGCTGCATTCGAAGATCAGGTCGGTCAGATGATCGCAGGGAATGTCAAGCGGCACGAACGTGGTTGCCTGGTACTGGATATGGGTGGCCACGCGGAAGCGATTATTCCGAAGAGTGAAGCGATACCGCATGAATCAGCCCGGGTTGGTGATCGGGTACGCGCCTATCTGTATGGTCTGAATCGTGACGGGCGCGGGCCACAACTACTTGCCTCGCGCACCCATCCGGATCTGCTGGCTGAACTGTTCCGACTGGAAGTACCGGAGCTGGACGAAGGCTTGATAGAGATCCTGGGAGCTGCACGCGATCCAGGGTTGCGTGCGAAGCTGCTGGTACGCAGTCGTGATCCGCGCATAGAGCCGGTCGGGACCTGTGTCGGGATGCGCGGCCTGCGGGTGCAGGCAGTGACGAATGAACTGTGTGGTGAACGGGTTGACGTGATCGTATGGGATGACAATCCGGCACAACTGGTGATCAATGCCATGGCGCCTGCTGAGGTGGTTTCTATCGTCATTGATGAAGATAAACACAGTATGGACGTGGCTGTTGAGGATGCGAACCTGTCACAGGCGATCGGGCGTGGCGGGCAGAATGTCCGGCTGGCCAGTCGGCTGACCAATTGGACCCTGAATGTGATGGGCCAGCAGGAGGCTGGCGCAAGGCAGGATGAAGAAGCACAACAATTGCTGCAATTGTTCATGACACAGCTGGATGTGGATGAAGAGATCGCAGAAGTGCTGGTGCGCGAAGGCTTCAGCAGCGTAGAGGATGTGGCCTATGTGGAACAGGATGACATCCTGGGGATTGAAGAGTTTGATGCAGACATCGTCGCAGAGCTGCGCCAGCGGGCGGAAGATATCCTGCTGACCCGAGCCATTGTAACCGATGATACCAAAGACCTGGCGCAGCCGCCAGAAAATGATTTGCTGACGATGGTGGGTATGAATCCGGTGCTGGCCGAACAACTGGCAGCGCATGGTATCAGCACGATGGAAACACTGGCCGAGTGTGCGGTGGACGATCTGCTGGAAATTGACAGCCTGGATGCTGAGCAGGCCGGGGCCCTGATCATGGCAGCGCGAGCGCCCTGGTTTGCAGAACAGACGGGAGAAACGGCATGAGTGACACGACAGTCAGACAACTGGCAGCTGCGAAAGGCATTGCCAGTGCGCAGTTACTGCAGAAACTGAAGGCATCCGGAATTATCAAACAATCCGAAGATGATCCGATCAGCGAGGACGAAAAACGCCAGCTGCTGGCGCATCTGGCTGGCCGGACCCAGGCAGACGGAGGTCGGAAGATCGTCCTGAAACGACGTACTACCAGTGAACTGAAACAGACCCGAACCAATGCCGGACGCACCAACGCACGTGGCCTGCCTACCCGCAGCAGCAAGACCGTCAGCATTGAAGTGCGACGGCGGGCCGGTGGCAAGGCACCAAAAGAAACTGATCGGGAGCGTGCCATACGCCAGATGCACGAAGCACAACAGGCACTGGCAGATCAGGCCGCACAGCGTGAAACGCAGGCACAACAGGAAAAAAATCGTCGTGAACTGATCATGCAGCGCCAGGCAGAAGCGGCGGCGGCTCGCCAGGCAGAAGCCGAACGACTTGCCGCACAACAGGCGAAAGAACAACAGGCAGCGGCTGAGCAACAACAACAGGCTGCGGAACAAGCTGCTAGTCCACCAGTAGCGCCGATCACCGACACACAATCAGCGGCAGAGCAACCGAAAAAAGCACCTAAACGCCAACATACGATTGCAGACGAACCGAAACGTCCAGGCGGACGTTCCACCCGGCGGCAGGAAAACGACGCCGGTAGTGAAGATCGCGGGCGTCGTGGACGGCGTAAAAAGGATACAAAACGCAAAGGCCGGATGCTGCCTGCTGCAGAGACCCAGCATGCGTTCCAGAAGCCGGTTGAACCGAAAAAACTGACAATCGCCATCCCGGACAGCATCACAGTTGCAGAATTGGCACAACGTCTGGCAGTGAAGGCTTCAGGCGTGATCAGAACCCTGATGGGCATGGGGTTAATGGCGACGATCAATCAGGCACTGGATCAGGATACCGCGACTCTGGTGGTCGAAGAAATGGGCCACACTGCGCAGAATGAACAGACTGCGGATGCAGAAGAACAATTGTTCACTGCACTGGAGACGCAACAACAACAAGGCGAACAGGTTGCACGTGCGCCAGTGGTTACAATTATGGGTCATGTGGATCATGGCAAGACCTCACTGCTGGATCATATCCGCGCGACCCGGGTCGCTGCAGGCGAGGCGGGTGGCATCACCCAGCATATCGGCGCCTATCATGTCGAAACCGGGCATGGCATGATCACCTTTCTGGATACACCCGGACATGCTGCGTTTTCAGCGATGCGCGCGCGCGGCGCAAAGGTGACCGACATTGTGATTCTGGTGGTGGCTGCAGATGATGGTGTGATGCCGCAGACCCGCGAGGCGATACAGCATGCCCGCGTGGCTCAGGTCCCGCTGGTGGTCGCGATCAACAAAATGGACAAACCGGAGGCGCAGCCGGACCGGGTGATGCAGGAACTGGTCGCAGAAGAAGTGGTGCCGGAAGACTGGGGTGGTGATGTGCAGTTTGTGCAGGTATCCGCCCATACCGGAGACGGCATCCGGGACTTACTGGAGGCAGTATTGTTGCAGGCGGAACTGTTGGATCTGACAGTTGTGGCCGACGGCCATGCGCGTGGCATTGTGGTTGAATCCAGCCTGGATAAAGGCCGCGGGCCGGTCGCGACCGTACTGGTGCAGTCCGGTACCCTGCAGCAGGGAGATGCGATCATCTCCGGCACTGAATATGGCCGGATTCGCGCCATGCAGGATGAAAACAGTCGCACCATTAAACAAGCTGGCCCGGCGATTCCCGCTCAGATCCTGGGACTGTCCGGTACACCGGCAGCTGGTGATGACTTTGTGGTGGTCAGCGACGAGAAAAAGGCACGGGAAGTCGCTGAACTACGCCGCGAGCGTACACGCGAGGGCCGTCTGGCCAGTCAGAAGGCCATGCAACTGGATCAGATGTTTGCCCGGTCAGGTCGTGGTGAAGTGACTTATGTCAACCTGATGGTGAAGGCTGATGTGCAGGGTTCTGCAGAGGCCCTGAAAGAATCGTTGCTGAAGATCCAGACAGACGAAGTCAAAGTTCGGCTGATTGCGATCGGAGTTGGGGGTATCAACGAATCAGACGCGAATCTGGCCATTACCTCCGGTGCAGCGATCATCGGCTTTAACGTCCGCGCCGACAGCCCGGCGCGACGCATTATTGAGACACAGGGTATTGACCTGCGTTACTACAGTATCATCTATGAAGTGATAGACGATGTGAAAAAAGCCGTCTCCGGGCTGCTTTCACCGGAAATCCATGAGAATATTATTGGTTTAGCCGAAGTTCGTGATGTATTTCGTTCATCTCGATTGGGGGCAGTTGCTGGCTGTATCGTGCTGGAAGGCACCATCAGGAAATCAAGTCCGATCCGGGTACTACGCGACAACGTGGTGATCTATGAAGGTGAACTCGAATCGTTACGCCGTTTCAGAGATGATGTGAAGGAAGTCAAGGCAGGTACCGAATGTGGCATCGGTGTCAGAAATTATAACGACGTGAAGGCCGGTGACCAGATAGAAGTGTTTGAACGACATGAGGTTGCGCGTCAACTTTAGACTAACGTGAGAAGATCATACGGATTTGACCGGACAGAACGAGTCAGTACCGAGCTGCAACGCGCCCTGGCACATCTGTTACAACATGCTGCGCACGATGTCCGCCTGCAGCAAGTGACGATACAAGCCGTGCGGGTCGCGCGTGACCTGTCTCATGCACAGGTGTATTACACATCACCGCAACCGATGGAAGCAGAAACACTGACCCCGATACTGAACAAGGCCGCTGGCTATCTGCGTCACGAACTGGCCCGGCAACTGACATTACGCACCGTGCCGGCCCTGAATTTTATCTACGACACCTCCATCGACACCGGTCAGCACCTGACACAGCTGATTGACCGTGCCAACCAGCACCCACCGGATGGGAAGACGACATAACAGCGGTCGCCAGCTGCACGGCATCCTGCTGCTGGACAAACCGCCGCACTGCACTTCTAACCACGCCCTGCAACAGGTCAAACGCCTGTATCAGGCACGCAAGGCTGGACATACCGGCAGCCTGGATCCACTTGCTACTGGCTTATTGCCGATCTGTTTTGGCATCGCCACCCGCCTGTCCGCCTTTCTGCTGGACGCAGACAAACATTACACCGCCCGAATTCGCCTGGGCATCACAACGACCACTGGTGATGCTGAAGGTGAGCCCCTGCAGGAACGCCCCGCAACCCAAATCCGGCTCGCTGATATTCAGGCTGTATTACCTCAATTCTGTGGCCAGATTCAGCAATTACCCCCGATGTATTCAGCCGTGCATCATCAGGGCAAACGGTTGTATGTTCTGGCCCGGGCTGGTATCACAGTCGAGCGCCAGCCACGCACGGTGACGATTCATGCGCTGCATCTTTCAGATTTCAAAGATCAGACTCTTTTGCTACAGGTGCATTGTTCTAAAGGCACCTACGTCCGCACCCTGGCGGAAGCCATCGGTGAGGCACTCGGCTGTGGTGCCCACCTGAGTGGGTTGCGGCGCACTGGTGTCGGGCCATACCGTACTCAGCCGATGTATGATATGTCACAACTGCAAACGCTGGCGACACAGGGGCAGTCAGATGATATCTTACTCCCGGCGGATAGTGCTGTGCCGGACTGGCCCCTGATCTTACTTACGCCGGACCAGGCGTATTATATCCGGCAGGGACAAGCGGTTCAGGTGGCACAGGCTCCGTCCACTGGCTGGGTGCGCTTGTATCGGGAGGATACGTATTTTCTTGGAATCGGTGAGATCTTATCAGACGGACGAGTCGCCCCCAGACGTTTGTTATCTCACTA
>JAHDBG010000042.1 GCA_020630515.1 Gammaproteobacteria bacterium
GTGCGCTTAGATGCCATTCGCGTGATTGTGATGCGTTGATACAGCTACCTGCGGAATAGTGTCAACTCAGACGGCAGCGTTACCCGGTTGTCATGGTCAGATTCCGGATGATTTGTGATGAAAAATACCTACGCTGATCTGATTGATCAAAGTTACTATTTTCCACAGGAAGGTCTTGATCTGCGCCATGGTTACCTGACTTTTCAGGATATTTCCCTGAGCAGACTGATCGAAAAGTATGGCACGCCTCTCAGATTATTTTATCTGCCAAAAATTGGTCACCAGATTAACAAAGCGCGAAATTTGTTTCATCGGGCTATAAAAAGACATCAGTATGGTGGACATTATTATTATGCTTATTGTACAAAGTGTAATCATTTTGCTCATGTGCTGCATGAAGTGTTCAAACACAACGTCTGTCTGGAAACTTCTTCTGCTTTCGATATCAATCTGATTATCAATCTTTATCAGAATAATCAGGTTAGCCAGAATCATGTCATCATTCATAACGGTTATAAAACTGATCAGTATCTGGATAACATCGTATTATTGCAGCAACGAGGCTTCGGATATCTGATTAATGTGCTGGATAATCTGTCTGAGTTGGACAGATTAGATCAGCGTATGGCAAAGTATCAAGTGATGGATATCGGTATCAGGATGGCAATTGATGAAGCACCACAATCAGATTATTATACCTCGCGACTGGGTATTAAAAAGGCAGATATTCTGGATTTTTATCAGCACAGAATTCGGAAAAATCCAAAATTTAATTTGAAGATGCTGCATTTTTTTGTGGATGCCGGGATAGATGATAATATGTACTACTGGGGAGAGTTTCGCAAGGCGTTAGAATTATATGTCACGCTGAAAAAAGTCTGCCCGGAGCTACAGGCAATTAATCTGGGTGGCGGGTTTCCCATCCGGAATCATCTGAGATTTGAGTATGATTATGCATATATGATTAATGAGATAGTGTCCAGCATCAGAGAAGCCTGTCTGAGAAACAATATTGCAGAGCCGGATATTTATACAGAATTTGGCAAATATACAGTAGGTGAAAGTGGAGCAATAATTTTTAAGGTACTAGAAACAAAGCAACAAAATGATTCAGAATGCTGGTATATCATTGATAATAGCCTGATGAACACAATCCCTGATACCTGGTCTATGGGAGAAAAATTTATTCTGTTACCTGTTAATAAATGGGATAGAGAATATATTCGTGCAAGTGTTGGGGGGATTAGTTGTGACCATGCAGATTATTATAATTCCGAGGATTCTGATCAGGAGGTATTATTACCCCGAACTTCACAACAGGATAAAGAACCTTTGTACCTGGGGTTTTTTCATACGGGTGCCTACCAGGATGCGATCAGTGGGTATGGTGGGATCAAACATTGTTTAATTCCGGCACCTAAACAGATTATCATTGACCGTGATGAGATGGGTAACCTTGTGGATTATGTATATTCTGATGAACAATCTGCGTACAGTATGCTGCAATCATTGGGATATAACTCATTATGATAAATTTCGCTGGCTTAGATCATGAAGATTGCGCCTTCGAAACATCATCTGTTTTGTTGCAGTCCATTCCCTATGCTGGTACCAGCACCTGGGGGAAGGGTGCGGATAAGGCCTTCCCGGCTTTTTTAGCCGCTGCACAAAATATGGAGTTGTATGATATTGAGACAGGTTCAGAAGTGTACCGGCAGGGAATCCATATTCTGCCGGAAATTGATGAAAAATCCTCACCAGAAGCGATGGTTGAAGCTGTCTGTGAAGCTACCCGGAGGATCTTAAAAACGGGAAAATTTCCGACTTTTTTTGGTGGGGAGCACTCAGTCAGCATCGGGATTATCCGGGCCTTCCGGGAAAAATATCCTGATCTGACCGTGTTACAGCTGGATGCGCATGCTGATTTACGTCCCGAGTATGGTGGAACGCCATATAACCACGCGTGTGCCTTACACGAAGCAAGTCAGACGACAAATCTGATTCAGGTCGGTATTCGTAGTATGGATACGGTTGAATTGCCTTATCTGGATCGGGAAAAATGTTTTTTTGCCGAACAGATTGCTAACCAGACTGACTGGATGGCGCAGTCCATCGCATTACTGCATGGGGCAGTGTATGTAACGATTGACCTGGATGTCTTTGATCCTTCGATTATGCCGTCAACCGGTACACCTGAGCCAGGAGGTCTGGACTGGTATACAGTGATACACTACCTGCGCCAGGTATTCGATAGCCAGACAATTGTCGGATTTGATATCACCGAACTGGCGCCGCAGTCTGGACAAAAGGCCCCTGATTTTTTAACCGCGAAGCTTTATTATAAATTGCTCAGTTATTATTTTTCAGGGATGAAAAAACATGCCGGATAAACAAGGTCCGGTTTCAGCATTCATGCTGGAACATTATCGGCATTTTAATGCGGCGACTGTAGTAGATGCGGCTGAGGCCTATGCTCAGCATCTGCAGGAAGGGAAAAAGATGATGGTCACCCTGGCGGGTGCAATGAGTACAGCAGAACTCGGACGCTCGCTGGCAGAAATGATTCGTCAGGATAAGGTACATAGCATCAGTTGTACCGGTGCGAATCTGGAAGAAGATATCATGAATCTGGTGGCACACAGCCATTATGCAAGAGAGCCAGATTATCGAGACCTGACGCCTAAACAGGAATTAGAACTGATGCAAAAAGGTCTGAATCGGGTGACTGATACCTGTATACCGGAAGAAGAAGCGTTTAATCGGTTAGACCGGCATATCGTGGCTGTCTGGAAGGCAGCGGAAGTCAACAGGGCGCGTTACTTCCCACATGAGTTTATGTATCAGTTGCTGTTATCCGGTGTACTGGAATCTTATTATGAAATTGACCCGAAAAATTCCTGGATGCTCGCAGCAGCTGAAAAAAATCTGCCGATTGTCGTGCCAGGCTGGGAAGATTCGAGTATGGGAAATATCTTTACAGCGAATTGCATTAAGGGAGAGTTACAGCCTGCCACAATGAAATCGGGTATTGAATATATGATGTGGCTGACAGACTGGTATCGTCAGATGGCAGGAGAGGAAGGTATCGGGTTTTTTCAGATTGGTGGTGGAATTTCCGGTGATTTTCCGATTTGTGCAGTACCGTTATTGTGTCAGGATCTGAAGCTGGCGGGTATCCCTTACTGGTCTTATTTCTGTCAGATATCAGACTCTACTACCAGCTATGGTTCTTATTCAGGTGCTGTGCCGAATGAAAAAATTACCTGGGGTAAACTGGCAATTGATACGCCGAAATTTATTATAGAGTCAGATGCTACGATTGTAGCACCACTTATCTTTGCGTATCTGCTTGGCTGGTGAGCTGTGCAGTAACGCAGACCTTAGCGGGGTAAATCGCTGCACCCCATCAGGTAGCGGTCTATCGCCTGTGCGGCCTGACGGCCTTCACGGATTGCCCAGACCACCAGAGATTGGCCGCGGCGCATATCGCCGGCAGTAAATATGCCGGGAGTACTGGTCTGATACGCGTCCTCGCCATCTGTCGCAGCCTGTACATTGCCGCGCTCGTCCTGACGCAGTTGCAGCTGTTCCAGCATGCCAGCCTGTACCGGGTTACTGAAGCCAATCGCCAGCAAGGCCAGATCGGCCTTAATCTCGAATTCAGAGTCAGGTACTGGCGTCCTGGACCAGAACCCCTGATCATCCTTGTCCCAGCGTATCAGTATGCAGCGGATCGCCTGTAAGCGACCCTGTTCATCACCGACAAAGGCTGCGGTGCTGGCATTCCAGAGGCGTTCGCAGCCTTCAGCTTGGGAGGTTGAAGTGCGTAGCTTATGCGGCCATTCAGGCCAGGTCAGGCCCTTATCTTCCTGTTCCGGCGGTTGATCGTGGTGCTCCAGTTGCGTGATCTTAGCGGCACCCTGCCGGTTCGCAGTCCCGATACAATCTGAGCCGGTATCGCCACCGCCGATCACCACAACCTGTTTGTCTGTCGCTGCAATCGTCCGGGTGTCACTGACGCCTTGCACCACCTTGTTGTTAGTGACCAGAAAGTCCATGGCAAAATGGACACCTTTCAGATCGCGCCCTGATACGGGCACATCACGTGGTTGTTCTGCGCCAGCAGCCAGCAGGATTGCATCATAATCTGCCTGTAGCTGACTGACCGGTATCGTCACGCCGATGTGGGCATTGGTGTGAAAAGTGACGCCTTCTGCAGCTAATTGTGCCAGGCGCCGGTCTATCAGCGCCTTATCCATCTTGAAGTCCGGGATACCATAGCGTAACAGGCCACCGATACGGTCTTCACGCTCGTACACACTCACCTGGTGCCCGGCACGTGCCAGTTGTTGTGCAGCCGCCAGGCCCGCCGGACCGGAGCCGACAATCGCGATGGTTTTGCCGGTTTGTTGTACAGCGGGTTGCGGTTGTATCCAGCCCTGTTCCCAGGCCTTATCCGCGATCGCACCTTCTATCGTCTTGATCGTGACCGGTTCGTCAGTGATATTCAGCGTACAGGCCGCTTGGCAGGGCGCCGGGCAGATACGCCCGGTAAATTCCGGAAAGTTGTTCGTGCTGTGCAATACATCAGCGGCGGTCTGCCAGTCAGACTGATACACTAGGTCATTCCAGTCCGGAATCAGATTGTCCACCGGACAGCCTTCATGGCAGAACGGGATACCACAATCCATACACCGGGCACCCTGATCCTGCAGTTCGGTATCGCTCAGGGCAATGGTAAACTCCTGGTAATGCCGGATTCGTTCGGCAACGGGCAGGTGGCCGTGGTCTTTCTGGGGTATGTCTTTAAAGCCGGTGGTTTTACCCATGGACTGTTCTCATTGGGTGCGATTCAAACTGGAATGCTGGTGCACATGTCACCTGAGGGTGTCAACTTCTGTGTCAGCGATACCCGGGTTTGCTCTCCGAGGTACGCCATAAACCCATCCGTGGGGGCTCGGCTGCGGCCATCCGGGCCGCAGACGCCCTCGGAGAGCAAGATCCGGATATCGCTCTTTATGTGCAGTGGTACAACCAACTCTGTGGCTATTTTCGGGTAACGTAATCAATGCACCGGGGTACATCCGCTTAATTTCTGAGTGATGCAATAAATTGTGCGCTGGTCTCTGCATTAACCGGCGTGATTCTACCCATTCTGATATCTTCTCTGGCTCGCGTGATCTGCTCATCAATAATTTGCTCATCGAATTCAGGGGTAATACAGTTCAGCGATGAGTCGAAAGCAGGTGTTCTTAGCACATCAGCAGTCATCATAGTTCACCATGAATCATGCATAAAGCGACGCAGTCTTTTACCGGGGCAGGAAAATGTTTGCTTTGGTACATCAACTCTTTAAGTTTCCTGTTGGTTCCAGATCACCTGACTGTATATCACCGTGCTGCCACTTTTCTATTAACCGTTGGTATTCTGACCAAGCGGTTTTATTGGATTCATTGCGCCGATGGTCAATATAATACCGACACCGGATAAATTCTCTTTCCATAGAGCCGCGCCTGTTAGATTTTATGAGTGTTTCATCATATACTCCTGAGAATACACCATGCGCCAGACCTTCGTAAAAGTTAAGTAATCGATGTAAATTTTGTTGTAAAGTGATATCTTTTTCAAATTCTTTGAGTATTTCATCTAATGAGATAGGGCTTCTTCTGTTTGCAAAACCAAACTTTATGTTAAGCGCATCTGTATTCAGTTCCCCAGCTTTAACTAATATATTTCTTGTTTCCGCCCGGCGATTCCAATCATGGTTATCCTGATGTGCTTTGATGAATAATCTGATTTGTTTCGCCAGATAAAATAGGCTACCAGCAATACATAATGTGCTGATAGCCATGATCGTTAAATTAAGCCATTCGTATAAGCTCATCAGACTGATTGGCTTTCTTTGTATAATGTTTCAGGCGCAATATCAGCTCCATTTGGCCATGATATAGTCCAGCCATCAACAAAAAAACTCCGGAAATAGTCTTTATTTTTCAGTGGCTCAAACACTTCGCCTTCAAGCCATTGTGCACAATCCGCTATTTTTTTCTCTCCGGTATCAAAAGTGAGTTTTATTTTATAATCACTGATATATTCTGCATCTATCACGACTGGTAAATGTTCCATAAATACCCCTTGCTTAATTCAGTGGCTCTATTCGTTCAATTGGTCTCCTTTGTTTTGCCTGTTGCCAGTTTTGCCGGAGCTTTGCCTGATGTATCATTGCCCATTCCTGAATCAGTTTTTTAGCTCGTCTGGATTTTAGGTTCCCTTTTACCATGTTTCCATCAAAATCAAACATACCACGTTGTCCCTGATATTCCGCATGAAAATGAGGGGGATTATGTTCCTGGTGGAACATTCTGATGATGATGCCGAAAAACATGGATACGTAAGGCATTGATGATCTCAGATCACGTGATGGTATGTTCGAGCAGTACGCGACGATAGTCTACTGGGAGCACTTTGCGGAAGTGCGATACATTATCTTCCCAGTCGCTCAGGAGTTCACGTGCGATGGCTGAGCCGGTATAGTCAGCATGGCACTGTATCATCTGGCGCAGGCGGCTTGCATCATAACGCAGCGGGTTGTGGGCGACCTGTTCCGCTGTACCGGTATCAGTTGGATCTACGGGCTCTAACGTGACTTGTTCCAGGTTGCAGCGTTGCTCGAACTGATCATCACGATCCAGCACATATGCGATGCCGCCGGACATGCCGGCGGCAAAGTTACGTCCGGTCTCGCCGATTACCACGACCACACCACCGGTCATATATTCGCAACCGTGATCGCCGACACCTTCTATTACGGCATAGGCACCGGAGTTGCGCACGGCAAACCGTTCTCCGGCCACGCCCTGAATATAGCAGTTGCCGCTGATTGCGCCGAACAGCACTGTGTTGCCGACGATGACATTTTCATTGGTATGTTCAATCCGACGATTATCAGGGGCAGCAATGATCAGCTTGCCACCGGACAGGCCCTTGCCGACATAGTCATTTGCTTCGCCGCTTAATCGGAGTGTGATGCCGTGGGCCAGCCAGGCGCCGAATGATTGTCCGCCGATGCCTTGTGCCCGGATGCGAATGGTGTCTCCTGGTAGTCCGGCATGCCCGTAACGTTCTGCCACCCGGCCAGACAGCATCGCGCCGAAGGTGCGGTGCGTATTATCTACTGTGATGTCAATTTCAACCGGTCGGGCCTGTTCAAGCGCCGGGGTGGCTTGCGTGATCAGTTGATGATCCAGAGCTCGTTCCAGTCCATGGTCTTGTACTTCGGAGCAGTAGACAGTGTTTCCGTTCACTGGCGTGGCTGGGTGCAGCAAGCGGCTGTAGTCCAATCCTTGTGCCTTCCAGTGGTTGATAGCGGTGCGCATATCCAACCGGTCGCTCTGGCCGATCATCTCCTGGAAGGTACGAACACCCAGTTCAGCCATCAACTGGCGGACTTCTTCTGCAACGAAGAAGAAATAATTGATCACATGTTCCGGCTGGCCTGTGAAACGTTTACGCAGTTCCGGATCCTGAGTCGCAATCCCGACCGGGCAGGTGTTCAGATGGCACTTGCGCATCATGATACAGCCTTCGGCGATCAGGGGTGCAGTCGAAAAACCGATTTCATCGGCACCGAGCAGGGCAGCGATCACCACATCACGCCCGGTGCGCATGCCACCATCTGCCTGGATGCTGACACGCGAGCGTAACTGGTTCAGGACTAAGGTTTGTTGTGTTTCGGCCAGCCCGATTTCCCAGGGCGAACCAGCGTGTTTCACTGAGGTGAGGGGTGAGGCCCCGGTGCCGCCGTCGCAGCCGGCAATGGTGATATGATCCGCATGCGCCTTGCTGACGCCGGCGGCGACTGTACCGACGCCGATCTCGGAGACCAGTTTGACCGAGATGCGTGCCTGCGGCTGCACATTCTTCAGATCATGAATCAGTTGAGCCAAGTCTTCGATAGAGTAGATGTCATGATGCGGAGGGGGCGAGATCAGGCCGACACCCGGTGTGGAATGGCGCACCCTGGCAATCTGCTGATTGACCTTGTAGCCAGGCAATTGTCCGCCTTCGCCAGGCTTCGCACCCTGCGCCACTTTAATCTGGATATCGTCCGCATTCACCAGATATTCGGTGGTGACACCAAACCGGCCTGAGGCAACCTGTTTGATCGCGGATCGTTCCGGATTAGGTTGTCCGTCGGCCAGTGGCTGAAAGCGCGCAGGTTCTTCGCCACCTTCCCCGGTATTTGATTTGCCGCCGATCCGGTTCATTGCCTTTGCCAGCGTGGTATGCGCTTCGTGCGAAATACTGCCAAATGACATGGCGCCGGTGGAAAATCGTTTCACGATCTCGCTGGCGGGCTCTATTTCTTCCAGCGGCAGTGGCTGGGCTGTTGTGTTCAGACGCATCAGGCCGCGCAGGGTCAGCAAGCGCTCGTTCTGTTCGTTGACCTGCTGCGCATATTCAGCATAAGTGGTGGCGTTGTTGCTGCGTACCGCATGTTGTAGCTTGCTGACGGTGTCCGGGGTCCACATGTGGTCTTCGCCACGCAGGCGAAACGCATAATCCCCGCCGACATCCAGTTGTTGGCGGTAGATTTCGGCGTTGCCATATGCCTGCTGGTGCCATTCGACTGCTCCGGCAGCAACCTCCTGCAGACCGATCCCGTCTATCGCGGTATGGGTGCCCGGGAAATACGCATCGACAAACTCGCGGTGCAGCCCGACTGCATCAAAGATTTGTGCACCACAATACGATTGATAAGTCGAGATGCCCATCTTGGACATCACCTTCAACAGGCCCTTGCCGATTGCCTTCACATAGTTTCGGCCTGCCTGTGCCGCGTCGGGTGCATCCGGCAGTTTCGGCAGCAGGGCATGCAGGGTGGCAAAGGCCAGATACGGGTTGATTGCCTCGGCGCCGAAACCAGCAAGGGTGGCAAAATGATGCACTTCCAGTGCAGCACCGGTTTCCACAACCAGTCCAGTTGCGGTACGCAGTCCTTGCCGGATCAGGTGGTGATGTACTGCAGAGGTTGCCAGTAATGCCGGGATCGCAATCTGGTCTGCACTGACCCCACGATCAGACAGGATCACGATGTTGGTGTCTGCCCGGACGGCCTGTTCTGCTGCAGCGCACAGCATCTGCAATGCAGATGCCATACTGTCAGAGCCTTGTGCAGCGGGGTAGGTCAGATCCAGTGTTCTGCTGCGGAAGGCACCCTGTTGCGTGGTTTCCAGGTGGCGAATCCGGGCCAGGTCGATGTTGGTCAGAATCGGCTGGCGGCATTCCAGCCGTTTGTGTTCGTCATTATCGTGACCGAGCAGATTCGGACGTGGTCCGACCAGAGCGACCAGTGACATCACGATAGATTCGCGGATCGGATCAATCGGCGGGTTGGTTACCTGGGCAAACAACTGTTTAAAATAATGTGACAGATGTTTCGCGCGACGTGACAGCACGGCAGGCGGGTTATCTGCGCCCATGGAACCGGTCGCTTCCTGTCCGCCCAGGATCATCGGTGCCAGAATGATCTTCAGATCTTCCTGAGTATAGCCGAAGGCCTGTTGTTGTGACAGCAGGTCGGCAACCTCCGGGATCGTGCGGGCTGGCGGGGCATCCTGTTCTTCCAGACGGATCTGGCTCTGTTTAAGCCACTTCTGGTAGGGTTTAGCCGTACACAATTGTTGCTTCAGGATAGCATCATCAATAATGCCGCCTTGCTCCGGATCAATCAGCAACATTCTGCCGGGCTGCAGCCGCCATTTTTTAATAATTTTGTGTTCGGAAATTGGTAACACACCCACTTCCGAGCTCAGCACGACTAGGTCATCATCCGTGATGATATAACGCGCCGGACGTAGACCGTTCCGGTCCAGGGTGGCGCCGATCTGACGACCATCGGTAAAGGCGACCGCTGCCGGCCCGTCCCAGGGCTCCATCAGGGCTGCGTGATATTCATAAAATGCCTGACGTTTTTCACCCATCTCAGGGTGATCTTCCCAAGCTTCCGGGATCAGCATCATCATAGCTTCGGCCAGGGAATAACCACTCATCACCAGCAATTCCAGTGCATTATCAAAGCAGGCAGTATCTGATTGTCCGTCCGGTATCAAGGGCCAGATCTTGTCCAGGTCGTCGCCCAGTACGTCCGAACGCATTGCATGGCGACGTGCTGCCATCCAGTTGACATTGCCACGTACTGTGTTGATTTCGCCGTTGTGCGCGATCATCCGGAACGGGTGTGCTAGGTCCCAGGTCGGGAATGTATTGGTCGAAAAGCGTTGATGCACCAAGGCCAGTGCTGAGACCATGCGTTCATCCTGCAGGTCAGGATAGTAGTCACCGACCTGATCGGCCAGCAACATACCTTTGTAGACCAGAATGCGGGAGGAAAGAGAGGAAAAATAACCAACCCTAGCCGTAGAGTCGCGATTGAGTCTGTTTTCGATTTGTTTCCGGATGACAAACAGTTTACGCTCAAATGCATCCTGATCCACGCAGTTGGTTCCGCGCTTGACAAAGACCTGACGAGTAACGGGTTCTGTTGGTAAGACACTTTCGCCGAGATTCTGGTTATTCACAGTGACAGTGCGCCAGCCAAGCAATTGCTGGCCTTCGGCCTCAATATAGCGGGCTATTGTTGCCTCAACGTCAGCACGTGCTTCAGGTTTCTGTGGCAGAAAGACCTGGCCAACGGCATAACAACCAGGCTCCGGCAGATCAAACGGCACTACGGCACGCAAAAACTGATCCGGTAGTTGTAATAACAGGCCGGCACCGTCACCGGCGCGTGGATCAGCACCGACAGCTCCACGGTGGTGTAAGCGCTTCAGAATGGTCAGGCCATGCTCAATGATCGCATGGTCTTGCCGGCCCTGAAGGTGGGCGACAAAACCGACACCACAGGCATCATGCTCGTTGCCAGGGTGATATAAGCCGTGTTGCGAGGGTAACTGGTGATAGGTCATAGTGATAATGATTGCTTGCCGTAGCGCATCGGGCTTGAGTCAGTGCCGGAATTTTTGCCAAAATGCGGCGCATTATTTCATTGCTGCGTTATTACGTCAATTAAGCGACCGAGCCATGTCTCCCTGCGTCAGGATAGATGACCGCTGAACTGTGGGGAGAAGCCACCGTCAGGGGGATGGTCGGAACACGACAGGCAAAGCCTCTGTCGGCACTGCCCGTAGCAGAAAAACAGTTTGCAGAAAAAACAATAAATTATTATAATTCTTGAGATCGGGACGGATTAGTCTGTATGGTTGAAGATAAAAAGTATTCGGGGGCGACACGGCATTCGACGTGGATTACACAGCCCAAGGGGCATGCCGAGGTACAGCATACCTCGTAAAACCAGCTGTTACTCTAAATAGTTGCCAACGACGACAACTACGCACTCGCCGCTTAAACACCGGTAGAATGCCATCTGGCCGGAGCCGTGCTTATGCGTCCGGTTGATACTTCTGAAGT
This sequence comes from Gammaproteobacteria bacterium, assembly GCA_020630515.1. Classification (GTDB taxonomy): domain Bacteria; phylum Pseudomonadota; class Gammaproteobacteria; order Chromatiales; family Chromatiaceae; genus JAHDBG01. Next base: position 11,470 of record JAHDBG010000042.1, read on the forward strand.
ATTATCAGGTGTCATAACTCATAAGATCGCCATCCGGCTGGTCCGGGACCAGATGGCCAGACTAATACCGGAATCGCTGCAGTACAGGCCTTGTCATACCAGACCTGTCTGCTGCTAAAATTACTGGTGTGACTAAGCATGTAGAACCGACGGTGACGGATTTGCGGACGCGGGTTCAACTCCCGCCGCCTCCACCAACTTCCTGCCCGATTTCCTCTTCTCTTTACCCGGAAAAAGCCAGTCTGGTCCAGACTGGCTTTTTTTTTGTCCGGATTTTCCATTGGGCATCTCTTCAGAAGAAGCAATTTGGCATAAACATATATTTTAATCTGAGAATCCTTTGCTACTTGCAGTGAAGACCAGGTAATGGAGGATTTCAAAGAGGGAAAGGCGTAGCTCTCCCCCCTTTGGGGGTGGGCGCGGTTTTATGCCTATCCCATAATTTAAAATTTATTATCAATATCTTATGTTGATTTGTTAAAGAGGTGTCTCACTTTTTTATTTGTGTGAGGTATCTGAATGGCAGCATTACAACCACCGGTTTGTGATTTTGATCGCCGGGCACCTGATTTTTGTTTACCCGGTGTGGATGAGCGTATGTGGTCTCTGGCTGAGTGTATGGGGCCGAAGGGTGTTCTGGTGATGTTTATCTGTAATCATTGCCCGTATGTGCAAGCTGTGCTGAACCGGATTGTTCGTGATACCAGCGAGTTACAGGGGTTGGGTATTCATAGTGTGGCAATCATGTCGAATGACGTGGTCGCTTATCCGGCAGATGCGTTTGATAAAATGCAGGTACTGGCACAACAGGCGCAGTTTGATTTTCCGTATCTGTGGGATGAAACGCAGGCGGTTGCCAGGGCATATGAAGCAGTCTGCACGCCGGACTTTTTCGGCTTTAATGCGGCGGGCCGGTTGCAATATCGTGGTCGGCTGGATGCGAGTCGGGTGCAGGCGGCTGATCCGGACGTGCGTCGCGATTTGTTTCTGGCGATGCAGCAGGTGGCTGAGACACAGCGTGGCCCGCAGGAACAGGTGGCGAGTATTGGCTGTTCTATTAAATGGCGTGATGATACCCTGTAGGGCATCGCTGAAAACTGCTGCACTTGCAAATATTTCGTTAAAAAATGCTCATGTACTCCCCCTGTACACTGTGCTTTTTCGCCTTGTCTTTGCTTCACTCGTGACGTTTTCAGAGGTACCCTAAGGTACTCCCCAATGTCCAGACCAATATGAGCTAAAAATAAGATAGTGGTTGGTCACTCAGAGCCAGCTGGATACGGTGTCTCTGAGTGCTGTGCCCGGTAGACTTGGGCAGGTGTTCTGTAGTCCAGCGATTGATGCAGGCGCTGATGGTTGTAAAACTGGAAGTAAATATCCTCCGGCAAAGCCGGAGGCTTTATTTTGTGAACCGCTCAAAG
>JAHDBG010000043.1 GCA_020630515.1 Gammaproteobacteria bacterium
CCGCGCATATTACCAGACCGAACGGATGATTGTTCAGAAATGCACGAAAATACGCATCGCGTTCGCGCCTGCGTAATAAATCATGCTGATATACAAACAGGCCGGCTCCGATTATCAGCCCGAGCGCATAAATCCCGCCACGTCCTGCCAGCCAGCCGACGATGCTTAACAACAGGATAACCAGGCCCTGTAAGATACCAATTGCCAGCCGGTCATAGTGACCGAATAGAATCGCGCCAGACTGTACACCAATCTTAATATCATCCTCACGATCCACCATTGCATAGGCCGTATCATAGGCGATCGTCCAGGCCACCACAGCGGAAAATAATACCCAGGTCAGCGGGCTGGTTGTGCCCTGCAGTGCGCTGAAGGCCATTGGGATGGCCCAGGCAAATGCGATACCGAGTACCAGCTGCGGGAGTGGTATATACCGTTTGCTGAAGGGATAGACTGCTGCTAAGGCCACAGCGATGACCGCGTGCCAGCGGGCCGAAGTGTTCAGCCACCAGAGCAGGCTGCCGGCCAGCAGGCTCAGCAGCACGGCAACTGCCAGAGCGGCACCCGGTGTTACCCGGCCAGTCACTAACGGACGTTGCCGGGTACGTTGCACATTCCCATCAAAATGGCGATCTGCATAATCATTGATCGCACAGCCGGCAGACCGCATCAATACCGTGCCCAGCACAAAAATCAGTACGATGTGCCAGTCCGGTTGACCCTCTCCCGCCAGCCACAATGCCCACAAGGTGGGCCATAACAACAGATAAATCCCGATCGGGCGGTCTGCCCGGATCAGCTGCCAGTAACCTGACAGCCGGTGGTGCCAGTCAAGTGTTTGCGACATATCGGATAGTCCGGCAGATCAGGCAGAAACAGTTCATTTACCAGCAGGCGCTGACCGGCATAATGATACACCGTGCGCCGTCCCCAGATCGCAGCGGATGCGATCTCCGGAAGACGACAGGCCCGCTGATACAGCAGATGGCATGGCTTAAAACGGGCAAACTGACAGATGCCGCGCCGGGTGGTCGGGTCCGCGAACAGGGCTGCCCCCAGAGGTCGATGGCCCAACTGGCGCAGGTCGCGCACCCGCCCCACCAGACTGCGTTGCGGGATCACAGTACGGGCAAATACAGCAGGGCGCTGGTGTGTATACAGATAGACTTCCCGCACTAAGGTACGTTGTCGGGCCGTAATCTGCAGGAGGTGGCGCTCACTGGCTGCAGCCCCCTGCCAGCCCTGATATTGCACCCGGACATGGAAATGGTTCCGGCTGCTGTCGATCAGGGCTTGGGTGAGTGAGCCGGTATCGGTCAGCCAGGGACGTAACGACTCGGGTATGGCGGATCGCGGGCCGGTCAGCAACATATGCCAGAACGGTTCACGCGTTGCAGGAGGTGGGATCATCGCAGATAAGTGGATTGCAGGATATGCTGAATCGCACCCTGCGCATTGTAGCTGACTGCTGTGACGCGATACCACTGAGCGGCATCACCAGAGTCGGGTAACCGTTCAATGATATAACGGGGCTGCGAGGTGGCGACCGGAAAGGCCGGTTGTCCGGTCTGACTGCCGTACATAATCGTATTCTTACCGGTCTGCCAGTCTACCAGAGCGCTGTTCCAGGGCGTGTCACCCAGTGATGTCCCGGCACATAAACCCAGCTTACAGGTCGCTGAGAACACCGTATCTGCATCCATGAATTGTGCGATATGCTGTTCACCATCCCGTAAGGCAGCTTCTGCCGCCTGTAATGCCTGGTGCATCTGATGCAGATTTGTTGCCATCCGGGTCTGTAACACCATGGTCCGGGTGCCGCTGATACCCAGCAGCATCAGAATTAGTAGCAGGGCCAGCGCTGTGATCAGAACCAGCCCCGGGGACCGGCAGGGCGGAGAGTTCACAGACAATGCCTGAGTATGATCATCCGATCACGCGGCCTACCTTCAGGGCTTGTGGTAAGGCGCGAATCCGACGTAACACATCCGCCAGATGTTTACGATGTCTGACCATCAGGGTAAAACGCAGGCGTAAGCTGAGTCCGTCGCGTTCTTCGCTGCGTACATCTTCAATATTAGAGCCGCTGTCGGCAATCACAGCAGCAACTGTCGCAAGCATACCGCGCTGGTTACCCACATCTACCCGTAGTGTGGTGTGGAATTCACCGCTGACCTGGTCATCCCACTGAACTTCCAGCGAGTCTTTGCTGCGTCGACGAAATTCCCCTGAATTTGGACAATGCTGGTGGTGTACCAGCATGCCGCGTCCATGGCTGAAGATTGCAATGATCGGGTCACCGGGCACCGGGCCGCAACATCGAGCAAAATGAATCAGTAGTCCTTCACCACCCTGAATGCTCAAAGGTGCAGAGAGTCGAGTCTGGTCTTTCGGGAAGGCAAGCAGCCGTGCTGCCAGTGCTGCTGAACGATTGCCGAGACCGATATGTTGCTGCAGCTCTGTCAGGTCGGCATAGCCCAGCTCATGCAGCATCTCAGTCCGGCGTGCCGGATCAACCTGTTCCGGCTGCATCCCCAGGCAATTCAGTTCATGTTCCAGTAAATGTTGTCCGAGAGCTGTTGCCTCAGTGACTTCCAGTTGTTTCAGGTAGGTTCGGATGCCGGTACGTGCCTTGCCGGTCATGGCAAAGTTGAGCCAGCCTGGCTTCGGGCTCGCGGTCTGTTTCGTGATGATTTCAACTGCCTGCCCGTTACGCAACTGGCTGCGTAATGGCACCAGCTGCTGATCAACCCGGGCAGCGACACAATGATTGCCGATTCCGGAGTGTATGGCATACGCAAAGTCAATTACGGTTGCCCCACGCGGCAGTTCCACAATCTGTCCGAGTGGTGTGAATACGTATACTTCATCCGGATACAGGTCAATCTTGACATGTTCCAGAAACTCCATGGAATCGCCGGTATTCTGCTGTACCTCTAACAGGCTGCGCAACCATTTGGCAGCGGCATCGGCGGTGGCTGAGCCTTCCCGCTCACCTTTATATTGCCAGTGGGCTGCAATTCCCTGCTCAGCCAGCACATGCATTTCGCCAGTCCGGATCTGGATCTCAATCGGCAGCCCCTGCGGGCCCATCAGGACCGTGTGCAGGGATTGATAGCCGTTCGCCTTCGGGATCGCGATATAGTCTTTGAATTTACCCGGCATCGGACGATACAGATTATGCACAGCTCCCAGTACGCGATAACAGGTATCGACCTGGTCTACGATGACGCGAAATGCATACACATCGGCCAGCTCGGAAAAACGGCATTTTTTCTCCTGCATCTTTCTGTAGGTGCTATAAGCGCGTTTTTCACGTCCCCTGACTTTAGCGGTCAGTCCGTCTGTCGCTAAACGTTCAGATAAGATCCGGGTAATATCGTCAATCCATTCGCGCCGGTTACCCCGTCGACGTTGCAGAGTTTTGCGCATGACCTGATAGCGACGTGGCCAGTGTGCAGCCATTGCCAGTTCTTCCAGCTCATGGCGAATATTGTTGATACCGAGCCGGTTTGCAATCGGAATATAAATATCCAGCGTTTCACGCGCAATGCGCCGTGCCTTTGCTGGTGGCATGACCTCAAGCGTTCGCATATTATGCAGCCGGTCTGCCAGCTTGATCAGGATGATACGCACATCCCGGGTCATCGCCAGCATCATCTTGCGGAAGTTTTCTGCCTGGGCTTCGGCGCGGGAACGAAATTTGAGGTGCGTCAGTTTGCTGACACCGTCCACCATCTCCACCACTTCATCCGCGAATGTCTGTCTGAGCTTTATTTTGGTGACAGACGTGTCTTCAATCACATCGTGTAAGATCGCTGCCATCAGACAATGATGGTCCATGCGCATCTGCACTAAGATGGCAGCGACAGCAACCGGATGGTAGATATAGGCTTCGCCGGATAAGCGGGTCTGACCCTCATGTGCTTCGGCAGCAAACAGGTAGGCGCGATAAACTTCGCGTGTCTGGGTGGGGCTGAGATAGACTTCCATTGCCTGACACAGATCGCTGATCCGCATCGGTGCAACGGGTGAGAGTTGGGCGGGCATAACGCTCCGGGGATGGGCGGAATGCAGAGGGGGTTTACGACTAACAGGGTTGGATGTGCAGGTGACCTGACGCGATTCTGGTAAACGGATAGACCTGATCCCCAGTATATTTCGGTACACGTTTCATGTACTTGCGCAGACTGAACTGCCGGACCAGGCCATTGCCCTGAATCACTGTACCCGGGACAGTGACTGTGTCACCCGGGTGCAGAATCATAACATCATCGGGTTGTAATTCTGGTACAGGCACTTCAATTTCAGCCCCATCCCGTAATACCCAGATGTTTGTCAGCTGAGGATTTATCGCATTTTTCAGGCCGATATTATTACTGATGTTACCAGCCTGTAATAGCCATTTCCGGATGCCGAATGAAAACAGAAACAATACTGAGGCAGGTACAATGCGTCCGGTCAGCAGGGTAGCGGTGTTACTGATCAACTCAAAGATAGCCAGCGGAGTCTTACGCTCGGCTGGATCGGAGTGGAACAGCATTCGGTAGTAATGATAACCATTGTAGCCAAGCAGTGGCAGGCTGATCAGCGCAACGGGCGGGAAAAACCAGCTGCTTGCGGTAGAAAATGCCAGTGCATACCAGGCAACCTGCTGATAATGTTGCAGTTCTCCGACATCATCGAATACACGGCAGGTATGCCGCGATAATGTGCCTTTCTTATCACTCTGATCTGTCAGTGCGGTGTATTCTGAATCCTCAGCATAATCAGGCCGCTGTTTGTAATGGCGCACGGCAGCAGCGACCATGCCTCCGGCAAGCAAAGAGACTAATACACCAAATTGAATCATACGATCTGGTCAGTCTGAGTGGACAACGGGGAAGTAAGCTCCCACGCTGTAGCATGGGCATGGGCATGGGCATGGGCATGGGCATGGGCATGGGAGCCAACCCGTTTCAGTGGTTGCCGTTGTACTAGGCGGTTGTAGCAGCGGCCGCAGCGGATTGTTGTTGCTCCTGCGTCATGCGCGCAGCTGCTCGCTTTTTGCGTAAATCATCAATTTTCTCCATAACCTTGTCTTTAAGTTGTTTGCTTTTCTCAAACGCGCGCTCACGCGCAGGTTGGTCTTTGTACAGATAGGCGGTGGTTGCTCCAAGCCCGGCACCGACGGCAAAACTAACGGGGAAAGCCATGAAAATCTCCTGGAATAATCAGTGTTAATCGGTCATACTGGGTGTTGTGCATGATCAGACTTACATCCGCAGATAGCACAGGCAGAATACGTATTAATCCTGCGCCTGAATACAATTGCAAATATACCTGCATCATAACATGTTTGCAAAAGGTTGTGGTGGGCCGTCAGGGATTTGAACCCCGGACCAAGGGATTATGAGTCCCCTGCTCTAACCGCTGAGCTAACGGCCCCGAACGCACCATAGTAACGCAATTATGTTGTTTGATAAACCACGGCGTTTTTCTGTTTCACTCTGAGCTGGGTAGTATCTTGTTGTCTTCTGCCATACAGTTTCATGTTCAGCCAGGTGGTGTCTTAACTGGCAGCTTGCAGGTGCCTGGTGATAAATCCATTTCGCACCGGGCATTAATGCTGGCTGCCATCGCTGAAGGCACCAGTCGGATTACCGACTGCCTGCCCGGTACGGATGTGTTGGCAACCCTGGCTGCTATGCGTGCGCTGGGCATCACGATTGACCGCCTCCCGGGAGGCGTTCTGCAGGTACATGGAGCCGGATCGCAGGGTTGGGGCGTACGGGCGCACGGCCTGGCGCTGAATCTGGGTAACTCGGGGACATCCATCCGGTTGTTATGTGGCTTGCTGGCAGGCCAGGGTATTGCCTGTACTCTGTCGGGTGATCGGTATCTGTGTGCCCGCCCGATGCGTCGGGTGACCGATCCGCTGACCCGGATGGGTGCGCAGATTGCGACGACAGCAGCGGGTACGGCGCCGCTGCAGATTTCCCTGGTGCAACGTTTGTCTGGCATTCGATATACGTTACCCATGGCGAGTGCACAGGTCAAATCAGCGATTCTGCTGGCAGGCCTCTCGGCTGAGGGGGAAGTCTGTGTGATTGAACCTGCACCGACCCGGGATCATACTGAGCGGATGTTGCGTCGTTTCGGTTATCCGATCGTGCAGCAGGGCACTGAGTGCCGTCTGCGTGGCGGTGGACAATTACAGGCCTGTGATATTCAGGTGCCGGCAGATATATCGTCAGCGGCCTTTTTTCTGGTAGGTGCCAGTATCGCAGCAAGGTCTGATCTGACGTTGCGCCGGGTCGGTGTTAATCCGACGCGGGACGGTGTGATTCATCTGTTGCGGATGATGGGTGCGGATATCACGCTCAGTAACCAGACTGAAGTGGGTGGTGAACCGGTAGCGGATATCCGGGTGCGTGCTGCTGCGTTGCACGGCATACAGATACCGGCGGCACAGGTACCGCTGGCCATTGATGAGTTCCCGGCATTATTTATTGCGGCTGCCTGCGCAACCGGCACAACAGTGTTGCGGGGTGCTGCTGAATTACGGGTGAAGGAGTCTGACCGGATTCAGGTGATGGCAGATGGGTTGCAGGCATCAGGGGTGCCGGTACAGGTGCTGCCGGATGGGATAGTGATTCAGGGCGGCCATCCGCTGCGGGGTGGGCCGATCAACAGTCATGGCGATCATCGCATTGCCATGGCCTTTGCGATGGCCGGGTTGGTTGCGCAGGAGCCGATTCTGATTGATGATTGTGCGAATGTCGACACATCTTTCCCCGGCTTTGTCGCGTCAGCTCAGTCAGTGGGTTTACAGGTGGAGGTGCAGCATGCCTGAGGTGCCTGTGATCACGATTGATGGCCCGGGTGGTGCAGGGAAGGGTACCTTGTCGACCCGATTGGCAGAACATGTCGGCTGGCATTTGCTGGATTCCGGGGCCTTGTATCGGGTGGTGGCTTATGCCGTGCAGCAGGCTGGCATGCAGGTAGCGGATGCTGAGCAGATTGCGCGGGTTGTGCGTGAATTGCCGGTCAGTTTTCAGTCAGGTCGAATTATCTGGCAGGGTATGGAGATTACCGCTGCAATCCGCACCGAACAGATTGGTAATCTGGCTTCACAGGTTGCGGTTCTGCCACCAGTGCGGGCAGCCTTGCTGGACTGGCAGCGGGAGCAGGCGTGTGCTCCTGGTCTGGTAGCGGATGGGCGTGATATGGGTACGGTAGTCTTTCCGCAGGCGAAACTGAAGATTTTTTTAACAGCGAGTGCGGAAGAAAGGGCAAAAAGACGTCATCAGCAGTTGGAACAACGAGGAATCACTGCTAATATCTCATCTCTTGCGGCGACCATTCGTGAACGGGATGAGCGGGATCAGCAGCGGGTGCATTCGCCGCTGATTCCGGCGCAGGATGCGGTCCTGCTGGATTCCACGCACCGGACGATTGCTGATGTGTTTAACGGGGTGTTACAACTGGTGCGTAAGCGCGGTTTGTAGCGTAATTTTTATTTTTTTAACATGCGCTGATCTGAGGATGTCGCTGATTTTCAGTGCAGGTGATGATTTATGTCAGAAAGCTTTGCTGAACTGTTTGCCGAGAGTTTAGAGACCACTAATCTGCGTGTCGGTGCTATTGTAATCGGAACAGTTGTTTCGGTAGACCGTGATTTTATAGCGGTGAATGCGAGTCTGAAGTCGGAAGGTGTGATTCCGGCCAGTCAATTCCTGAATAAAGAAGGTGATATTGAAGTCGCAGAAGGTGATCAGGTTGAGGTCATCCTGGAAGCTGTGGAAGATGGTTGGGGTTGTACCCGGCTCTCGCGGGAGAAGGCAAAGCGGCATTATGCCTGGAAAAATCTGGAACAGAGTTTTGCGAATGAAGATATTATCACTGGCGTAATTACCGGCAAAGTGAAGGGTGGTTTTACCGTTGAACTGGATCAGTTACGCGGCTTTCTGCCAGGCTCTCTGGTGGATATGCGTCCGGTACGTGATATCACGCATCTGGAACATCAGGAACTCGAATTCAAAATTATCAAGCTGGATCAGAAACGCAATAATGTGGTGTTATCGCGTCGTGCGGTGATTGAGGCGGAATATAACAAAGAACGGGAGCGTCTGTTAGAACATCTGGCGGAAGGTCAGGAAATGAACGGAGTAGTCAAAAACCTGACTGATTATGGTGCCTTTGTTGATCTGGGCGGCATTGATGGCCTGTTACATATTACAGATATGGCCTGGCGTCGGGTGAAGCATCCGTCTGAAGTGGTGCAGATTGGTGACGAAGTCCATGTCAGAATTCTGAAGTTTGATCGTGAAAAGATGCGTGTGTCACTGGGTATCAAACAGACGACGGAAGATCCGTGGCTGAATCTGAAGCGGCGCTATCCGGTCGGTACGCGGCTGTTCGGCAGTGTGACCAATATTACCGATTATGGTGCCTTCGTCGGTATTGAAGATGGTGTGGAAGGCTTGGTACATGTATCGGAGATGGACTGGGCAAATAAAAACGTCAACCCATCTAAACTGGTTGATTCTGGCCAGGAAGTTGAAGTAATGGTGCTGGATATTAACGAGGAACGTCGTCGTATCTCGCTTGGTATGAAGCAGTGCCAGTCGAATCCGTGGCATGAATTTGATGCTCAGCACAAAAAAGGTGATCAGGTCAATGGTGTGGTCAAGTCCATTACTGACTTCGGCGTATTTGTTGGTCTGACGGGTGGCATTGATGGTCTGGTGCATTCATCTGATTTGTCCTGGGAAGAGCATCCCGAAAGGTATATCCGGGATTATCGCAAGGGTCAGGAAGTCGAGGCAGTGTTACTGGGTGTGGACGCAGAGCGCGAACGTATCTCGCTGGGCATCAAACAATTAGCGAAAGACCCGTTCTCTGTGTATCTGAATGAGCATAAAAAAGGTTCGGTGGTGACAGGTACCGTACAGGAAGTTGATGCGAAGGGTGCCACAATCGCGCTGGCAGAGGGTGTGACCGGGTATCTGCGGGTTGCTGAGATTGCACGTGAGCGTACCGAAGATGCGGCGGCTGTTCTGGCAATTGGTGATCAGGTTACCGCAAAACTGACTAATATTGATCGCAAATCGCGCACGTTGAACCTGTCTGTCCGGGCGAAGGATGTAGATGAAGAACAGGCAGTGATTTCATCCTATTCCACAGGTTCGGCGAATACACAGGGTGCGACACTGGCTGATTTGTTTGAAAATAAATTCAAACAGTCAGCAGATCATCCATGATGATGTACTGCGGGAAACATGCATGACCCGATCAGAGCTCATTGAAAGACTCGCTCAGGCCCAGACGAATCTTACACCGGAAGATGTTGATCTGGCGGTCCGGGAGATTCTGGAGCATATGAGCGTGACCTTAGCAGCCGGTAGTCGGGTCGAAATTCGTGGCTTTGGCAGTTTTGCGTTGCATCATCGACCAGCACGGATAGGCCGTAATCCGCGTACCGGAGAAGAAGTTGTGGTTGAAGAACGTTATACGCCGCGCTTCCGGCCCGGTAAGTTGTTACGTGACCGTATCATAGCCGCGATACAGTAATATACTTTGCGAGGATAGAAGTATGTCAGCACTGATTTCAGGGTCCATGGCCTATGACACGATTATGGTATTTGAAGATAAGTTTCAGAACCATATTCTGCCTGATCAGACCCATATTCTGAATGTATCGTTTCTGGTACCGGAAATGCGCCGAAATTTCGGTGGCTGTGCCGGCAATATTGCGTACAACCTGCATCTGCTCGGCGGCGACGCGGTGCCACTGGCGACCGTCGGTAGTGATTTTTCACCCTATGCAGACTGGATGGATGCGAAAGGTGTGACCCGTGCCGGGTTACGTGAAATAACGGGTGCGTTTACGGCACAAGCGTTTATTACTACGGATCAGGATGATAACCAGATCACCGCGTTTCATCCGGGTGCCATGAACGAAGCGCATCAGAACCGGATTACAGATTATCCGCAGACTACAATCGGGATGGTATCTCCGAATGGTCGGCAGGGGATGGTGGAGCATGCGGCTCAGTTTGCGGCAGCTGGTATACCGTTTATCTTTGATCCGGGGCAGGGCATGCCGATGTTTGACGGGGATGACCTGTGCCGTTTTGTGGCACAGGCAACTTGGCTGGCATTCAATGATTATGAAGCAAAGCTGATGGAAGAGCGCACCGGGCAGACGATTGCGCAACTGGCTGAACAGGTCGATGCCGTAATTGTGACTCAGGGAGGGGCGGGTTCAGTCATTTACACGAAGGGTGAGCGTCTGGAGATACCGGCTGCACCAGTGACTCGCGTGGTGGACCCGACCGGCTGCGGAGATGCGTATCGTGGTGGCTTATTGTATGGCCTGATGCACCAATTGGACTGGGCAGTGACTGGCAGAATCGCCTCGCTGATGGGCGCGATCAAGGTCGCCAGCCAGGGTCCGCAGAATCATACCTTCACCCGGGATGAGTTTACGCAACGCTTTGCGGCTGCGTTTGGTCAACCGTTGTCGTTGGCGAATCATGCCTGAATCGCCTTCTTATCCGGCTTGTGAGGCGGCAATGCGGCGCTGCCGGTTTGCCTTTGCACCAGCGGAGGCGCATGGAATCGCTGTCGGTCTGTTATCCAGCGGACAGGCTGATCCGACGGCTGTGTGGCAGGCGGAACTGTATACCGAACTGGCGACCGACGACCTGTTGGCGCAGGAATGCCGCGCCTTGCTGGATAGGGTCTATGCCACAGTGGCACAACAGATCGCTGACCCCGGTTTAACACTACGGTTATTTTTGCCGGAGGCGGCACCGGAAGCGATCGTGATTGCATTGCGTGATTGGGCGCAGGGCTTTTTGTTCGGGCTCGGTCTGGCTGGAGACAGGTTAGAGGCCAGCCTGTCGAATGATGGGCGTGAATTATTGCAGCAGGTGTACGAAGTCGCGCAACTGGATGTCAGCCGGATGGCTCAGGATGAAGCAGTGTATGAAGATCTGATGCAGATTGAAGAGTTTTTGCGTGTTGCAGCTGTATCATTGTATGCTGAGCGTCAGTCAACTACATGTTGATGTCGGTATATCAGGACAGACGTGCGCAATTGATGCGTGTGCTGGGTGCGGATTGTGTCGCGATTATTCCGACTGCGATTGAACAGATACGTAATAAAGATACGCATTTTCCGTTTCGTCCGGGCAGTGATTTTTATTATCTGACTGGTTTCACGGAGCCGGAAGCGGTACTGATCCTGGCGCCAGGGCGATCTGAAGGCGAAGTGATCCTGTTCTGTCGTGAGCATGATGTGAAGGCAGAACGCTGGGACGGACCGCGTACCGGGTTGACAGCCGCAGTAACTGAGTTTGGTGTTGATCAGGCGTTACCTTATGCTGCGCTGGATCGGTATCTTCCCAAATTACTCGGTGCTACCCGACGGCTGTTTTATGATCTTGGTGCGTATGCCGAATTTGACCAGCGGATGTTGCGCTGGATCAGACAGATACGTCAGGTCTCCCGAAGTCAGTCGGCATTTGATCTGCTTGCATTGAGCACCCACCTGCATGCGATGCGGTTGCACAAAGGTCCGGACGAGTTGGGGATCATGCGTCAGGCGGCAGATATCTCTGCTGCAGCACAGACTGAACTGATGCGACGATGTCAGCCTGGGATGCGCGAATACGAATTGGCGGCGTTGTTTGCATATCAATGCCAGTTACAAGGGGCGCAGGTACTGGCCTATCCGTCGATTGTGGCTGGTGGTGAGCATGCATGTGTCTTGCACTATACGGCCAACAGGTCTCTGTTGCAGGATGGCGAGCTGGTGCTGGTGGATGCCGGTTGTGAGCTGGATGGGTATGCTGCCGATATTACGCGCACCTTTCCGGTGAATGGTCGTTTCAGTACACTGCAACGATCATTGTATGAACTGGTGTTAGCGGCACAAGCTGCAGCGATCGCGCAGGTTCAGGTGGGTCAGCCCTGGGATGCGCCGCATCAGGCGGCGGTGCAGGTGCTGACGGAAGGTATGTTACGTCTGGGTTTATTGCAGGGAAACCTGCAGCAGGCGCTGAAAAATAAGACGTATCAGCGTTTCTTTATGCATCGCACCAGTCATTGGCTGGGGCTGGATGTACATGATGTGGGCTCGTATGAAGTGGATAAGGAGCCCTGCCGGTTAGCGCCCGGTATGGTGCTGACGATTGAGCCGGGATTGTATATTCCGCCGGGGAGTGAAGGGGTGCCTGCACACTGGCAGGGCATCGGGATCCGGATCGAAGATGATGTGGTGGTCCAGGCAGACGGGCCTGCAGTGATCAGTGCGGCGGTGCCAAGAACAGTAGAGCAGATTGAAGCCCTGATGACAGCAGCCTGAAGACATAAAAAAACGGCATCCCGGAAGGATGCCGTTTTTTTATTGTGTGTAGCAC
>JAHDBG010000108.1 GCA_020630515.1 Gammaproteobacteria bacterium
ATCTGCTGAATCGGGTACGTCAGCCGTTCAACGTGAATAGCCTGGCGCAGGCAGCCGCCTTGGCCGCCCTGCAGGATCAGGTGCACTTGGTGCGATCTGCTGAACTGAACCGGACCGGGTTGCAACAACTGGCGACCGGTCTTGCCCGGTTGGGGCTGGACTATATCCCTTCTGTGGCGAACTTTATCACTGTGATCGGTACCCGACCGGCAGCTGAAATCGATAACGCGTTATTACGCCTAGGTGTGATTACCCGACCGGTCGAAAATTATGGGTTGCCCGGCGGGTTACGGATCAGTGTCGGACTGCCGGAAGAAAATACCCGCTGTCTGCAGGCACTACAGCAGGTCGTATGACACCTCCGATACACCGCCTGGCGGTGATCGGGTTGGGCCTGATCGGTGGTTCATTTGCGCTCGCGTTGCGACAGGCCGGGTATGTCCGGCATATCTTAGGTTTTGATACAGACCCGGATCAGGCCCGGCAGGCCATTGATCTGGGTGTGATAGATCAGGCCAGCTCTGATATTGCCACCGCAGTGGCAGCCGCTGATCTGATCTTTGTTGCAGTGCCGGTCGGTGCAACACGTCAGGTCTTTTCAGGTATGGAAGAATGCCTGCTGCCGACGGCTCTGGTGATGGATGGCGGGAGCACGAAGGGGAGTGTGATCGCTGATTTTCAAGTCGCCTGCCCTGATCGCCTGCACCAGTTTGTGCCAGCCCATCCGATAGCCGGAAAAGAAACCAGTGGTGTCGCGGCTGCCGATGCTGACCTGTACGCAAACCGAACTGTAATACTGACCCCGACCGGACAGCAGACAGCTAGCGCATTGCAGCGCGCCCGGGCGGCGTGGCAGGCGTGTGGTGCACGAGTGGAACAGATGGCGGCGGAGCAGCATGATTGTATCTTAGCAACTACCAGTCATTTGCCGCATCTGCTCGCCTTCAATCTGATGCAGGTGCTGAATGAGCAACATGATCAGACAGAACTGGGCATGTGTATTGGTGGCGGATTGCGTGACTTTAGTCGTATTGCCGGCAGCGATCCGGTGATGTGGCGCGATATTATGCTGGCGAATCAGGCTGCTTTACGGATCAGTCTGCGGGCGTACATCGACCATCTGGAACAATTGGCTGAAGAGTTGGACGCGGGTGATGGCGTAGCCATACACCAGCGTTTTATGCGGGCACAAGGCCTGCACCGTCAACTGATATTAAGTGATAGCCAGGCTGCTGCGTCGGGATAAACGAGCGCCTTGCCAGTGAGTTGTTGCCCAGTGCCAGAAATCGGCTGTGGTGCGTATCAACGATGGTGGATGCGTCGCTTGCAGAAAGGTCCAGGCAGCCCGCAGCACCTGCAGAGGCGTTGATGATTCAATCGGTAGTGCGGCATCGCTTTTGCTCAGCTTATTACCATTGTTGTCCAGCACCAGCGGGACATGTTGATAGGTTGGTGTGATATAGCCCAGTTGTTGTTGCAGATACACCTGACGGCAACTGCTCTCCAGTAAATCAGTACCGCGTACCACATGGGTGACGCCGGCAATCTGATCATCCACGACGACTGCCAACTGATACGCGATCAATCCATCCCGGCGGCGTACAATAAAGTCGCCGCTGGTTTTTGCCAGGCACTGGCAGAGCACACCCTGCCATGCATCTGGTACCGCGATGGCATGATGATGCGTTCTGATACGCAAGGCATAACCTATGGTATCAGGATGACTCAGTGTGCGGCACGTTCCCGGATAATATGTCTGCCTGCGTAATTGCTGGCGTGGACACTGGCAGGCATACAGCAGATGGTCAGCACGTAATCGGTCCAGAGCCGCAAGATAGGCCG
>JAHDBG010000109.1 GCA_020630515.1 Gammaproteobacteria bacterium
CGGCCTATCTTGCGGCTCTGGACCGATTACGTGCTGACCATCTGCTGTATGCCTGTCAGTGTTCACGCCAGCAATTACGCAGGCAGACATATTACCCGGGAACGTGCCGCACACTGGGCCATCCTGATACCATAGGTTATGCCTTGCGTATCAGAACTCATCATCATGCCATCGCGGTACCAGATGCATGGCAAGGTGTTCTCTTCCAGTGCTTGGCAAAAACCAGCGGCGACTTTGTTGTACGCCGCCGGGATGGATTAATCGCGTATCAGTTAGCAGTCGTCGTGGATGACCAGATTGCCGGCATCACCCATGTGGTACGCGGTACTGATTTACTGGAGAGCAGTTGCCGTCAGGTGTATCTGCAACAACAACTGGGCTATATCACACCAACCTATCAACATGTCCCGCTGGTGCTGGACAACAATGGTAATAAGCTGAGCAAAAGCGATGCCGCACTACCGATTGAATCATCAACGCCTCTGCAGGTGCTGCGGGCTGCCTGGACCTTTCTGCAAGCGACGCATCCACCATCGTTGATACGCACCACAGCCGATTTCTGGCACTGGGCAACAACTCACTGGCAAGGCGCTCGTTTATCCCGACGCAGCAGCCTGGCTATCACTTAATATCAGTTGACGGTGCAGGCCTTGTGCCCGCATAAAACGCTGGTGTATGGCTACGCCATCACCCGCGTCCAACTCTTCAGCCAATTGTTCCAGATGGTCGATGTACGCCCGCAGACTGATCCGTAAAGCAGCCTGATTCGCCAGCATAATATCGCGCCACATCACCGGATCGCTGCCGGCAATACGACTAAAGTCACGCAATCCGCCACCAATACACATGCCCAGTTCTGTCTGATCATGTTGCTCATTCAGCACCTGCATCAGATTGAAGGCGAGCAGATGCGGCAAATGACTGGTAGTTGCTAAGATACAATCATGCTGCTCCGCCGCCATCTGTTCCACTCGTGCACCACACGCCTGCCACGCCGCCCGGGCGCGCTGCAATGCGCTAGCTGTCTGCTGTCCGGTCGGGGTCAGTATTACAGTTCGGTTTGCGTACAGGTCAGCATCGGCAGCCGCGACACCACTGGTTTCTTTTCCGGCTATCGGATGGGCTGGCACAAACTGGTGCAGGCGATCAGGGCAGGCGACTTGAAAATCAGCGATCACACTCCCCTTCGTGCTCCCGCCATCCATCACCAGAGCCGTCGGCAGCAGGCATTCTTCCATACCTGAAAAGACCTGACGTGTTGCACCGACCGGCACTGCAACAAAGATCAGATCAGCGGCTGCCACTGCGGTGGCAATATCAGAGCTGGCCTGATCTATCACACCCAGATCAATGGCCTGCCGGGCCTGATCCGGGTCTGTATCAAAACCTAAGATATGCCGGACATACCCGGCCTGTCGCAACGCGAGCGCAAATGAACCACCGATCAGGCCCAACCCGATCACCGCCAGGCGGTGTATCGGAGGTGTCATACGACCTGCTGTAGTGCCTGCAGACAGCGGGTATTTTCTTCCGGCAGTCCGACACTGATCCGTAACCCACCGGGCAACCCATAATTTTCGACCGGCCGGGTAATCACACCCAGGCGTAATAACGCGTTATCAATTTCAGCTGCCGGTCGGGTGCCAATCACAGTGATAAAGTTCGCCACAGAAGGGATATAGTCCAGCCCCAGCCGGGCAAGACCGGTCGCCAGTTGTTGTAACCCGGCGCGATTCAGTTCAGCAGATCGCACCAGGTGCGCCTGATCCTGCAGGGCGGACAGGGCTGCTGCCTGCGCCAGGCTATTCACGTTGAACGGCTGACGTACCCGATTCAGCAGAT
>JAHDBG010000044.1 GCA_020630515.1 Gammaproteobacteria bacterium
TGACACACAATCCCCGGCATTTTCTGAGTCTGTTTGATCTGAACCGGGCGGAGCTGCAGGCGATTATCCGGCGCGCGAATGTACTGAGGGCGTCACAGCAGGCAGGCCGTACCCATACCATACTGGCCGGGAAGGTATTGGCGATGTTGTTTGACAAGGCCTCAACCCGCACCCGGGTCTCTTTTGAGGCTGGCATGGCCCAGCTGGGTGGTTCGGCGTTATTTCTGTCACCGCGAGATATGCAGCTCGGGCGAGGTGAATCATTGGCTGATTCAGCACGCGTCATTTCCAGTATGGTGGATGTGGTGATGATTCGCACATTTGAACATGCCCGGGTCAAAACATTTGCCGCACATTCCCGGGTTCCGGTGATTAACGGACTGACTGACTGGAACCATCCGTGTCAGTTGCTGGCGGACATGCAGACCTATGTCGCCCACCGGGGCGATATCGCCGGGCGTATCGTCACCTGGGTCGGTGATGGCAACAATATGTGCCAGACCTATATCGAAGCCGCGCAACAGTTCGGTTTTCAGCTGCGAATTGCCTGTCCGGCAGGTTATGAGCCGGATACTGAATTGCTGCAGGCGGCCAGGGCTGTCTGCCGGATCGTGCGTGATCCGCAGCAGGCGGTGGCGGATGCGAATCTGGTGGTGACGGATACCTGGGTTAGCATGGGCCAGGAAAATACGAAAAATGAACGGCAGATGGCATTTGCGCCATACAAAGTGACCACCTCACTCCTGGCCCGGGCAGCACCGGATGTATTGTTTATGCATTGTCTGCCGGCATACCGGGGCCTGGAAGTCAGTGCCGAGGTACTGGAAGGACCACACAGTGTGGTCTGGGAAGAAGCAGAAAACCGGTTACATGCGCAAAAGGCCCTGCTGGAATTTCTGTTATGTGGTGAGCAGGTGTAACGGTGCTGCAGCTGGACCAGGTTCAGGTCAGCTATGCCGGTCAGCGGGTATTGGATGATCTGTCATGCCAGGTCCAGGCGGGTGATATTGTCAGTCTGCTCGGCAGTAGCGGGAGTGGTAAAACGACCGCGTTACGTGCAATCGCCGGGTTTGAACCACTGCAGGCAGGTAGTATTCATCTCCGCCGGCAGCGGATAGCAGATGCGACCGGTGGCTTGCCACCGGAACAGCGTGCGATCGGGATGGTGTTTCAGGATTATGCGTTGTTTCCGCATCTGACCGTTGCGGACAATGTGGCATTCGGTTTACATCGATTGCCGAAGGTGCGACGGACCGGGCGGATAATGCAGCTGCTGGCTGCAGTCGATCTGGCCCACCTCGGCAGCCGTTACCCACATGAACTGTCAGGCGGACAGCAACAACGTGTCGCGCTGGCGCGCGCACTGGCGCCCAGTCCGGCCCTGTTGCTGTTGGACGAGCCTTTTTCTAACCTGGATATTGAGCTGCGTGAACGGCTCAGTCTGGCGGTGCGCGATCTGCTGCAGGCAGAACAGGTGACCGCAATCCTGGTGACGCATGATCAGCATGAAGCATTTGCGATATCGGACCAGATCGGTCTGATGCATCAGGGCCGGATCCTGCAATGGGATACGCCTTACAATCTTTATCATAAACCAAAGACTAGGTTTGTTGCTGATTTCATCGGACAAGGTGAATTTATACCGGGTCAGGTGCTGGCGAAGGGCGCCCTGGCGACCGAATTCGGCATCCTGCAACCTGGGCCGCATACCCCGATTGAGACATCATGCTGCGGATCGGAGCAATGGGTGGACATCCTGCTGCGCCCGGATGATGTGGTACCGGATACGCACGGGCCGATTCAGGCCAGGATTGTTGAAAAGGCATTTAAGGGCGCTGAAATTCTGTATACCTTGCACAGTCGGCAGCATAATACCCGTCTGTTATCCTTGTTTCCCAGCCACCATAATCACGCAGTGGGGGACACAGTCCGGTTACGGATTGAGGCGAAGCATGTGATCTGTTTTTCACGTTGAACCGGGAGCCAGACGATGTTAAAAGTGACCCATCCGCAATGGACCACCCGTTTTGCGTTTATTCTGGCCGCTGCCGGATCGGCAGTCGGGCTTGGTAATATCTGGAAATTTCCATACATTACCGGTGAATATGGTGGTGGTGCCTTTGTCCTGGTGTACCTGGCCTGTATTGCGCTGATCGGGGTACCAGTGATGATGGCAGAGATCCTGCTCGGTCGTCAGGGTCGGCAGAGTCCGATCCGGACGATGCGCAGCCTGGCGCAGGCACAGGGTGCCTCCAGCGGCTGGCAGGTCATCGGCTGGATGGGTGTCGTCGCGGGTTTTCTGATCCTGTCGTTTTACAGTGTGATTGCCGGTTGGGCGTTTGCATATATCCCGGAGGCACTCAGCGGCAACCTGAACGGCCTGGATAAGGCCACTGCCGGTGCCTTGTTCGGTAACCTGACAGCCTCGCCCTGGACCTTACTGTTCTGGCACACCTTATTCATGCTGCTGACTGCGCTGGTGGTGTTACGTGGTGTGCAGGCCGGGCTGGAACGCCTGGTGCGTATCCTGATGCCCGCACTGGTGGGGCTGCTGATCCTGCTGGTCGGCTATGCGATGGCCAGTGGCAGATTTCTGCAGGGCCTGGATTATCTGTTCAGTGTCAACGTGCAGGCCGTGTTTTATACCTGTCAGGCCGGAACCTGTACCTTCACGGCAGAACCGCTGCTGGTCGCACTCGGTCATGCCTTTTTCACCCTCAGCCTCGGGATGGGGGCGATCATGGTGTACGGGGCCTATATGCCACCACAGGCATCCATCGCCAGTTCCGCCCTGCTGGTTGCGGCAGCTGATACAGTGATAGCATTGCTGGCGGGAATGGCGATCTTTCCGCTGGTCTTCGCAAACGACCTGGCCCCGGGTGCGGGTCCGGGCCTGGTATTTGTCACGCTACCGATCGCATTCGGCAGTATGCCAGCCGGACAATGGTTCGGCAGCCTGTTTTTTATTCTGTTGCTGATCGCCGCCTGGTCTTCTGCGATCTCGCTGGTTGAACCGGCGGTCGCCTGGCTGACAGAACGTTGGCAATGGTGCCGGATACGGGCGACCCTGTCAGTCACCGGACTGGTCTGGTTGCTGGGTATCGGTTCAGTGCTGTCATTCAACCACTGGTCCGGCCCGGAATATCAGTGGTTTGGCAAGACATTGTTTGATCTGAAGGATTACCTGGCCAGCAATATCCTGCTGCCACTCGGTGGCTTACTGATTGCGCTGTTTACTGCCTGGGCCGCGCAACGCCGTTTTTCCGAGCAGGGCCTGGCACTGACTCGTGGTTTTGCGCTGTGGTGGTGGCTGATCCGTTATCTGGCACCGCTTGGCATTGTGCTGATCTTTCTGCATGCGATCGGGCTGGTCTGAATTTCCGGGGTACCTGCATGTGTGTTTTTTTGCTGCCATGACCCGGGACAGACTGGAATCAAACCACTCTGCTACAGCACTCCTGTGGCCACTTTCCAGATGATACCGCGTCATTCCGCGCGAAGTCGCGGAATCCATAGCCCGGGGTCAGATGAGATATTTAGTGGCAGATTCAGGTGGATGCTGCGACTGCAGCTTTGCCGTGCGCAGAATGACAGCGTGTCATGCTGACATTGCAGTTGGTACCATAAGATAAGTTTCCTGGCTTCCTGAATCGCATCCTTACCATCACACCGGATATCTCTTCTCCATGCCGAACGACCCACTGTACACTGCGCCAACTCAGACCTCTGATCCTGCCACCGGCCTGACAACCCATACGCCAGGTGAATTGCACGTGATACGTCGCAATGGCAAGGTGACCCATTTTGATGCATCGAAGATCAATGTGGCAATGGCCAAGGCATTTCTGGCCGTCGAAGGTGATTCAGCCACTGCCTCCAGCCGTGTGCATGACACCGTCGCGACACTCACAGAACAGGTGGTTGCTGTACTGCATCGACGCAACCCGACCGGCGGCATGGTACATATTGAAGAGATTCAGGATCAGGTTGAACTGGCCCTGATGCGCCACGGCGAACATAAGGTTGCCCGGGCATATGTACTGTATCGGGAGTCACGGGCACGTGAACGGGCAAAGGCTGCCGCTGCACCGCCTGCTGAGTCGGAACTGCGGGTCACCCTGGCGGATGGCCGCACACAGCCGCTGGACAAGGCACAACTGACAACCCTGGTGACCGAGGCCTGTGCCGGGCTGGATACAGTCCAGGCAGACCTGATTCTGCAGGATACCTGTCGTAACCTGTTCGATGGTGTGCGGGCTGAAGACGTGGATAAGGCGTTGGTGATGAGTGCCCGGGCACTGATTGAGCAGGAACCGGACTATTCGTATGTCGCTGCGCGTCTGTTACTGAACGATCTGCGCCATGAGGCATGTGGCTTTCTGCAATTGAGCCAGCCGGTACACAGCCAGGCAGCGATGGCTGAAGCATATGCAGATTATTTTCAGGTCTATATACAGCGTGCGATTGCGCTGGAACTGTTAGATCCGCAGTTGGCTACCTTCGACCTGGCGTTGCTGGGTAACGCTTTGCTGGCAGAGCGCGATCTGCAATTTACCTATCTCGGGTTGCAGACCCTGTATGACCGTTATTTCATCCATTCGGATGGGGTGCGGTTTGAACTGCCGCAGGTGTTCTTTATGCGGGTTGCAATGGGACTCGCCCTGCATGAGACCGAACGTGAGGCCCGTGCGCTGGAATTTTACCGGTTGCTCTCCAGCTTCGATTTTATGAGTTCCACGCCGACCTTGTTCAACTCAGGAACACTGCGTCCGCAACTGTCCAGCTGTTACCTCACCACAGTCCCGGATGATCTGAGCGGGATCTATGGTGCTATCAAGGATAATGCATTATTGTCCAAATTTGCCGGTGGTCTCGGCAATGACTGGTCACGGGTGCGTGGCATGGGTGCCCGCATCAGGGGTACCAATGGCAAATCACAAGGCGTGGTGCCGTTTCTGAAGGTTGCGAACGATACTGCGGTGGCAGTCAATCAGGGCGGTAAGCGCAAGGGGGCAGTATGTGCTTATCTGGAGACCTGGCACATTGATTTGGAAGAATTTCTGGAATTACGCAAAAATACCGGAGATGACCGGCGCCGCACCCATGATATGAACACGGCGAACTGGGTGCCCGATCTGTTTATGCAGCGGGTGGCCGAAGATGGTGACTGGACCCTGTTTTCGCCGGACGAAACACCTGATCTGCATGAACTGAGTGGTCAGGCATTCAATCAGGCGTATCAGCAGTATGAAGCGGCAGCTGCGCGTGGCGAATTACGTATCAGCAAACAGGTGAAGGCGCAGACCCTGTGGCGCCGGATGCTGGGGATGTTATTTGAAACCGGCCACCCCTGGATCACCTTCAAAGACCCATGTAATCTGCGCTACACCAATCAGCATGTCGGGGTGGTACATTCATCCAACTTATGCACCGAAATCACGTTGCATAATAATGACGACGAAATTGCGGTCTGTAATCTGGGTTCAGTCAATCTGGCGGCGCATGTTGATCCGGTGCATGGCCTGAGTCAGGCCAAACTGCAACGTACGATTAACACCGCGATGCGGATGCTGGACAATGTGATTGATGACAATTATTACAGCGTGCCGCAGGCTGCCCATTCAAATCGGCAGCATCGCCCGGTCGGACTCGGCATCATGGGCTTTCAGGATGCGCTGTACAAACTGCGTCTGTCGTATGCCAGTGAGGCGGCGGTGACCTTTGCGGATCGCAGTATGGAAGCGGTCAGCTATTATGCGATACAGGCCTCGACAGATCTGGCGGCAGAACGTGGCACATACCCGACCTTTCCCGGCTCATTATGGAGTCAGGGCATCCTGCCATACGATTCCATCCGCCGTCTGGCAGCAGAGCGTGGCGATTACCTGCAGGTGGATGACAGTCAGACGCTGGACTGGGCCAGCCTGCGCGAACGCGTCCGGCGGGTTGGGATGCGTAACTCTAATACCCTAGCGATAGCGCCGACTGCGACCATCTCCAATATCTGCGGGGTCAGTCAGTCGATTGAGCCCACTTATCAGAACCTGTTTGTCAAATCGAACCTGTCGGGTGAGTTTACGGTTGTAAATCCGTATCTGGTACAGGACCTTCGGGCCCGTGGCCTGTGGGATCAGGTGATGGTAAACGACCTGAAATATTACGACGGCTCAGTCCAGGCGATCGAGCGTATTCCGGACGATCTGAAACAACTGTATGCGACTGCATTTGAGATAGATCCACGCTGGCTGGTCGAGGCCGCTTCGCGTCGTCAGAAATGGATTGATCAGTCACAAAGCCTGAATCTGTATATGGCAGAACCCTCCGGGACTAAACTGGATAATCTGTATAAACTGGCCTGGGTGCGTGGCCTGAAAACGACCTATTATCTGCGCTCCATGGGTGCGACTCATGTGGAAAAATCGACCATGGCCAGCGGCCAGGCGAATCAGCTGAGTGCAGTCGGCGGCACTTATGGAACCACATCCGGTGCTGCAGCCCCGGCGGTATGCAGCCTGCTGGACCCGGATTGCGAGGCCTGCCAATAGCAACAACCTGCGTCAATTAACCTGAAGGGCAATCACGATTAAACCCCTGTTTTCTGCCGGCGCACCGCGTGCGCTGCAACTGTTCTGCATGGTGTGCCTCAGCGTGGCACTGATGGTGTGGGATTATCAGTATCCGCAGCTGCAGCAGGTCCGTGCGGCACTGACGGTACTGGTCTCTCCGCTGCGTTTTATCGCCGAACTCCCGGTCACCGTCAGTTTGAACGCACAGGACTGGTTCATGACCCGACACCAGCTGCAGGATGAAAATACCACCCTGCATCAGCATAACCTGCAGTTGCAGGCGAAGCTGCAGAAATATACCGCGCTGCAGGCGGAAAACCAACGTCTGCGCGAGTTACTGGATTCATCCACTACGTTGTTAAACGAGCGTATGCTGATCGCGCAGCTTTCTGCGATTGATCTGGATCCGCATCGGCAACAGGTTCTGATCAACAAGGGGACGCAGAATGGTGTGTTTGTCGGCCAGGCCGTGCTGGATGCGGCGGCAGTCATGGGTCAGGTCAGTCAGGTCACACCTTTTTCGGCTACTGTCCTGCTGATCACCGATGCTGATCATGCCTTCCCGGTACAGGTCGTGCGCAATGGTCTGCGCACGCTTGCCGTTGGCACCGGGCGCATTGATGCGCTGGAACTGCCTTATCTACCGGATCATACCGACATCCGGGTGGGCGATCAGCTGGTGACATCCGGCCTGGGCGGCACCTTTCCGGCGGGATATCCGGTTGCGACCATTACCCGGATAGACCGGCAGCCGAACCAGATGTTTGCCTATATTGAAGCCAGGCCGCTGGCCTATCTGGATCGCAGTCGCGAAGTCCTGCTGGTGTGGGAAAACAAACCGGTGCTGGCACAGCACACACCATGAAGCCACCTGGTCTGCTGCTGATCTGGCTCACCCTGTTGTTGGCACTGATCTTAACGATAGTTCCCTTGCCGGAATGGATACGGCCTTATCGACCAGACTGGGTCAGTCTGGTCCTGATTTACTGGTGTATGGCATTGCCACACCGGATCGGCGTCGGCACTGGCTTCAGCCTGGGGATACTGTTCGACAGCCTGACAGGTACCCTATTCGGTCAACATGCACTCAATCTCAGTTTGCTGGCGTATCTGAGTCAGGTCTTTTACACACAGTTGCGCGTCATGTCACTCGCACAGCAGGCCTGTGCTGTGTTGTTACTGCTGGTCGTTAGTCATGCTCTGAATCAACTGATTACCGGTGCCACTTCCCGTCTGTCGTTTGCACCGGGTTACTGGTGGATACCCCTCATCAGTGCCTTACTATGGCCGTGGATATTTGCTACCTTACGTGATCTGCGACGTCGCTACCGCATCCGGTAACAGCATGGGGGGTTCCAAAGGAGGAGAGGCGTAGCTCTCGCCTCTTTGGTCGTGAGCGAGGTTTCATACCTCGCTCATGATTTAAATTTGATTACCGTTTGGTTGCTTATGTCCCTGCTTTGTTGAGGCTGTCTTGTATTTGCCTGGCTAATATACGCAGGTTTTCTGGTTTGGTCAGCATGGCGCGATGCGTGATATCCGGGATCACGTAAGGATGCAAGGTACCTGTACACAAGCTGCGCCAGCGAGTCAGGTGTTCGCCTTCCTGGGGTGTTCTGGCATAGGGCTCCTGTGCATATTCATGACTCTGAAACAAAGCAACCGTACCTGGATAGGATGCAGCGGTATATTGTAACTGGGTTTGAATATGGGCAGATTTCAGCTTCTGGTAATGTTGCCGATTCCCTGTTCTGAGTAAAAATAATTGATCCTGAACGAGCCATACTCTACTTCTCAGAAACGTTAATAAAGCCTTGTGTAATGTTTTCTGGCGCAGATGGATGATGCCTTTCTGCAGGCGGATTTTAGTGGCGCAGGAGGGAACATAACGCCAGGAAGGGCCGGATGCAGGTGCACCCGCGTCTAAGACCATCAGCAAGGCAGTGGTTTCATTCCGGATACGGAGTTGTTGCGCCATTTCCAGTGCCACATGGGCGCCCATACACATGCCACCGAGCAGATAAGGTCCGTGTGGCTGTTGTTGTTGCATATCCCGGATATAGGCTGCTGCCATTGTTTCTATGCTGGGGTGTGGTGCTGTGTCATCATTCAGGCCTTGCGGGTCAAAGCTATGGACAGGGCGTTCATGGTCCAGATATGCCGCCAGTTTGGCAAAGCGGAGTGCACCACACCCGGCAGGTGGGACTAAGAATAAGGGTGTTTTATTACCTTTGGGTTGTATGGTGACCAGGTATTTGCTATGAGCCTGCGGTTGCTTCTGTTCGATCAGGGCAGCCAGCTGCTGTATGGTTGGTGCCTGAATGAGGATGGCCAGTGGCAGGTCGCAACCAGTTCGGGTCTTCATCTGCTCCAGCAGGCGTACGGCGAGTAACGAGTGTCCACCCAGAGCAAAAAAGTCGTCCTGAATACCGATTGGTTGTTGTTTCAGGAGTGTTTCCCACAGATTGACCAGATCAGTTTCTAGTGGAGTGCTGGGTGCTATTTTTTGCTGCACCGGTTTGGTATCGCGGGTTTGTTGCTTTTCCGGTACTGCAAAATTTTCAGTCAGGTCTTTTATTGTTTCATTCGGGGTGGTTGCAATCTGGCTGAGTAAGGTCGCAAACTGATTGAGCAGGATCTGGATGGTAGCGGCATGAAACAAGTCTGTTTTGTATACCAGAGTCAGTGTGATCTGATCCTGTGTCTGTCGGACAGACCAGCGGATATCAAATTTTTCTGCGTGTTTGTGTTGAACTGGCCAGGGTGCTGTGTGTAGTCCGGGCAGTGTTAAATCAGTGGACTGGGTATGCTGGTCAATCAGCATCATCTGGAATAAATCAGCAGGCGTGTGGCCAGATGCTGGCTGCAGAAAGTCCATCAGTTCCGCAAAAGGCAGGGCCTGATGCGCCCAGGCATCGGCACTGGTTTGTTGTATCTGGTTGAGCAGGTCGGTAAAGGTTTGTTCTGGTTGTAGTCGGGTGCGCAGTGGCAGCTGGCGGGCGAGCAGCCCGATCAGTGGTTGCAGTTCCGCCTGTTGTCGCCCGGCGGCTGAGGTATAGATCAGGATGTCCTGCTGTCGGGTCAGACCATAGGCCCAGGTGTTGATCGCGGCCAGCAAGACATTGAACAACGTGGTCTGGTGGGTTCGGGCCAGGGTGTGTAGTGTTGTGCTGAGTTCAGTAGTCAGGTGCAGCGATTCGCTCGCGCCCTGTCGGGTTTCACGGGCAGGTCTGGGCTGATCCTGTGGCAGGGCTAAGGGGATGATCTCACCCAACTGATGCTGCCAGTAATCACGTGCGCGTTGTTGTGAATCAGCTGCTTGGTTGTGTTCCCAGTATGCTACATCTGCTATCTGCACTGGCAGTGCTGGCAATGTGGTTGTTTGTCCGGAGGTTGCATACAAGGCACTTAGTTCGGTATGGAACAGATGACCTGACGGGCCATCGAACACCATCTGGTGGAAGACGAATAACAAACGATACTGGTCTGTATCCAGCCGGAATAAGGCGGCCCGGTAAGGCGGATCGGTTGCCAGGTCGAAGGGCTGCCGGATCAGATCACAAGCCAGTTGAGTCGCACTTGCCTCGCGCCGGACTTCCGGCCAGGTGGTCAGATCGATCTGTGAGATCTGACCGGGAGTTGCCGGTCTCTGGACAGGTTTACCGTCTTTCTCCGGAAAACAGGTTTGCAATATGGTATGGCGCGCACTGAGTGCCTGCAGACTGTGTTCCAGTTGCCTGACATCTAGTGAGCCTCGCAGTTGCCAAGTGCAGGGTATATTGTAGGCAGAACTGGTCGGATCCAGATGGTGCAGTGACCAGATGCGCGCCATATCAGCGGTCAGTGGGATTGTGACATCGGCTGGCCGGGTGGGTATTGTTTGTGATGTGTCCGCCAGCCGGATACCTTTTTCGCGTAATAAGGTTGCAACCCGGGCTTGTTGCGCGGGTGAGGGTGACAGTGGCGTCTTATTCTGATCTGACATAGGGTGATTCATCTCTGAGAGTCATGATGATGTCTGGCGCGTCGACGGCGTTGTCGATGCTGCGATGAGGCTCTGGTCTGTTTGTGCGGCAGAGTGCGCTTGAATGATGGATGCTGTGTTGACCGGAGATGTCTGGCGAGCAGTGCAATGGTCGGATAATGAAACAGATCGGTCAGTTTAAGTTCATGACCCTGGCGCTGCAATTGTTGATGCAGCCGGACAGCGATTAAGGAATTGCCGCCGCATTCAAAAAAGTTGGTGTTGCGTCCGACAGTATCCAGCGAGAGCAGATGCTGCCAATCTTGCGCCAGGGTACGCTCCAGGTCATTTTGCGGGGCAATCAGCTGTGTGGAGTGTTGCACCGTGTCTGGTGCGGGCAATGCCTGTCGATCAATCTTGCCATTCGGGGTCAGTGGTAATTTATCCAGTTGCGTAAAGAAACCGGGCATCATATAGGCAGGCAATCGTGTTGTAAGCCAGTCACGCAGGTGAGGGGTCAGTGCTACATCTTCATCTGTTGCGGAGGTGACATAGGCAGCCAGGGTCGGATTATCTGCAGTACCGCGCAAGACCACGACAGCCTCCCTGACGGCCTCATGTTCACACAGTACGGCTTCAATCTCACCCGGTTCAATACGAAAGCCCCGTAGTTTGATCTGGTGATCCAGGCGTCCCAGGTATTCCAGATGGCCATCCGGCAGCCAGCGTGCCCGATCTCCGGCCTTGTAGACACGCTCTGTTGAGCCGAATAGCTTCAGTTCAATAAACCGTTCAGCCGTTAAGTCGGGTTGGTGCAGATAACCGCGTGCCAGACCGTCCCCAGCAATACACAGCTCACCGGGAACACCGACAGGCGCAGGCTGGTACCGGGTATCCAGAATATACATGCGCGTATTGGCAATCGGCTGGCCGATAGTTGGTCTCTGCTCTTGTGATACGCGGCACCAGGTGGAATAGGTCGTATCTTCCGAGGGACCATACAGGT
>JAHDBG010000045.1 GCA_020630515.1 Gammaproteobacteria bacterium
GCAACACCGGTTACGCAATCAGGGCGGCAAGCTGTGGAAATATGCTTCTGTACGCACCGGAGATGATCAGCCAGATGGCTGAGGTGCTGCACGGCCATCAGGTTTGTTTCGCCCCGGCATGCCAGGTGTGCCAGCCACAACACAAAGGAAAATACAGGGCCAGCCGGATCGGGCGGTCTTCCATCCGGGACAGCAGCTGTGCATACTGGTGCAGTTGTTCCTGGTATTGTGCCTGTTGTTGCGCCATAAAATCTGCCAGTGGCTGATCTCCGGGCTCGGCTGTTTTGTAGTCAATAATCCAGCGGTTACCCGTTTCGTCTATGAAGGTGCGGTCTATCACATAATGTTGGATCTGCGGCTGTTGCCGGGTCAGTGCCCATTCGCTGGCAGCCGCCTGATGTGCGCTCAGAATCCAGCGTCCGCGTGTGTCGGTCAGGGTATTGTGCAGGGCACGCTGTACTGTGTCGGTGGCTGCTGTCAGCTCGGACGTGGCGACGCCCAGATGGGCAAGTCCGACCCGAAATGCCGGATGCAGGCCGGTCAGTCGCTCAGGCGGCCACTGATCCGGCCCTGCTGCAGCGATGCGTTCCAGGTAGCGATGCACCAGGGTGCCAATGTGTCGCGCGGTATCGCTGACCCAGGTCTGAGTCAGTTCGGTCGGCGTGGTTCGGTCTGGTTGCGGTGGCTGACGCCGGGCCTCCGGCAGCACCAGTTGCCAGTCTGCCGGCAGGCGGTATTCTGTCCGGGCGTGCAATCTGGTTTCCGGCCCAGGTACCGCGTCTTTTTCTGCAAGACCCGCATAATGAGGTTCGGCAACCGGCCATAATGCATGTAACAGGCTATCTGCTGCCGGTCTGGCAATGCCTTTGCTGTTGCAGGTGCAATGTCCGAACAGATGCAGTTGGTGGCGTGCGCGGGTCGCCGCGACATATAGCAGGCGGACTGTTTCCAGTTGTTCCTGCTGGTATTGCAGCCGGGCGATATAGTCCGCTATTGGCTCCGCGTCGGTCGCTGCAGCGCGGATCGGTGCAATGAGTAAGGGGGCAGCGGCCTCGGCCCGTTCCTGCCAGTACAATAGTTCTGCTGCATTGCGTCGCGTCCGTCGTCCGAGTCCCGGCAGGATCACCACATCAAATTCCAGGCCCTTCGCGGCATGGAGCGTCATCATCTGTACTGTGCCGTCTGCCTGCGGATCCGGCGCGGCATACAGTTGTGCCAGCCGTTGATCTAACCAGGCACTGTCGGGCAGTCCATGGGCCGGGGTGATTTGTGCCAGCAGGCTGAAACAGGCCTGTGCATCGGCAACACCAGCGGCATCAGTTAAGGCACGTCCGCCCAGGGCCAGCCAGACGCCTTCAACCAGGGTGTGTAATGGCTGACGTGCGCGATACGGCAGGCAAGGTTGCAGCAGTCGCAGTAGTCGCTGCACCCGGCTCAGTCCATCCGGACTGAGCCGGGCCTGTACTGTCGGTTGTTGCAGTGCGGCAAAGATCAATGGCTCCGGCCCGGCAGCAATCAGCAGCAGGTCGGCCAGCGACAGTCCAACCCAGGGGGTGCGCAACAGGGCCAGCCAGGCCAGCCGGTCTGCAGGGTGCAGTAGGGCTCCGGTCAGGCTGCGCAAATCCTGTACGATCGGCCGCCGTTGCAACGGGTCGATATCGACCGCCTGATAGCGGATTCGGGCAGCTGTCAGGGCAGCTGCTATCGCTGGCAGATGTTGTCGGCTACGCGCCAGTACCGCGATCTGTGTCTGTGGCCGCTGGTGTTGTACCATGCGGATCAGATCAGCGATCTGCTGTGCTTCCTGCGCATCATCGCGCCCGGCCTGCGGATACCAGTGGACTGCATCGGCAGCATCTGTAGCCTCCCGGGCGGCACATGACGGCGCATACGGGACTGCACCGAGGCCGGCATCTGCCCGGGCCGGAAATAAGGCCTGAAAGGTCTGGTTGACCCAGTTCACGATGCCTGGTGCGGAACGAAAGTTCATCTGCAACGTCAGGGGGGTCAGTGTAATATCGCCGAGCCCCTGGGCCCGGGTGCGCAGATACAGCCCGACTTCAGCCTCGCGAAACCGATAGATGGACTGCATCGGATCGCCGACAACGAATAAGGTGCGTCCATCGCCCGGCTGCCAGCCGGCAGTCAGCAGGTGCAACAGACGGTATTGACTACCGGAGGTATCCTGAAACTCATCGACCAGGATGTGCCGGATACGATGATCCAGAAAAAGGGCCAGATCTGTAGGCGCGGTTTCCGCTCCTAATGCCTGGATCGCCCGTTGTTGCAGTTCCGCAAAATCGACTGCGCCGCTGGCCTGAAAGACTAAGCGCAATTCAGCCGCTGCGCGTAATAACACTGCGCGCAGATGGCCGAGCAGGTCGATCTGATCGGCCCGATAGCCGGTTGTCGGGAGATACAGTACCTGGGCCAGTAATGTTTGCAGGCCAGGGTTGTGTGCCAGCTCTGCCAGGAGTGTGCGCAGTTCTGCCTTGGCGGCGCGGCGCGCCTGTTTTTCGTGTGCCGTGATGCCGGCTGTCTGCGCAGCAGGAAAGCCGATCCGTTTGTCGGCTGTCTTACGCCATTCCCCGCGTGTGGTCAGCAGCAGTGTCGCCAGGCCGCGCCACCAGTGCAGATGTGACCATACTGGCCGCAGGGATGCAGGCGGTTCAGCCCAGGCCTGCAAGACATGGTCTGCAGGCAGGTGGGCAGCCGCAAACTGTGCTAGGTGAGATGCCTGTATCAATAAATCCGCTGTCCAGGCTGTCGCCAGCTGGTGCAGGCTATGTTCAATCTCTGCCTGCAGTGCGGCCTCCAGCCGGGACACGTCCGGCAGGTTCAGGAGGGTCGGCAGCCATTGTTCGCGCCGTGGCAACATCCGGCAGATCAGTGTGATTAACTGGCCTGGCTGGTTATCCAGATGACGCAGTACTGCACTCAGATGCGGTACCATATCCGCTTCGGTCAGGCTGGCTAAGGTGGCGCATGCAGACTGTTGGTAACAAGGCCCGGCCTGCTCGGTCACGGTCGGTTGTGCGCCCAGCTCGGACAGTACCGGTAATTGTCGGGTCAGTTCGGCGGCCAGGCTGTCGAAGGTCTGCAACCGCAGCCGGTGTGGGTTATGACGCAGTTGCCAGCCCTGTGCAGCATCCTGCGCCCGGGCCGCCTGGGCCAGCTGCCAGGTGGTTGCCTGGTGCGGCGTATCCGGCGGTTCGGTGGTATCCTGCGTGAATGCAGCCAGCACTCGCTGGCGCATTTCAGCAGCAGCCTTGCGGGTGAAGGTGATTGCCAGGATTTGTTCCGGCTGCGCTACCTGCGCCAGCAGGCGCAGATAGCGCTGGGTCAGCAGTTCTGTCTTACCCGAACCGGCCGGTGCCTGCACGATGTACGATTCAGCCGAATTCAGGGCAGCGTGTCGTTGTGCGTTATCTGACATGGATATAAACAAAACATCGGTGATCGGAGGGCATACCCGGGTAACGCCTGTTGGAAAGTCTGCAGAATCTGTTGACGATATCCCCGTATCAGGGGTTCACAGACACCGGTGTGCCTTCGTCTACACAGTCGGACAGTGTGACGATATCCTGATTGCGCATCCGGATGCAGCCATGCGAACCGGGTATGCCCATCGGTTCTGTATCCGGTGTGCCGTGGATGTAGATGTAGCGCGCCAGGGTATCCTGCGCACCGCCCTGATTATGTCCCGGTTCGCAACCGGTCAGCCACAGGATCCGGGTCAGGATCCAGTCGCGTTCAGGATAACGGGCTGCCAGTGCTGCCGAGTACATCTCGGGTTGTCTGACGCGTCCGACAAATACCGTATTCAGCGGGCAGCCGGCCCCGATTTTACGGTATATCATGTGTTGCCCCATCGGCGTACAACCGGAACCCTGCTGCTGACCGGCACCGTGCCGTGCCGTGGATACCGGAAACTGGTGCTGTATTCCGTTATCCTGTTGCAGGATCAGACGTTGTGCCGACAGGCTGACGATCAGTCTGGCGTTATAGATGGGCATCGTATCAGTTTATGAATCGCTCAATCAGAGGAGATTGGCGCGTGAGCAATAGATTATGGCTACTGGTAAGTCTGAGTTGTATCAGTTTCGCACAAGCAGCAGTACCCGTAAGCACTGCCGTGCTGGGTGAGCTGGTGACACCGCAGGTATATAGCGCACCAGCCCAGGTCAGACCGTTGAACCGACCGCAGATTGCGGCTGAAGTCAGTGGTCAGATCCTGCGTCTGCCGGTGCGTGTCGGCGAGGCGGTCACTGCGGATACGGTGCTGGTTGAGCTGGATTGCCGGTCTCATCAGGCTCAGGTACAGGCCGTCGGAGCAGCGCTGCAGCGGGCGCAGGCGCAGCTGCGTTTTGCCCGTACGCAGCTGCAACGGGCACAGAATCTGCGGCGTAAGGGCAGTGTCAGTAACGAGATACTGGAACAACGGCGCCTGGCGGTGAATACGGCCAGCGCCGATGTGCAGGCGCAACAGGTACAGCAGGAACTGGCCCGGTTACGGGTGCAGCATTGTCAGATTCAGGCACCGTTTGCAGCTCTGATCAGTCAGCGGCTGGGCAGTGTCGGCGGTTATGCGACGCCGGGCACACCTCTCCTGGAACTGGTACAGCTGGAGCAGCGCGAAGTACGGGCGGAACTACGGACGCTTGCCGCAGAAACATTGCGCGCCGGACAGAATATCCGGTTTCACTATCAGGGCCAGGATTATCCGGTGCAATTGCGGACTCTGTTGCCACTGGTGGACGAGCGCACCCGTACCCGCGAAGCACGTCTGACCTTCCGTACAGCAGATACCGTCGCAGATATCGGGGCTGCTGGTCGTCTGCTCTGGCACAGTACCCAACCGGTACTGGCCGCTCAGTATCTGGTACGGCGTGATGGGCAGCTTGGTATCTTTGTCACGCAACAGGATCAGGCCCGCTTTATCGCCCTGGCACAGGCGCAGGAAGGCCAGCCAGTCGTGGTTGATCTGCCAGCAGAAACGATCCTGATTGTCGAAGGTCGGCAACGACTGCAGGACGGTGACACCATACAGGTGCACCCATGAAGACGTTCCTGCAGGCGTTATATCGCAATCATGTCCTGGCAAACCTGACGTTTATCCTGGTACTGGTGATCGGCTTGTTATCGTATCACCAGCTACCTCGTCAGCAGGATCCGACGATTAACTTTAACTGGATCGTGATCACTACGGTATTGCCGGGTGCCAGTGCGCTGGATGTCGAAAAACAGGTGACCGACCCGCTGGAGGATGCGATTGAGCAGATATCAGACATCAAGTTTATCAGCTCAAATTCACGCACCGGCGTGTCCAGCATCCTGGTACGCTTTCAGGATATTGACGCTCGCACCTTCGACAAACGTATCTCAGATCTGCGGCGCGGTATCCAGAATCGCGAAGATGAATTGCCGGCAGCAGCGAGTGATCCGCTGATTCTGGAGATTACCAGTGCGAATGCCTTTCCGTCGGCCACTGTGGCCATTGTCGGGCAGGCGCTGGACGAAGACCTGCGGCGCCAGGCGAAGAATATCAGAAAAGAGATCGAACGACTGAAAGGCGTGGATCGGGTTGATCCGGTCGGTTTACCAAAGCCGGAACTGCAGGTGTTATTTGACCCGGCAGAGCTGGAAAAACTACGTCTGACCCCGGGACAGATTACGGATACAGTACAGGCCTTTTTTCAGGATATTGCGGCAGGTGATGTGCGTCTCGGTCAGCAGGACTGGTTGGTCCGGCTGGTTGGTTCAGATGCCGATCCAGGCTACCTGGCATCACGCCCGATCATCGGGGCAGAGAGTGAAGTCACCCTGGGCCAGGTTGCGCAGGTACAGCGTGGACGCAGTGAACCCAGTCAACTGACCCAGTATCAGGGACGGCCTGCAGTCCTGCTCGGCGTGATGAAAAAGGCCAATGCGAACACTCTGGAGCTGGTCGAGCGCATTAACACCTATCTGACGGCACGCGGGGCCCTGACAGCCAGCCTGGGCATTGAACTGGTACTGATAGATGACCAGACCCTGATCACCCGCAATGCGATTGATCTGATGCAGACCAATGCCCTGATCGGCCTGTTACTGGTACTGTGCGTCGCCTGGTTATTCCTCGGGACACGGATTGCACTGCTGACTGCGATTGGCATCCCATTTATCCTCGCAGGTACCTTCTGGATATTGTCACTGACGGGCGAAACACTGAATGTGATGGTGCTGCTCGGCGTGGTGATCGTACTGGGAATGCTAGTGGACGACGCAGTAGTGGTGGTCGAAGCGATCTATTACCGGTTACAACGCGGTATGGATGCGCTCAGCGCCAGTCTGGCCGCACTACGTGAAGTGGCGTCACCCGTTACTGCAGCAGTACTGACCACCATGGCAGCGTTTGGCCCGCTGATCATCATGCCCGGCATCCTCGGTGATTTTATGCGGGTTGTGCCACTGGTGGTGGTGACCGGTCTGGCACTCTCATTAATTGAATCCTTCTGGATGTTGCCTGCACATGTGATCGGTGCCGGAGTCAACTTCCGTCGGCCTTCCAGGGTACAACGGCTGCGTGAACGGCTGACCCGGGCGATTCAGATTCGGTATGTCCGCCTGCTCATCAGGGTATTACGGCATAAAATTCTAACTCTGACCCTGGTTTTAATCGTGTTCGGCACAGCAGTTGCCGGTTTTGCGAATGGCTGGGTAAAAATCAACTTTTTTGCGGCAGATACGATCCGGTTATTCTATGTAAATGTTGAAATGCCGCCGGAAACACCGCTTGAACATACCCTGACGAAGGTTGAACAGATTGAAGCTGCGGTACGGCGCAGTCTGCGCCCGGGCGAAGCACGGGCCTTAGTCAGTTATGCCGGGAATATGTTTACCGAAACGTCACCCCGTCTGGGCGATCATGTCGGTCAGATCATGGTCGGACTGCACCCGAAGACACCGGAGCTGCGCACCGTACAGACGATGATCGAAGATATGCGCCAGGCGGTGGAGGCAGTACCCGGGCCATTACGTGTGTCCTTCCTGCGTCTGGCAGGTGGACCACCGACAGCGAAGCCGATCAGCATCAAAGTGCGTGGTGATGAATATGCCGAAATCCGTGCAGCAGCGGATCGGTTACAGGCAATCCTGCGCACGATTCCGGACATTATCGACATAGATGATGATGCCAGCAAAGGACGCAATGAGCTGGTGCTGCGGCTGGATGCAGAAGCAATCCGGCAGGCCGGACTGAACCCGCTGGAGATCAATCGCACCCTGCAACTCCTGGTTGACGGGTTGATTGTCAGCGAGATGCGGCATGATGGCGAAAAGCTGGAAGTGCGTGTACGCAGTGCTCAGCTGCCATTACAGGATATAACCGAATTGCTGGACTATCAGCTACCTCTGCCACAGGGTGGCAGCGTCGCATTACAAACACTGGTGGCAGCAACCCGCGAATCAGGGCTGGGCAACATCCGCCATCACAACTTCCGCCGTGCGATTACAGTGGAAGCAGACCTGGTAGAGGGCGGGCTGGATACCCGCACGGCCAATGCACAGATCATGGCAGCCTGGCAGGTGGAACGCGCCGCCTGGCCTGACATAGACCTGGACTTCAGTGGCGAGCTGGATGATATCGAAGAAAGCCTGGACAGTATGCTGATCCTGTTCATCGCCGGGCTGGGTGTCATGTATGCGATTCTGGGTACCCAGTTCCGCAGCTACTTCCAGCCGCTGATCATCCTGTCAACCGTGATGATGGCATTTACCGGCGTCACCTACGGCCTGCTGGTGTCACAGAACCCGCTCAGCCTGTACACACTGTATGGTGTTGTGGCACTGGCCGGCATCGCAGTGAATGCGGCGATCGTACTGATCTCTGCCGGTAATGCGCGCCTGCGCAGTGGCATGAGCCTGATTCATGCCACCTTATATGCCGCACGGCGGCGGGTGATCCCGATCCTGATCACCTCACTGACCACAATTGCCGGACTGTTTTCGCTGGCAACCGGACTAGGTGGAAAATCGTTAATCTGGGGGCCGGTGGCAACCGCAATTACCTGGGGTCTGGCATTTTCAACTGTACTGACACTGATTGTGATACCGGTGCTATATCACCTGTTCATGCGCCGCAGCCACCTGTTACAACAACCCGTTAAATCGTAAACTGAGCCAGCTTTCTTGGCAGTAATACCTTCTTCAGAGTGACATAATCCGGCAAACCCAACGCAGTATAAGCAGGATAGGCCTCACCACTGATCAGCGGATATAAATAGTCTTTACAAGCCTGAGTAATGCCGAAGCCGTCCGCTGAAATAAATTCAGTCGGCATCATCTTTTCCTGATTAGCGACATCAGACAACGCCGCTTCTCCCGGATGCCAGCGATAGGGCTGAGAAGAATCACGCACAATCGTCGGCATGACGCCGGACTTGCCAGCCAGGGCCAGTTCAACCGCACACCTACCCAACGCATACGCTTGTTCCACATCAACCGCTGAAGCCAGATGCCGGGCTGATCTCTGCAGATAATCAGCAACTGCCCAATGGTACTTATACCCCAACTGATCCTTAATCAGCTGTGCCACAACAGGTGCTGCACCGCCTAACTGCGCATGTCCGAATGCATCCCGGGTACCCTGATCCGCAAGAAAGCGTCCATCAGAATCACGACAACCTTCCGATACCACCACAGAACAATAACCATAACGGCCTACCTGTGCCTTCACCCGGTCAAGAAACCTGGCCTGGTGAAACGGAACCTCCGGAAACAGAACCACAACCGGTATATCATAATCGGCTGCCAGTCCACCGGCAGCAGCAATCCAGCCAGCATGGCGTCCCATGACTTCCAGCACAAACACACGGGTTGACGTAGTAGCACCGGAACGCACATCAAATGACGCCTCCAACGTGGAAACTGCAATATACTTTGCAACAGAACCAAATCCCGGGCAATTATCTGTCAATGGTAAATCATTATCGATCGTCTTCGGAATATGAATAATCTGCAGAGGATAGTCGATCTTTTTAGCTAATCGGGCAATCTTATCACTGGTATCCGCAGAGTCACCCCCGCCGTTATAAAAAAAATAACCAATATTGTGTGCCTGACATACCTCAAGTAACCGCTTATATTCACGTTCCTCACGCAGCTTGTAACGACATGAACCGAACGCACCTGACGGTGTGTGTTTCAGCGCAGCAATTGCAGCATCTGATTCCTGATCCGTATCATAAATATCTTCATTCAGTGCACCCACAATACCATGCTGAGCTGCATACACATGTCCGATCTTATCCCGATGATGCCGACAAGTCTGTATCACGCCACAGGCGGAAGCATTAATGACAGAAGTCACACCACCAGACTGAGCATAAAACACATTTTTCACAAAACTATCCTGAACAATAGACGATGCATGCTGATATATCATTCCCGGCCGAACTGATCCCTACCCTGAGCCAGATCCGACAGATGTTACAATCGCATCAGGCGATGCTGGCATGTGCTGAATCCTGCACCGGTGGCTGGATTGCGAAGCTGATCACAGACCAGCCGGGTTCCAGTATCTGGTTTGATCGTGGGTTTATTACCTACAGCAATGCAGCAAAACAACAGATGTTAGGCATACCAGAACCACTACTGAAACAATATGGTGCTGTCAGTCAGCCAGTTGCTGAAGCAATGGCGGCTGGTGTGATTACACACAGTTCAGCTGAATTTGCCCTGGCAGTTACCGGTATTGCAGGCCCAGGTGGCGGTAGCATTGCTAAACCGGTCGGCACCGTCTGGCTGGCCTGGGCCGGGCCTTCCGGTATCCGGAGCTGTTTAAGACAGTTCAGTGGTAACCGTGATCAGATTCGCCAGGCTGCTGTTAAGGCAGCTCTGGAGGGTATAGTACAATAACGTTAATACCGGGTATGATTATAGTTTACCTGTTATATTGCGATATTTAGCCATCAGTTCTTCTTGAGTTTCACGACGGTTCATATCTATTGGAATACAATCAATCGGACACACCTCAACGCACTGCGATGTTTCATAATGGCCAACGCATTCAGTACATAAATCCGGATTAATTTCATAAATCTGTTCACCCTGATATATCGCATCATTCGGGCATTCAGGCTCGCAAACATCACAATTAATACATTCATCTGTGATCATTAAAGACATAATTTATCAGTCCTTAATCTGATTTTCAAAATGATTCTGCAATGCATCCTGAACCTCGGGATGAACTAAAGTTGATATATCTCCACCTAACTCAGCAACCTCACGCACCAGAGTTGATGAAACAAAGGTATAATCCTGTGCGGGTGTTAAAAATATCGTTTCAATATCCGGTGCCAGACGTCGATTCATACCAGCTAACTGAAACTCATATTCAAAATCTGAAACAGCGCGTAATCCACGTAGAACAACATTAGCCTTTTGACTCTTACAAAAATCAACCAGTAACCCAGAAAAAGACAAGACTTCAATATTTATCTGCTGACTCAGTATACTACGCGCCAACTTTACCCTCTGTTCCAGATCAAATACTGACTTTTTCCGGGTATTTTCAGTAACAGCAACAATTACTTTATCAAATAACTGACTTGCCCTGATCGCTAAATCATTATGACCACAGGTCATCGGATCAAAGGTTCCCGGATAAACAACAATATTCTGCATATTATCAGTCTTTATTTTCTGTACACTTGTGTAGCAAAGAAAATTTAACCTGACCTGAAATCTTCTGACGGTACCAATCCCAGGATTCAGGTAAGGTCGGCCAATCTTTATTCTTTGCCTGTTCCAGATAAATCCACTGCAATTTTTCCAGACATGAAAAATTATGTAACTGCCCGAATAATTCAGGGATCAGATCATCAGAAAAAGGTGGATCTAAAAAAATAAGATCAAAATAAGCCTTATTACTTTTCAACCAGCTGAATGCATCTGAATGGAATACCTGAACCCGTTTCGGATCAACACCCAACTTTCTGATATTATTTCGTAGCCGTTGTACTGCAATCTGATTCCGATCAACGAACATAACCTGAGCAGCACCATAAGATAAGGCTTCTATACCGAGAACCCCACTACCTGCAAATAAATCCAGGATTTTATATCCATGAATCTGACCTTGTAACCAGTTAAATACAGTTTCACGGATATAATCCGTCGTCGGACGTAATCCTGCTTCCGGTATAAAGTGTAAACGCCTGCTACGATATTCGCCCCCGGTAATACGTAAAGTATTCTTAATCTTTGACAAAATCAGAATGATATTGATTTGTTAATGGTAAAATAGCGACTGCTTTTAGTTTCATTTTTCAGTTATAGTGCAACACTTCGGACAGTTTTTAGTAATCAATTGATTTAAAAGTAGATTTCATGTAACAAGCTTCGCTGTCGGCCACGGGGAGCAAAGCGATGGCCGATAGTCT
>JAHDBG010000046.1 GCA_020630515.1 Gammaproteobacteria bacterium
AACGAATGAGTCATTACGGGGCTATCGTGTCATAAAACTGTCCGAAGTGTTGATTGAGAGAGGAAGAAAAAAAATTAACCTGTAAAGTGGTTTATCGTAAACCCAAACCATCAATGTGAAATGCGCCGCTATGCGAGACTTTAAATAATTTCGTCACTAACACGAGGGGGTTCGCTACCTTCACGAAACAGCAAAGCGCGAAAAGCATCGAGATCAACATCGGGCATACGTCCCCCCTGTGTCACTATTTTCAAATAGGCACCACCGGTGGCTGCAGCACCTGTTTACGTGCTGTCATTCTGCGCGCAGCGAAGCTGCAGTCGCAGAATCCACCTGATCTGCCACTCATCTGTTCCGTCCGACCTTAGCTATGGATTCCGCGACTTCGCGCGGAATGACGCAGTGCCATCCTGAAAGTTGCCACTGAGATCACCACATCAGTTTGAATCGCACACTGATCCGAGATCATTGAGTTTCATGTGCCCCGGTATACTAATCCACATCCATTCAGATTACGCCAGGCCCGCACCTGCATCCGGGCAGGTGGCGTCATCGGTTATCCGACAGAAGCAGTGTATGGTCTGGGCTGCGACCCCTGGCAGGCCGCCGCAGTCGATCGTTTATTGCAGATCAAACAGCGCGATATCAGCAAAGGATTTATCCTGATTGCGAGTCATCTCAATCAGTTGCTACCTCTGGTTGACTGGCAAGGCAGCTGGACTGAGCAGGTGTCAGCCAGCTGGCCCGGGCCGCATACCTGGCTGTTACCGGCCCGGCCCGGTCTGCCGGTCTGGCTGCGGGGCAGACATCACCGGATTGCGTGTCGGGTCACAGCACATCCGCTAGCCGCCATGTTGTGTGAGACTGTCGGTCATGCACTGATTTCAACCAGCGCGAATCGCAGTGGCCTGCCTGCAGCACGTTCAGCACTGCAGGTACGTCGGCGCTGTCACGGCGTGGATGATATCCTGCACGGCCCGCTGGGTGGCCTGGCTCGGGCGACCAGTATCCGCGATGCGTGTACCGGTGAGCAGATTCGCTGAAGGCTTCTGAATGCGCATCCTGATCGTAAAACTGTCCTCACTGGGCGACCTGATCCATACCTTTCCGGCGCTGACCGACGCCGCAGTTGCCCTGCCACAAGCCCGTTTTGACTGGGTGGTGGATCACAGCTTGGCTGCAGTGCCGGCCTGGCATCCGGCAGTGGTACAAACGCATACAGTACCGTTGCGCCAGCGCTGGCAACACGGGCAGGCAACCCACCTGATACGATCGCTACGCACCCTGCGTGGTCTGACATACGACCTGATCATTGATGCACAGGGACTGATCAAAAGTGCACTGATCGCACGGCTGGTACCTGGACCTGTGGTCGGTTATGACCGGCATTCAATTCGTGAGTCGCTGGCCTGCCACAGCTACCAGCAATGTTATGCGGTACCGCGTGACTGGCATGCAATCCGGCGTATCCGACGCCTGTTCGCGCAGGCACTGGGTTACCCGGCGCCGGATACACCACCAGACTATGGCCTTGCCAGGCACAGCATCGCAACAGATCATATTCTGTTGCTGCATGGTGCCAGCTGGCCGAATAAATTATGGCCGGCAGACTATTGGGTGGAACTTATCCGCCTGATCGGGTCTGACGCGCAAGTCTTGTTACCCGGACATACACCGCAGGAACAGGCACGCGCGCATCAGATTGTGCAACAGGCAGGTCGCGGTCAGGTGTTACCACCACTGGAACTGAACGCGCTTTATCAGCAGATCACCGCCTGTCGGGGCGTTGTGGGCCTGGATTCCGGGCTGGCCCATCTGGCGGCTGCGCTGGGTATTCCGGCGGTCACACTGTATGGCCCGACTCAGGTCAGTCTGAGTGGCGCCATCGGGCCATATCAGGGCAACCTGCATTCAGATTTTGCCTGTGCGCCCTGCCTGCGCCGTACCTGTCACTATACCGGCCCAGCTGTCGTGCAACCGGCATGCTTTGCAGAACTTACACCCGAGCGGGTGTGGCAACAATTACAACATCGTATGGCGTTACGTGCATAACACAGGGATAGTACCATGCACATGATGATTACCCGGGCGGCCAGCAGCCTGATCAGCCTGCTGAGTATCTGCGTGGCATCCGCTCAGCCGCAGTTCGTGCCAATAGATACACTGCAGCCGGATCGGCAGCATAACCGTACCGCCATCGCCATTGCTCAGGTACTGACTGACTATCATTATTCCCGACCGGTACTCAATGATGCACTGTCTCAGCTGGTCTGGCAGCGCTATCTGGATATTCTGGATCCGAACCGCTATTTCTTTATTCAACCGGACATCCGGGATTTTCACCGCTACCGGAATCAGCTGGATGACAGCCTGGCAAAAGGTAACCTGCAACCAGCGTACCTGATCTTTAAACGTTATCGCACCCAGGTACAGAAACGTATTGCATATGCTGAACAGTTATTAGCGACACACGCCTTTGATTTCAGTCTTCCGGAGCGTTTTCAGTTTGACCGGCAGGACGGACCCTGGCCGGCAG
Source organism: Gammaproteobacteria bacterium (assembly GCA_020630515.1). Classification (GTDB taxonomy): domain Bacteria; phylum Pseudomonadota; class Gammaproteobacteria; order Chromatiales; family Chromatiaceae; genus JAHDBG01. Next base: position 2,537 of record JAHDBG010000046.1, read on the forward strand.
ATACGGCTGCGCTGAACGAAGTCTGGCGTAAGCGTATTAAGAATGACCTGCTGGTCGAGCGACTGGCAGCAGAACAGAACGACGAACCGGCAGAAGACCTGCAGGAAAAGCTGCGCAAGCGGTATGTCGCGATACAACGGCGGGTGTTACAACTGAATGCAGCGGATGTGTTCGAACGGTTCATCAATGCGTTTACCCTGAGCATTGAGCCACATACCGGCTATATGTCACCGCGTCTGTCAGAAAATTTTGACATTGATATGCGCCTGTCCCTGCAGGGCATCGGTGCGGTACTGCGGGATGACAGTGAGTATACGACGATAGTCAGCATTGTGCCGGGCGGGCCTGCCAGCAAAAGTAACGCGCTGCGATCTGGCGACCGGATTCTTGGCGTTGCACAGGGTCAGCAGGGTGTGATGCAGGATGTAGTCGGCTGGCGACTGCAGGATGTGGTGGATCTGATTCGCGGGACAAAGGGATCAACCGTGCGCCTGAAGGTGCTGCCGAAGCAGGGTATTCAGGGGCAGCCGCGTGAGATTGCACTGGTTCGTGATGAGATCAGGCTGGAAGATAAGGCAGCAAGCAGTCAGATTCTGCAAGGTAAGGCATTCGCCGGTAAAAAAATCGGGGTGATTGATATTCCGGCGTTTTATCGCGATTTTGCGGCACAAACAGCCGGCAAGGCAGATTTTCGCAGTACCACGCGTGATGTGCGGCAGCTGCTGGAACAGCTGAAGGCGGCAGATGTAGATGGTATTGTGGTGGATCTGCGCGGCAATGGCGGGGGGTCATTAACCGAAGCGACTGAACTGACTGGATTGTTCATTCGTCAGGGCCCGGTCGTGCAGGTGAAAAACAGTGCGGGCAAAATCCAGCTGGAAAAGGACACAGATCCGGCTCAGGTGTATGCCGGGCCGCTGGCGGTACTGGTGGATCGACACAGTGCATCAGCATCAGAAATCTTTGCCGGTGCCATGCAGGATTACGGTCGTGGCCTGGTGCTGGGCGAACCGACCTTTGGCAAAGGCACAGTACAGACCCTGATCGACCTGCAACGCTACCTGAAAAATGCCGACCAGGCCGGACGGCTGCGCCTGACCATGGCACAATTCTTCCGGGTGGAAGGCTCCAGCACCCAGCATCGCGGCGTGGTACCGGATATCATCTTTCCGGTCTCTGAACGTCGTGACGAACAGGGCGAACGAGCTCTGGATCATGCCTTGCCCTGGGCCCGGGTCAGCTCAGTATTAGCACGCCCGGCAACGGCCTCGGCAGCCCTGAATCAGCTGCGACGGCGACATACGCACCGTATTGCACACGATCCGGGATTTACCTATTTATCCGCCCGGGAAGAACTGTTCACTGAACTGGCTGAGGCATCGGACGTCTCCCTGCAAGCGCAGCAACGGCGTACTGAACAAACACAACGTGAAGCTGAACAACTGCACATCCGCAACCAGTTACGCGCCCACCGCAGACTACCCGCCCTGACGGATCTGCAGAACCCGGCCGAAGGTCCCGCAGCAGATGACGCAGATCCCGAAGGCATCCAGCGTATCATGCTGGATGAAGCAGCCCTGATTCTGGCTGATGCCATTCATTTCAAAGGATAACATTATGGCAAAAACAACAGTACGCGGTAAGCCTTGGGTAACAGTGGCGCTGATCGGCACCGGGGCAGTGCTCGCCTCAACCGGACTGACTATGCTGGTTGCTGATCTGGCAAAGACCAAGATATTGTATAGCGCCTGGAAACTGATCGGCATCAGCGATAGTGGTGTTGCTACGCTGCATCAATATTCGGCCATCGGGTTTCTGACAGCCGCCGGTGTCCATCTGACACGAAATCGCAAGATTATCGGCAGACACCTGAAACAGGTTGTTCCGACCAGAACAACTGCTCCGGAGTCGGTCGCACAGGTCAACTGAAGACGTCTTCCCAGCGCGGTCCCATGCATCTCATACAACAGCGCCTGGCCCGGCTGGATCAGGGCACTTTTTTTGCTTCCCGCATCGGAGTGGAAAAAGAAAGCCTGCGTACCACCCGGTCCGGCCACCTGGCGCAAACTCCCCACCCACCCGCCTGGGGCGCCGCACTGACCCACCCGGCCCTCACCACAGATTATGCTGAGGCGCTGACCGAATTCATCACCCCGCCCCTGACAACACCTGAATCAGTCTGCAACGAACTGCTGCGATGGCATGTGTATGCCAGTCAGCAACTCACAGAAGAACAGTTCTGGGCTGCCAGTATGCCCTGCCGCCTACCTGCGGATGACCGGATTCAGGTTGCTGAGTATGGCGCATCCAATTCAGGGCGGATGAAACAACTGTATCGCATCGGTCTGGGACATCGATACGGTCGCGCCATGCAGGTGATCGCCGGTGTCCATGTGAACTGGTCTCTGCCGGATGGATTCTGGCAACAGTATGCCGATCTGATCCGGACAGATGAACCCGACTGGCGCACCCTGCGGGATGTGCATTCTCTGGGCCTGGTACGCAATATCGTGCGGTTCGGCTGGCTGATACCCTATTTATTTGGTGTATCGCCGGTGGTCGGTCAGTCTTTTCTGGCCAATGTACCGCAACCACTCGACCGCTGGGACGAACATACCTGTTATCAGCCATGTGCTACATCATTACGGCTGAGTGATATCGGTTATCAGAACAATACCGATACCGGTTCAGACTGGCTGGTGAATTACAATACGGTGCGTGACTATGCCAGCAGCCTGCTGCAGGCGACACTGACCCCTTCGCCGATCTGGCAGAAAATTGGGGTCAAGGTACGAAATCAATACCGCCAGCTGAACGACCATATCCTGCAGATCGAAAACGAATATTACAGCCCGGTACGCCCGAAACAACCGCCCCGCAGCCTGGAAAGCCCGGCAATTGCGCTGGTCGAACGCGGCATCAACCATATAGAACTGCGTGCTCTGGACGTCAACCTGTATGCGCCGGTCGGCATTACTCCGGAACAACTGTATTTTCTGGATGCGTTTATGCTGACTTATCTGCTGGCGCCCAGTCCGCCACTGGAACGGCAGGAACAACAGGCCAGTCAACACAACTTACGTCTGATCGCGCAACAGGGCCGGTCCACGACACTGTCGTTGCAGTGTGCAGGCCAGGCAGTCAGCCATCGCGCCTGGGGGCTGGAACTACTGCAGGCCATGGAACCGGTATGTGCCTGGCTGGATCAGCAACGCAACACCAGTAACTACACACAATCACTGGCAACCCAACAGGCAAAACTACAGGATCCGGCACTGACACCCTCGGCCCGACTCTGGCGTGAGATACAACAGCAGCGGTCCGGATTCTATGAAATAGCTGCGGATTATTCAGCACAACACCATCAGTTTTTTCAGCAACAGACCCTGACTCCTGCGCAACAGCAACAGTGTGATCAGATCGGTGCGACATCTCGTCAGCAGTCAGCTGAGATTGCCGCTACTGAGCAACCGGATTTTGATCAGTTTCTGGCTGATTATTTTGCAACAGTCACCCGGTCTGCCAGTGACCTGGGCCTGCTTCCTGAATCCTGAATCCTATGCCAGCATCATTTGCCTTGCGACAGCAACGCGGATTTACCCTGATCGAACTGTTGGTCGTGGTGGCAATCATCGGGATTATCACCACCCTACTGACATTGAATGCCGGTCACTGGCTGAGCGATGCCACCGCACAATCTGAAGCGCAACGGCTGCGCCACAAAATACACAGCCTGTCAGACCAGGCAGTGATTACACAGATGGCAGTGGGTCTGGTGATTAAGCCGGATACGATACTCGTTTTTCAGCACCAGCAGCACCAGCAGGATCCGTGGCAGGAACAATCACCACCGATTGAACTGGCTACCGGTATTCGCTTACTGGTACCACCAGTTACGACCACTGACACCACAAAAGATGATACTAAACAACCGGATATTGCATTATATTTAGGGCCGGACGGGCGCGCAAACCCCCTCCGGCTGGGACTTGAGGATACGCACAGCCGCTGTTATCTGAACATCAATACGGCCGTTGGCATTACACTGAGCGACTGTACCGGATCAGCGACTGAGTAAGGATATTTTCACCCCGCTACCAACCCCACCCACAGTACTGTGATTCAGCGTTGCATCAACCATAAATCAGGGCCACCACCAGACAATGCGATTGTTTGCATCAGTGTGAAACCAACCTTTTTATAAAAATCATACCCCTGTCGTGTCGTTGCCTCCAGATAAACCGGACCGCCAATCTGATGATCTGCCGGTGGTCGATTCAGCAATAAACGACCAATACCCTGCCGTCGGGCATCAGGATCAGTCGCCAGAACAGGCAGGTAACTATGCAGGCCCGGAGGACGTAACTGATCTAATTGTGCAGCTGCCTGGACTAAACGTGCAGGTAATTCAGATGCAGCAGACCGTTGTGCCGATGCGTGTTGCGCCCGCCAGATGGCAATACCTGCATGCTGGTCCGTTGTGAATGCCTGACCTGTCCGGATAGCTGTGCGCAATGTTGCTGCAAAATAATCAGGCCACGACCTGTTATCAGGCATAGTCCAGACATAAAAAGGATCATCAGTAAAGGCGCGACACAACAGATCGACGAATATCGGAATATCGTCGACTTGTACAGAAATGACAGATGTCATAACAATCCGGCCGGTATATGCTGCCCGGCTAAAACAGTCTGAATATTGTGTGGTTCCCGGATCACATGACAGGATTGATTCCAGTATAAAACTTCAGCAGGAGCAGTATGACTTAAAAATAATTGCGGGCTCATACTATAACCATAGGCACCGACATCGCGTATCACCAGAATATCACCTGGTACAGGATGAGCTAACGGCACAGATTCTGCCAGAATATCAGCCGGTAAACAGAGCGGGCCCGTCACTGTATAATGATCTGTTGGTGTCTGATCCCGGCCCGTGACAGATTCACAGCGATGTGTATTTGCCCAGGGCATCGCAGAGCGCGCAAAGGCATTAATGCCACCATTCGTAATCACATAATTGATGCCCTTCGATTGTTTGACATATTCCACCCGGGTTAAAAAGATACCGGATTCTGCTACAAAATACCGACCCAGCTCAAGAAATAACTCAATACCACTATGCTGGAGTTTATGACAGATCTGACGGCCTGCTTCAGCAATGTCTAAGTGTTGTTCCTGAGTATGATAAGGAATACCAAAACCACCACCGAAGTTAACACAAGCCAGCTCAAAACCCACTTGATGTGCAATATGTATGGCCAGGCTATAGATAGCTGAAAAATGTTTTATTAAGGCATCAGAACTTAAAATCTGACTACCGGCATAGACATGAATACCACGATAGGTGATCCATTCACTTTTGTGCTGGCGTAACACCTCAATGACATGCTCAACATCAATCCCGAACTGACTCGGTCTGCCCCCCATCTTCTCCTGCGCCTGCAAGGCATGCTCTGCAATATTCACCCTGGCCAATACAGACACCTTCCTGCCGGCTGTCTGCGCCAGTTTTGTTAACCGGGCTAACTCAGCAGATGATTCCACACTGATTAAATCTATACCTGAGTCAACCGCACGTGCTAATTCAGCATGGCTTTTACCTGGCCCGGCAAAACTCATCTGATCCGGTGTGAAGCCAGCCTGAAAAGCAGTCTCCAGTTCACCCTCAGAAGCTACTTCCACGCCAATGCCCTGCTGGCGAATCAATGCAGCAACCGCCAGATTCGCATTCGCCTTTACAGAGTACAGAATATTAAAGATAGGAAAGGCTTGTTGAATACGGTTGACACGGTCCTGAATTATCGTGCCATCATAGACATATAATGGTGTACCGGATTGTTCAGCGATAGTCGCAACAGGAGTATCCTGTAAATAAAGTCTTCCTTGCCTGGTCTGCCAGTCCGACATCAGCATTGTACCTTTTCAGAAATTTCAGCTTAAAACAGATTTTAAGGCTTGTTGTATATCCCGGACCACGTCGCCGGGGTCATCCAGACCAATACACAGTCGGACCAGATTATCAGAAATACCCGATTTCTGCCGTTCTTCCGTACTATAACGACCATGCGTAGTTGAGGCCGGGTGAGTGATCATGGTCTGCGCATCACCGATATTAGTACATAACCTGACCAGTTTCAGTGCATTCATAAAGCACCAGACACGAGCCTTATCTCCATCCAGGCGAAAGGTCAGAATGGGCACATGCCCTTTTTGCTGCTGCTGAATCAGCATACGCTGCGGATGCTGTGTATGAAAGGTCGCGAAAAGATCAGTGATACCGGCCTCTTGTTGTAACGCCTGATAAACATAACGACAGTTCTGTTCGTGCATCAACATGCGTGCCTGCAACGTTTCCAGCCCCTTGCTGAACACCCAGGCATTAAACGGACTCATACAGACGCCGGTACTACGCAGATAGGCCCTGGCTGGTTTGATTAATTCGGTTTTACCAATCAGCGCACCACCGACACAACGCCCCTGCCCGTCTAAAAACTTGCCAGCTGAATGCAGAACGATATCTGCACCGAGGGTTAACGGTTGCTGGAAAATAGGACTTAACAATGTATTATCAACCACCAGTAAGGCATTATTTTTTTTAGCTAATGCTGCCAGTGATGACAGATGAGCGATCTGCAGCATAGGATTAGTGGGTGACTCAACCAGCAATAAACGAGTCTGTTTTTTTATCTTTTTCTGCCAGGCAGCAGAATCATTAACTGCAACTGAAGTGACCTCAATACCAAATCGCGTAAAATATTCTCTGAACAAATGTGTGGTTGTACCAAAAATACCGCTACCGATCAGGACATGGTCACCCTGCTGCAAAAAGGTCATCCCGACCGTCAGATAAGCAGCCATGCCGGAAGCTAAACCAACCGCTGCTTCGCCTGCTTCCAGTGCAGCAATCTTACGTTCAAACAGTGCCACAGAAGGGTTCGTAAACCGACTGTAGACATTACCGGGCTCTGCACCCGAAAAACGTGCCGATGCCTGCTCTGCTGAGGCAAAATCATAAGCCGACGTCAGTGCAACAGATTCAGCATGGCTGTCGCGGGTGCAGACCGGGCGAGTGTGTATTGCCTGGGTGATTGACTGCATAAATTCTGTTGCCTGTGTAATATCGTGACAGCTTCCGGGTACCCGTCAGCTCATCAGGTGCGGCACCTGATCCTGATCTGCTGATGAAAGTATCGGTTGCAGGTCTTGTGATGTCATCAGGATCATATCACGGTAGTCAAGCCCCCCGGGTACGACGACTTCGCTGATTAACGCATATGCGCCCTGTTCCAGTTCAGCAGCTGGAACTGACAACAGGAAAAATCACACATGACCACACCAGCCAACCATTCGAACCAGCAACATTTTATCCGCGAGACAGACTATTACACCAGAAGTCGGGCCCTGCGTGAGGCTCTGGATAACCTGTCCGATCAACCAGACCAGGCACTTGCGGCCTATTATGCATTTACCCGCCTGCGTGATGATGCCCTGCCATTGCTCCTCGCTTGCTCCGAAGACGACACAAGCCCTACCACCAGTGTGCAACTGCCACGTGCGCCCAGCCACCTGTTCCTGCTCCCGCCAATCCAGGATCAGGATAAAGATGAAGCAGAACGTTATCTGGTCTGTTTGTTCCCGAGAACAACCAGCTATTCCGCTGAGATACAACTGATCCGCTGGTGTGTCACGCCTGAGCAAGACAAAGCAAGTCGGGTCAGTACCGATCATTTCACGTTCGATCATTCTCTGGACAAGACCTGCACCCTGGAAGAAGCACCACTGGATATCCGAGTCTACGACCAGGACAAAACCGCACAGATCTTCCGTCTGACCTTCCGCACAGGCCGCCTGACAATCACCTTCACCAACCTTGATACAGACAAACCAACTTTACATACCGCCTGGCACACAACATCACCCATAGACGAACCTGTCCAGAAGCGACGCAGCACCTACGGCAGGATGCCGGATATCCTGTGGGCTAGGACAGGCCCGAAACACTGGCCGGATCAAACCTTACTCACGCGTGATAACACCAGATTAACGCTGATCGACAGCACTCAAACTGGCCAGATCACAGGGGCTGATGCTCCCCTCAACGATCAGGGCAAACCCAATCTGGTTTATCTGGCCAGCAACCTGTCACGCCTGATCTGCCTGAAACCTGAAGGTGACGACAGCTATCAACTACACCACTCCGAACACACATTAGGCGGTTATGTCGAAGATGTGCTGGTCATGGCAGATCCCGAACAACCAACAGACCATATTATTCTGGCATCCTGTCATGATGGCAATCTGTACCTGTTTAATTCGCAGGCACATGAAGAATCACTCCGGATACGCCACTGGCAAGTGGCAAAGGATGCGAAGATCAGCCGCATCATGGGGCGTGTCAATGGCCACCTGCTGGCATTAGATCAGCATCAGCAATTGCTCGCGTTACGTCTGCATAATCCGCAAGAGTTTATCAATTTACGTAATGCAGCCACCGGAATATTATTTGATCATTACTGGGGCCGGAAAACACAACGCAATGCCTGGCTCAGCGAGATGAAACCTGCATCCTTTCAGGAACAACGATTACTGCAGGAATTGCGTTTAATCATAGAAAGCTGGCTGTTTGTGCAAATTATCCGCAGGTATATAAAAATCGCGGTATTGTCGCAAAATCTTCAGTTCGTTTACCTGACCCGGTACGTCATTTAAGACCATTGAGCGCAGGGCGAGTACTCGGTGTAATCAATGCGCAACAACTGGTAATCATCGACAGCAATGAAAGAAATTATCAAGCATTAATATGGAAAGACAAGCCAGCAATACATCCCTGGAAAGGT
>JAHDBG010000047.1 GCA_020630515.1 Gammaproteobacteria bacterium
CACAAAATCTATTGCTAAATCAATTTCTTACTAAAAACTGTCCGAAGTGTTGATACCAGAAAGCATAGTTTAGCCATCCCGACACAAATGGCGGTCAGCGGTGATGGTGCGACGTTATACCTGGCTGCTCTGGGATCAGATAAGGTGGGTGTCTTCAGAACGGCGGTTCTGGATGCAGATCAGGCCTGGTCAGCCTTTGATCCGACGAAGGCCAGCGCAGACTATATCCGGGTGGATGGTGGGCCGGTTGGGGTGCATCTGGATGAGTCGCGGAAACGCTTATTTGTGCAGACCCACCTGGACCATGCGATCAGCGTGATCAATCTGGAAAATAGTCAGGAGGTGCAGCGTCTGACCCTGCATAACCCGGAACCGGTGGTGGTAACCGCCGGGCGTCCGATGTTATATGACGCACAACGTACATCATCCAATGGTGAGGCCAGTTGTGCGGCCTGTCATATATTCGGGGATACGGATCACCTGGCCTGGGATCTGGGTAATCCGGATGAGCCGAATACGGTCAATACACAGCCGCAGCCGACGCGCAATATCACAGAGCTGGATTGCACGGTGGGCGGGAAAGATTCTGCCGGGTGTCAGTTTTTAACCCAGTTAGTGAATGGCAGCGGGAATCTGGATATCTTCGCGTCCATGAAGGGCCCGATGGGTACCCAGACATTGCATGGTATGTCAACGCATGGGCATATGCACTGGCGGGGTGACCGGGCGACCGGTTATTTTGGTACAGATCGCACGCAGGATTTACGCGCTTTGGATGAGCGGTTGTCGTTCAAAAATTTTATTGTTGCGAATGAGGGCTTGCTGGGGCTGGATATTGCGCTGCCGGCAAACAGCCAGGCTGCCTCGAAAAGCGCTGAGGTCATACAGTTAGAAGCTGATATGGCGCGCTTTGCGGATTTTGCACTGGCTTTGCAGTTACCGCCTAATCCACATGTTGGCCTGGATCGTACGCATAGTGCCTCAGCGGCGCAGGGGCGGCAGCTCTTTACCGGTGCACGCCGCGCAGATGGGTTGGCGGAAGACAGGGATACGAATGGTCCGGAAAAAGACGGGGTCAATTGCCGGGGCTGCCATATGCTGGATCCGGCAAAGGGCTTTTTCGGTACCAACGGTGCGGTCTCACATGGTGGTGAAATCCTGATGCTGAAGACACCGCATCTGCGTAATCTGTATCAGCGTGTGGGGATGTTCGGTTTGCCGGATCGGGAACTGTTTCTGCCATCTACCACCCGAACGCATCAGGGTGATCAGATCCGGGGGTTCGGCTTTCTGCATGATGGTGCCACAGACCGGTTGTTTAACTTTCTGCAGGGTGCGGTGTTTGATAATGGCGAAGCGGGATGTCCGCCAGGTGTCGATGCCTCACATGGTTGCCTGAATAATATCGGCAGAATCGGCATCCCTGACGACACGGTGCGTCTGAATATCGTTGATTTTCTGATGGAATTTGACACGGATCTGGCGCCGGTTGTCGGGCAGCAGATGACCTTGGCGGCGACGCATCGGGGGCCTGAAGTGCTGGCGCGGCTGAATCTGCTGGAGACACGGGCTGGCACAGCATTCACCTCGGCTACTCTGGGTGGTCAGGTGACCGAGTGCGACCTGATGGCAGCGGGTCGGGTTGATGGTGAAATACACCATTATCTGTATAGTCCACCAGATGATTTGTATCAACCGGATCTGACAGGTGAGTCACATCTGACACCCGTTGAATTACGTGCACTGGCAGTAAAAGATGGCAATGCCGTGACCTTTACCTGTGTACCGCCAGGATCAGGTCGCCGGGCTCTGGATCGGGATCAGGATGGTGCCTTCAACCGGGATACCTGAAGAATACGCTGAAAAAACCACAAAGTCACTTGTGGTTACCGCCCTTGTGCACAGTGCTGGAGGCACTGTGTCAGGATCAACCACTGGCAGATAAATATCGCGATCATCAATTGACCAGTAACTGGCGGGATCACCTGGATTGCCATATCCGGCCATATCTGGTGCTGATCTACCGGCTGCCGGACGAGCAGATCGTCCAAATCATCCGTGCATACATTGCCCATAGCCTAAATGGGTTCTGAGCTGATCAATCAGCTGACAGGTGAGCGTGGTTTGGGTGGCGAAAATATCCTGGTCTTTTGTTTGTGTAACAACGAGGTGAGGATAGCCACATGGATTGATCCGGGTGAACGGACGTAAGTCCATATCGACATTCAGTGCGAGGCCGTGGTAGGTATAGCTGCGCCGCACGCGCAGGCCGAGAGCAGCAATCTTGGCGTTCTGCACATACACGCCGGGGGCCTTAGGGTTCGCTTCGGCAATGACATCATACTGCGCCAGCAGCTGGATCAGGCTATGCTCCATGGCACTGACCAGAGCACGTACACCGAGCCCGATCTCACGTAGCGATAACAGCAGGTAGATCACGATCTGCCCCGGGCCGTGATAGGTGATCTGGCCACCACGATCTGTCTGGATGACGGGGATGTCGCCGGGTTCGAGGATATGTTCAGCCTTACCAGCTTGGCCTTGAGTGTAGACTGGTGGGTGTTCGACGACCCATAGCTCAGATGGCGTGTTTGGTGTGCGCTGATTGGTAAAGTCCTGCATCGCATGCCAGGTTGGCAGGTAAGGGCGCTGTCCGAGGTGACGTACAACGAGGGTCACAAGCGCATCAGTACGGCAGGGTCATCTGTCAGATCCTGATAAATGGCATCCAGTTGCGCGCGGCTGTGTGCCTGAATCGTCACACTCACGGACAGGTAGCGTTGGTTACGGCTGGATTTGCTGGTGATCTGTGTGGGTGCGATGGGCCCGGTATGAGGTTCCAGTAAACGGGTAACATATGTTGGGAAGGTACTGTCATTACGCCCCATCGCCTTGACTGTATAGGGGCAGGGAAATTGCAGGCCTGCGTCTTTCATGCGTCATCGGGATTTGTTTTTTCTGCCTGATATAAGGCATGGACCTGCTGCCAGACAGGGCCGGGTGTGCCATTGCCGACAGGTCGCTGGTTGAGCCGGGTTACTGGTGCGATCTCGCGGGTGGAACTGCTCAGCCAGATTTCGTCGGCCAGTGGCAGTTCGTCAACGTGGACGTCGCGTCGGGCACATGGGATACCAGCTTTGGCAGCCAGGCGCAGGATCAGATTACGGGTGACACCAGGCAGGAGCTCCGGACTGTCTGGTGAGGTGGTCAGGATACCATCCAGGATTGCGATCAGATTACTGGACGTACCCTCGCGCGCAATACCATCACGTACCAGAATCGCATCATCCGCTCCTTGTTCATGGGCATCTGCAAGTGCCAGCACATTCGGCAGCAGGTTGGTGGTCTTCAGGTCACAGCGGTGCCAGCGTACGTCCGGTTGTGTGATTGCGTGCAGGCCATGTTGCAGGATGTGGGGATCCGGAGTAAATGTCTTGCTGAATGCAAAGAGGTTTGGTTGAGGCTGTTCAGGTAGTTGATGTGCCCGCCCGGCATAGGCGCCGCGTGTGATCTGCAGATAAATTGCCTGTGCCGGGGCCGGGTTGGCGGTGCTCAGAGTGGTGATGATCTGTAACCAGTCGCTCGGGCTGAGTGGGTTGGCGATGCGGATCGCCTGCAGGCCTTGTTGCAGGCGGGCGAAGTGTGCATCGGCCTGAAACGGTTGGCCGTGATACACCGGGATCACTTCGTAGATGCTGTCGCCGAATAACAGCCCACGGTCTGTGAGTGGCAGGTGTGCTTCGGTCTGATCCAGATAGTTGCCATTCAGATAGGCTAATGGCATCGGTTACTCCAGTAGTTGTAAGGTGCGGTCTACGGCCTGTCGCCACAAATTGCCTGCAGGCAGATCCTGCAAGGCGATCAGCGGTACCGTCTGCAGAGTCTGGTCTGCGAGTGTGAGTGTCAGGGTGCCTAGTGTCTGACCCTGCTGGATCGGGGCCTGGAGCGGCGTATCCATCCTGATGTGGGATTGCAGCTGGTCATACTGGCCGCGAGGAATAGCGACATCCACCGCCTGTACCGGGCCGACCGGAATCTTTTCAGTAGTGCCGTACCAGGCACGCGGTTGATGAATGACCTGTTCTGTCTGGTATACACGATGCGTGCGATAAAACCGATAACCGTGGTTAAGCAGAGCCTGGCTTTCCTTCAGCCGTTGCGTTTTGCTGTCTGCACCTAATACGACCGAAATCAGGCGCATGTTGTCACGTTCGGCAGCAGCGACCAGACAATAACCAGCGGCCTGTGTGTGTCCGGTCTTCACGCCGTCCACACTGGCATCACGCCAGAGCAGGTCATTGCGATTGCGCTGACTGATATTATTGTAGGTATAGGTCTTTTCGGCATACAGTGCATATTGTGTCGGGTAGTCCCGGATCGTCGCAGCAGTGATCCGGGCCAGATCGCGTGCGGTACTGTAATGATTGTCATCCGGCAATCCGGTCGCATTTGTAAAGTGTGTATTCTGCAGACCGAGCTGTTGCGCCTGGCTGTTCATCAGCTGAGCAAAGTTCGCTTCGTCACCGGCGATATGTTCGGCCAGGGCGACGGCAGCGTCGTTGCCGGATTGCACCACTAGGCCTCGTAACAGATCCTGCACACTGACCTGACTGTTGACTTCAATAAACATGCGTGAACCCGGGGTGCGCCAGGCCTTGTTGCTGATGCGCACCAGGTCATCTGGTTGCAGGCTGCCTTGTGCCAGCGACTGAAACACCAGGTATGCTGTCATGATCTTGGTCAGACTGGCAGAGGGCAGCCGCTGATCCGGGTTATGGCTGACCAGTATCTGACCGCTTTGCGGCTCTAGTAACAGATAACTGTCTGCCTTCAGCTTAGGAGGCAGTGGTGCCGGACTAGCTTGTGCGGCACCATTGCATGCAAATGCGGCCAGCAGTAACCAGCGGGCAGCCTGTATAGCAGAGAGGCAGGTTGTATAGCGGGGTGCCGAGCGTATGAGCATGATGAGGCGGGCGAATATAGTCATGTGTTTCATGTTGCTATCTGAAGCTACGCACTTTCCATCCATTCGGCCCGGATTTCAAGCTTGATGAAAAAGGCAGATGGATAAACTGAATGTCCGCTCAGGCGGAAATCGCTCTCTGAGATTCGCTGGGATCCATATCATACCTGGTTTGCAGAGGCACAGGAACTTGAGCCAATCAGTCAGTTTCAGCCATGGCAACGGTTTGCCTGACACAGCTGTGCTGTGATGCAGACGCGACTCACTGGGTGGTGATCAGGGGGGGCTGGCTGAATATGCGTCAGGGCAGTGAGCATATCGTGATCCAGTGCTGAGGCAGCCTGATATACACGCTGGCAGCCGAGGTTGCGCGCATGGCGCGCAACCCGTGTGCCGGGTACCAGCACCGGCGTCTGATGTAACAGTGTCTGTCCGGCGTTGCCGAGCATCTGGTGCAGGTTATCCAGGATCGTATTGCTGGTAACGGTGACTATGTCCACCAGCGCATCCCAGTGCCGGATCAGGTTGTGCGGGTTACGCTGCGGGCACCGGCGGCGATATACCTCAGCATAATGTATCGTTGCACCGCGTGCGCTGAGTGTCTGTTGTAGTGTGGTTCGACCACCATCGCCGCGTACGATCAGAATGTGCTGACCGGCGACCTGGTGCAGTGCAGGCAGGGCCAGTAGCCCCTCGCTGTTCGGATGTTGCGGCGTGAACGTTGGCGCTAGGCCAGCCTGATCTAAGGCGGCTGCGGTGGCACTGCCGATAGCTGCGATCGGCAGATCCAGCGGGATGCGTTCCGGTAGCAGCGGAAATGCATATTGCACCGCGTTGACGCTGGTAAAGATCACCAGATCGGCCTGATCCAGCTGCGTGAGTGCTGCCTGTGCTGCTGCCTTGTCTGCAGGTCCCAGAATTTCGAGTGCCGGCAGGCTGACCGGGCGACCATGTGCTTGTTGTACAGCTTCCGCAAACACCTGGGCCTGAGCCGCCGGCCGGGTAATCAGCACACTCAGGCCATGCAGGTGCAATGGGACCGACTTTGGTGTAGGTTTTGCCATGCTTCAACCTGCCATGCGACGGCGACGGACCTGGTTCCAGCCGACCAGTGCCAGCACAGCGAGCGCGGGCAGATACCATAATGCCAGTGGTGGACGTGGATTGGGTTGTTCCAGTGCCAGAATCTGCCAGTCGAAGTCCAGACCAGCCTGCGCGGCCGGGCTGCCATGCCGGACAAATGTGACATGCGTACCGGTGGGTGAATCCATTAAACTGAGTCCGGTGGCGGCCAGCCGGGCATCCGGGCTGCCCTGTTCAGGTAGGGGTAACAACACTGTTTTCTGAACTAGGTTACCTTCCAATGAATCGCCTTCAACCAACAATCGCACTGCCTGATCGGTGGGCTGAATGTGTTGTGTTAATGATTGGGGCGCGATCTGGCGGTAGGGCGGTATCAGCTGATCCATCCAGAAATCCGGCCTGAACAGGGTGAAGGCGCAGAGTAGCAGGAGTGCATTTTCCCACCATCGGCTCTGCGTCAGCCAGTAGCTCTGGGTGACTGCGGCAAAGATCAACATGGCCATCGCAGCGGTGATCACCGTGATCGCAAGTTCGGTCACTGTCTGGATATCCAGCAATAATAATTGGGTGTTAAACACAAACATAAATGGCAACACTGCCGTGCGGATATCGTAAGAAAAACCCTGGATACCGGTGCGGATCGGGTCAGAACCGGCGATCCCGGCCCCGGCAAATGCAGCCAGCCCGACCGGTGGTGTATCATCTGCCAGGATGCCGAAATAAAATACAAACAGGTGTGCCGCGATCAGTGGCACAATCATACCGTTTAGTGCGCCAATATCGACAATCACCGGTGCCATCAGGGTTGCCACCACGATATAGTTCGCTGTGGTTGGCAGGCCCATGCCGAGGATCAGGCAGATCAGTGCAGTGAACAGCAGGGTCAGTAGCATGTGGCCCTGCGAGAGTTCCAGAATGACATCGGTCATGATCTGGCCGATACCGGTCAGGGTGATGGTGCCGACCACGATCCCGGCGGTTGCTGTTGCCAGGGCAATGCCAATCATGTTGTTTGCACCTTGTTGCAGACCCGAGCGCAGATCCTGTGCCCCCTGGCGCAGCTGGTGCCACCAGGCTGGCTGGCACTGACATAACGCCATCAGGGCATCCTTAGTCAGCGTGATCACCAGCATTACAGTCAGTGCATAAAATGCAGACAACCCGGGCGAAAAACGCTCGACGGTCAGACACCAGATCAGAACGAACAGGGGCAGGAGATAAAACAGGCCGGATCTGACAATCGGTGCGAGAGATGGCAAGGCCGTCAGGTCTTCGCTCAGATCAGTACGCGCAGTGGTGGCCTGATAAGGTGCGGCGTAGGCGATCAGACCGAAATAGCTGGCGACTAACAGGCTGACGATAAGCCAGGGTGCTGCCTGGGGCCAGATGACCTTGAGTGCGCTCAGGCCATAATACACACCCAGACTGAACAGGCAGAACCCGACGCCAATCAGGGCATAGGCAGCCCAGCGTCCGGCCTGACCGGCAGGCCTGGGCAGGCCTCGCATATCGGCTTTCACGGCTTCCAGGTGTATGATATAAAACAACGCCAGATACGAGATCAGGGCAGGCAACAAGGCGTGCTGAATGACTTCGATGTACGGAATATTGACATATTCGACCATCAGAAAGGCTGCAGCGCCCATGATCGGCGGGGTCAGTTGACCATTCGTCGAAGCGGCGACTTCAATCGCTGCGGCCTTGTAACCAGGAAAGCCGACGCGTTTCATCAACGGAATTGTGAAGGTGCCGGTGGTGACCACATTGCTGATAGAAGAACCGGAGATCATCCCGCTCAGGCCAGAGGCTGCAACGGCCGCCTTTGCAGGACCGCCGCGCATATGGCCCATCAGTGCAAACGCAACCCGGATAAAATAGGCGCCTGCGCCGGTGCGTTCCAGCAGTGCGCCGAATAACACAAACAGGAAGACAAAGTCAGCCGACACGCCGAGTGCCACGCCAAACACTCCCTCGGTTGTGAGCCACTGGTGCGACAGCAGCTTATTCAGGCTGGCCCCCTGATGCGCAATCACGTCCGGCATATAAGGCCCGGCGACTGAATACAGCAGAAAGACGCTGGCGACGATCACCAGCGGCAGGCCGAGCACACGCCGGGTACCCTCCAGGAGCAGGAGCAGGCCAGTGCTGGCTGCGATAATATCAATCAGTAGGGGAGCACCGGAGCGCTGAGCTAGGGTATCGTAAAAGATAAACAGATAGCTGCAACCCCAGACGGCAAGGCAGGCGAGGGCGATATCCCGGACACTCGTGGATGAGGATTGGCGGTTGCGACCAAAACTGAGGAAGGTCAGTAAAATCGCGAAGCTGAGGTGAATCGCACGGGTCTGCGTATTATTAAATGCGCCGATACCGAACAAAAAAGGCAAGGGAGAGGCGATCCAGATCTGGAATGATGACCAGATCAGGCAGACTATCCAGAAGACACGATGGATTCCGGATAGAGTACCTTGTTTGGTGGCGATATCGGGCATAAGGGAGTTCTACAGGATAGGTCAGAGCTATTGGTCGAATCACAGGACAATGACCTTATTGTTATGCATCATAACGTACTCAGCCAGCGGCAGCTACCTACAGCCGGAATTAATGAATTTGCAGACAGATTTCCGGGTGTGCCTGTTGATCAGGGTACTCCGGCATCATCGAAGTGCCCATACCCATTTGCTAATGAGAGGATCATGAAATATGTCTATGTCACATGACATCAGAAAGGTTGTACTGGCGTATTCCGGAGGTCTGGATACGTCAATTATTCTGAAATGGTTACAACAGGTCTATCAGTGTGAGGTGGTGACCTTCACGGCTGATCTGGGTCAGGGTGAAGAAGTTGAACCAGCCCGGCAGAAGGCCGAAGGACTGGGAATTCGCGAGATCTATATTGAGGATCTGCGGGAAGACTATGCACGCGATTTTGTGTTTCCGATGTTTCGGGCAAATGCGTTGTATGAAGGAGAATATTTGCTCGGGACGTCAATTGCGCGCCCGCTGATTGCGCAACGACTGGTTGAAATTGCGCAGGTGACGGGAGCGGATGCGATAGCGCATGGTGCGACTGGTAAAGGCAATGATCAGGTCCGATTTGAGCTGGGTGCGTATGGTTTACAGCCGGATATCCGGGTCATTGCACCCTGGCGCGAATGGGATCTGCTCTCGCGCGAAAAGCTGATGCAGTATGCCGCACAGCATGGCATTGCGATAGATTATGCGCAGCAGGGCAAAAAGTCGCCGTATTCGATGGATGCGAACCTGTTGCATATCTCTTACGAAGGTGATCAGCTGGAGGATCCGTGGATTGAGCCGGAGGAGGGCATGTGGCGCTGGACGGTGGCACCGGAGCAGGCACCGGATCAGCCGGTGTATCTTGAACTGACATATGAGCAGGGCGACATCGTTGCGATAGACGGCCAGGCGATGAGTCCGGCAGCGGTCATGACGCACCTGAACCAGGTGGCGGGTGCACAGGGCGTGGGTCGGAGTGATATTGTGGAAAACCGGTATGTCGGGATGAAGTCGCGTGGCTGTTATGAAACGCCCGCCGGTACAGTGATGCTGAAGGCACACCGGGCGATGGAATCTCTGACTCTGGATCGGGAAACGGCACATCTGAAAGATGAGCTGATGCCCAAATATGCAACGTTAATCTATAACGGTTACTGGTGGAGCCCGGAACGGCGGGCAATGCAGGCACTGATAGATCAGACCCAGCTGACAGTATGTGGCGACGTGCGGCTGAAACTGTACAAGGGGAACGTTACAGTGGTCGGTCGGCGTTCTGCCACGCATAGCTTGTTTGATAAAAATATTGCGACCTTTGAGGATGATGGCGGGGCTTATGACCAGACAGATGCGGCTGGCTTTATCAAACTGAATGCGTTGCGTTTACGTCTCCTTGCCCGGTCTTCCACAGATCAGTAAGAGAAAGCAGGATGACAGCAGTTAAAAAAACGTCCGGGTTCCGGACATTTGTACAGTCTGAGTTTGCAGGTGGTGTGCTGTTGATGTTAGCAGCCGCGTTGGCCATCATCTTTGCTAACTCACCATTACAGGTGTATTACCAAGAGTGGCTGGATATACCGATAAAATTACAGATCGGTAGTTTAGAAATTGCTAAACCGCTGTTGCTGTGGGTCAACGATGGGCTAATGGCAATTTTTTTCTTTCTGGTTGGGCTGGAATTGAAGCGTGACCTGGTCGAAGGTGAGTTATCGAATACAAGTAATATTATTTTGCCGGCGGTAGGTGCATTGGGTGGCATGATAGTGCCAGCATTGTTTTACTGGTATTTTAATGCTGATGATGAGGTTGCGTTGCAAGGCTGGGCAATTCCGGCAGCGACGGATATTGCCTTCGCGCTTGGTGTACTGATGTTGCTGGGTAATCGGGTACCCAGAAGCTTGAAGGTTTTTCTGGTATCTCTGGCAATATTTGATGATGTTGGTGCGATTTTAATTATTGCGTTTTTTTATACTGCGCATATTTCAGCGTTCGCATTATATTTTTTGGCTGCGTGTGTTTTGTTACTGGTGTATCTGAATCAAAAAGATGTTATCGATAAAAGAATTTATATCTTTATTGGCCTGGTAATGTGGGTTGCTATGTTAAAATCTGGCGTGCATGCCACACTTGCTGGTGTGATACTGGCGCTGCTGATTCCGATGCGTTCCAGAAAACAGCCTGATGTATCACCGGTAAAAAGTTTAGAATGTGATTTACATGGTATGGTCAGTCTGATTATATTACCGGTCTTTGCGTTTGCGAACTCCGGCCTGAATCTGGCGGGTGTTACCTGGGATCAGATCACGCATGGTGTACCAATCGGTATTATTACCGGGCTTTTTTTAGGTAAACAGCTTGGTATTTTCGGCATATGCTGGCTGAGTATCCGTTGCGGCATTACTACAATGCCCCAGGGGGCGGGTTGGCTCAGCTTATATGGCGCTTCGGTGCTATGCGGTATTGGATTTACGATGAGTCTGTTCATCGGCTCACTGGCATTCGAAGAAACAGGAGTGAATCTGTTATTTGATGAACGACTGGGTATTATTATCGGTTCGCTTGCTTCTGGCCTGCTGGGTTATACTATTCTGACGATCAGCCTGCCGGAACCCGACTTGAAAAAGTCAGGTTTCTGACCGCCTGCCGCCATGACACGGCGGCGAGGCAGGTGCCTCAGTTTCCTTGGCCTTCCATTCCTCCGGTGTATAGGTATGCAGCGCCAGTGCATGAATCGCTGCCTGAATA